>JAFGAV010000076.1 GCA_016933515.1 Candidatus Aminicenantota bacterium
TCCCGGATGAGGTATTCGGCCGCGGCGATGAAGTCGTCGAAGACGTTCTGCTTCTTGCCCAGCATGCCCGCCCGGTGCCAGTCTTCGCCGTATTCACCGCCGCCCCGGAGGTTGGCCACGGCGTAAATCCCTCCGTTCTCCAGAAGGACATAGACGGACGGATTGAACCGTGGGAGCTGGCTGGAATTGAACCCGCCGTAACCGTAAAGATAGGCCGGCGCCCGGCCGTTTTTCACAAATCCCTTTTTGTGAACGAGAAACATCGGCACGCGCGTGCCGTCCTTGCTCGTGGTGAAGACCTGCTCGACCTCATAGTCCTTGGTCTCGACTTTGACCTCGGTCTCGCGGAAAACCCGCGACTCTCCCGAAAGGATGTCGTACTGGAAGATGGTCGGGGGATAGGTATAGGAGGTGAACGTGTAAAAAGTGAATGTATCGTCCCGCCGGCCGTCGAAACCTCCGGCCGAGCCGAGAGCCGGGAAGACGATCTCCCGGATAAGGTTGCCCTGAAGGTCGAACTGATAGACCCGGGTGGAGGCGTCTTTGAGGTACGTGCAGAACAGCTGCCCACCCACGGTCCGGGCCGAGACCAGAGCTTCGGGTTTTTCGGGGATGACCGTTCGCCAGTCTTTCGGTTCGGGCGTCCGGGGATCGACCAGAACCACCCTGTTGTTGGGCGCCCCGAGGTTGGTCAGGAAGAGGAAGGAAGCGCCAACGTTGTCGATGACTCCCGTGTCGGATTCGAAACCCCGGATGAGAGGCCGGAAGGTCCGGGATTTTCGGCCGAGGTCGAGATAGTGCAACTCGTTCCCATGAGTGCCTTCGGACAGGGTCAGAAAGAGATACTTTTCGTCCTCGGTGATCTGGACCCCTTTGTAGCGCAGGGGATGTTCGCGGTCTTCGTAGACCAGGACGTCCTCCTCCTGCGGCCGTCCGAGCTTATGGAAAGAGATTTTCTGGAACCGGCTGAGACCCTTCAGCTCATCGCCCGGGGCCGGGGCGTCGAAGCCGCTGTAATAGAATCCCTCGTCGCCGACCCAGGATGCGCCCGTGAACTTGACCCATTTCAGCCGGTCGGGGAGCTCCTGCCGGGAGGCGATGTCCATGATCCGGATCTCCTGCCAGTCCGAGCCGGCCTCGGAGCGCGAATAGGCCGCGTAAAGGTTGTTGCGCGAGAAACCGATGAGATTGACGCGGACCGTTCCGTCAGGAGCCATGAGGTTGGGATCGAGAAAGACTTCAGGATCGCCCTCCAGGCCTTTCTGAACGTAGATCACGGACTGATTCTGCAGCCCGTCGTTCTTGCTGAAGAAGAAATGGTCCCCCGCTTTCAAGGGGGCCGAGTAGCGGGGGTAATTGTATATTTCGGTAACCCTCTGCCGGATTTTTCCCCGGTACGGGATTTTGTCCAGGAAGGCGAACGTCACTTTGTTTTGCTCTTCGACCCAGGCCTTGACCTCGGGCGCCTGGTCGTCCTCGAGCCAGCGATAGGGGTCGGCCACGAGGGTGCCGAAGTAGTCGTCCGTCTGATCGACCTTGGCCGTAGCGGGATAAACCGGGGCTTCCTGTTTTTGGCAGGAAAAAGACAGAGCCAGGAAGATCAGACACAGAACCGAGAGGGTTTTTCTCTTCACGCCGCTCTCCTTTTTGAGCCCGGGTTTTTCTGAAGGATTTCCGCCCGGGACATTGAAATTTTCGAGGGCCGATTATATCAAAAATAAGCGGCATGCGCTTCAAGGCGCGCCGGCCGGACAGGGAGGGGGAGGCGACCCCCCCCATGATGATTGGGAATATCACGCCAATAGAGATGCTTCTAAACAAATTCGGAAAGTTGAATTTTCCGGCGGATTGTGCTATCATGCCTCAATTCCCATGGCCACAAAAACTAAGAAAAAAACATCGGCGCCGAAGAAAAAAAAGGAAGATCAGCCTTTTGTCTCGACGTTGGGCAACATCGACAGCAAATTCCGTTTCGTCCATCTGGCATCCAAGCGGGCCAAGTCCCTGCTCAAGGGAGCCAAGGCCAAGAACCTCTCCAAAGCCAAAACCAAGAATCCGATCCGCCTGGCCCAGTTCGAGGTCAAGGAGGGGCTGATCGATTTTCGCGTCCTGCCGCTTTCCCTTGAAGCGCCCGAGGAGAAGGACGATCGCTCGTTCCTGGGCGGGGACGGCGTAGGCGCAGGAACGGTCGAAGGGGAAGTCGAAGACGCGGCGGACATCGAGCCCGAAGAAGCGGTCGAGGAAGAAGAAAAAGACAGCGAGGAATTCGAGGCCGGGCTTCCCGAAGAATCGGACGAAGAAGAAGAGAAAGAAGACTAAGTTTTAGCCAACAGCTCGACGTAGTTCTTTTTGATCATCGATCGCGGAGACATCCCCAGTTTTTTCGCCAGGGCCATGATGCGGTTCCGCTCGCCCTCCAGCTCCAGGAAATTCCCGGCGGCGGTTTCGTCCAGGCAGACGCGCACCCTGTCGATTTTCAGCACGGCGCGGTGCTTGGAATATTGGAAAACCGGGACGAAGCCCAGGGATTTCAGGATTTTCATGGCCTGCTTGGGCTTGCGGACTTCGGTCTCGAATTCCCTGCGGACTTTGAACCGGCGGGACCGCAGGGGCGGACCCTTGAAGGTCAATTCCGCTTTCCTCCCCCGCGTTCTCAGCCGGAGGGCTTCCCGACGACGGGAGAGATCGCCGGTGCGGAAGTCATACAGGGTGTTTTCCTCCCGATGCCGTTCTTGGAGGACGACGGCGCCCAACTCCAGAAGGCGGGCACGGACGACCGTCAAATCCTCCGTGGGGATTTTCACCTCGATCTCAAGCATGGCGGCGGACGCCTACCGGTTTCTTTGAATGACGAAATCGGCCAGCAGGCCGAGACTCCGGCGATGGGTGTTGAGAGGGAACGCGTCGAGAGCCGCTTGCGCTCGGCGGCTGTACTCCTCGGCCCGTCGATAGGCGTCCTCGAGTGCGGTGCCGGACCGGATGAGATCCAGGATCTCCTCCCGGGACGCGGGATCGGACTTGATCCTGGGGAGAAGACGGCGGACGCGGCTTCGGTCCCCCCGTCCGTCTTGCTTCAGGGCGCCGATGAGGGGCAGGGTCACACGGCCTTCGGCCAGGTCGGAGAGCGCCGGCTTGCCCATCGTCTTTTCGTCGCCGATGTAATCCAGCAGGTCGTCGGTGATCTGGAAGGCCATGCCCAGGCAGGTCCCGTAATTCGCCAGCGCCTCCTCGTCCTCGGGCGAGGCTTCGCCCAGCAGCCCGCCGATGCGGCAGGACGCGGAGAACAGTGAGGCTGTTTTTTGGCCGATGATGTCGAAATACTCTTTCTCCGTCAGGGCCAGGTTGCCGCTGTGCCGGTATTCGGCGAGCTCACCCTCGATCATCCGCACCGAGACGTCGGTCAGGATGCCGTTCAGGCGCTCGAGCTTGGTGGTCAGGGAGAGGGAGAGGGATTTGATGAACAGGAAATCGCCCAAGAGGACGGTGATGTTCGGCCCCCATTTGACGTGGACCGTCTTCCGTCCCCGCCGCGTGTTCGAATCGTCGATGATGTCGTCATGGAGCAGACTGGCCGTGTGGAGAAGCTCAACCAAAGCCGCGCACAGGATCTCGTCCTTCCCTCCGCGACCGCGGAACAGGCCCGAGCAGAGCAGGACCAGGGCCGGACGGATCCGTTTGCCCGAATTTTGAAACAGATAGGAACCGATGTCGGTGATGAGGGGGTTCGGGGAACGGGTGATCAACCGGAGAGTTTTTTCCACGTCCTCGAGGCGGCTCCGGATGTGGGCGTAGAGGCGCCTGAGGTCGGTCTGAACCGGGGCTTTGGCCTTAAGAGGCTCGCTCAATCTCACGTTCACTCGTTGCCGCCCTATCTTAACATGGGCGCGCGGCATTTCAAACCGTAAAATTCTTCCTCCCCCCGGTCGCGCTCCGGCATCAAGGGATCACGTCCCCGCGGATCGGACGGGCGCGGATCCGACGGGAAACAGAGCGCGGAAATTCCTTGAGGTGATCTCGGCCAGGAGTTCGGGCGCGAGGCCGTGAATCTCGGCCAAGACCCGGGCGACCTCGGCCACGAACAGGGGTTCGTTGCGCTTGATCCGGCCCCGGTGGGGAACCGGGACGAGATAAGGCGAGTCGGTTTCGACGAGCAGCCGGTCCCGGGGGACGGAGCGGGCCGTCTCTCGCAGGGGAGCCGATTTCGGGAAGGTCAGGATTCCGGAGAAGGACAGCCAATAGCCCATGCCGATCACGCGCTCGGCGAGCGTCCGGTCTTCGGTGAAGCAGTGAAAGACGCCGCGGAGCGTGCCGCCGGCGCGCTCGAGGATGTCGGCCGCTTCCTGGCCGGCGTCGCGGGTGTGAACGATGACGGGCAGGCCGAGTTCCCCGGCCAGGGCCGCCTGGTCCCGGAACGCGGCGCGCTGCGTGTCGGGCGGCGAGAGGTTGTAATGAAAGTCGAGGCCGATTTCGCCCACGGCGCAAATGGCGTTTTCGGCGGCGAGGCGTTTGATCTCGTCCAGGTGCTCCCGGCGGAAGAGCGAGGCGTTGTGGGGGTGAACTCCCGCGGCGGCCCAAAGCTTCGGAAACCGCTTCGTCAGGCCGAGCGTCACTTCCAGGCCGCGCCGACTCGTCAAATCGGCCGGGCAAAGAATCCCCTCCAGGCCGCCGCGAAAGGATCTCTCCACGACTTCCTCCCGGTCAGAATCGAAATCCTCCATGTCCAGGTGGGCGTGGGAATCCGTCAGGGGCAGGGGAATCGTTGAGTTCATATGGATCCTCGCCGGGGGCTTTTCCCCTCTCCGCCCGCGGCCTGGGGAAGCCCTCCCGAAATCCGGAGATCCCTTCTTGCCGTTACTGCGCCAATCGGGGCTTCAGAATGCGGATGGGGATGGCGCCCTCACTTAGGAGTTTTTTCAGGAATTCCCCCTGCCGGAAATCGCTCCCCTTGAGCGTCCGGTAATCTTTTTCGATGTCCAGGATTTCCTGATAGCCGATATAGGCGTATGCCGCGTCGCCGGGATTGAGGATGATCCGATCCCATTTGCGCTCGGCCTCGGCCTCGGTCTGGAAGCCGCCGCGAGTCATGTAATTGATCGCCTGTTCTTTGGTCATGCCTCCCTGGTGGATGTTCAACTCGAGAAGGAAATCCATGGCCGCCTTGAGATGCATCTGGAGCTGGGAGAGACGGAGTCGGAGGTCATAGTTGCCGTAGCCGTTCGTGATCAGCATTTCCTCAATGTAGACCGGCCAGCCCATGAGGAGCGGTTTGTTGGGGTAGAGCCTGCGCACCCGGGTGGCGTTGTCCCAGGCGAGCTTGGTGGGAACGAACATCCCCGGATACAGGCTCCTGACCACCCAGAAGGGAAAGACATAGTCGTTGTATTCCTCAAGGAACGAATTGACCCTGTCCTGCGGCCAGTCCTGGGGAATGGGAGTGATGTACACGGTCGAGGATCCGCCGTTTTCATAAACTCCCGGGCCTTCCAGCCGCGTCCAGGTCAATCCCTGTTTTTCCGGGGGCAGGGGCGCGAAGGCCGGCATCTCTTCCGGAAGGTCCACCAGGCCTTTTTTCCGGATGAACGCCCGGATCCCTTCGGCCGTCTGCCGGGCCAAGGAGATGAATTCGGATTTATCGGGATGCTCGAATTTGATCTTGTCGAAAACGCCCTTGATGATGATGTTGCGGAGCTCCTCCTCGGGCCGGTTCATCTGCTCGATGTTGACCTCGGGATACATGACCTTGTAGAACGGGATGCAGACCAGGGCCATCTCGCGGCGGAGGTTGTTGTAGTCCGCCCTCGCCCGGGCGACCAATTCGTCGGTGATGAGGGTCCCATGCGTCGTGATGCGGAGAAGCCTTGCGTGGGCCTGGTCGCCCAGACGGAAGTTCCCCGTGGACCGGGCGAGGAGTTCTCCCTTGAGGAAGCCGTGGAAGTCCTCCAGGGCCGCGACCGCTTTGGGAATTTCCGCGAGGAATTTGCTCTTGGCGTCGGCGGAAGCGCCCGACACGAGCTCGGCCGCCTGGCTCTTGAAGAAATCCAGGATCCCCGGCATCTGGCTGATGGCCGCCTGAGTGAAAAGCTCGGCGGGAGTCTTGAGGTTGTCCTTGCCCTGCTTGATCAAAGCGGGGATCTGTTTCAGACGTTCGGCGGCGTTTTTGACGCGGGCGTCAAGCGGCATCGAGTTTTTGCGAAGGACGGCGGATACGCAATGGGCCAGGATGTCCGTGTAGAAGACGGGATTGTAATCCCAGGGCACGAGGTTTTCATGCCGGAAGAGCTCGTATTCCAAGGCCTCCACCAGGATTTCGTGGTCGATTTGGTTCTCGGGGCTGAGATTCCCCCGGTTGATCTTGGCCACCACTTCCTGGTTGAGGGCGTCCAGATCGTCGCTCCGTTTTTCAATCGACTTGCCGCTCAGATCCTCCAGCTTGTCGTTGTACTTGGAATACCCGGCCAGCGTGGCGGCGGTGGGGTAAAATTTCCAGTAGGCGTCCAGGTAGCTGTCCAGAGTCTTGGCGAACTGCGCGTCGTCCTTGCTCTGGGTCCGGCCGGGAACGCCCAGGGGCATGAGCACAAAGGCCGCCAGCAAGAGCGGGATAATCGTTTTTCTCATCGCATCCTCCTTGGATTGACTCCGAGAGTCGTTTCCGGTCACTCTATTCCAACTTCCCTCCGGTTCAAGTTAGCACAGGCTTCTCCGGGCGGCAACCGAATCTCTACCAGCGGATGAGGGCCGAAGCCCAGGTGAATCCCGAACCGAAGGCCGTCAGGGCCAAAAGATCGCCGTTTTTCAGTCTCCCCTCTCTGACGACCTCATCCAGGGCGATGGGGATGGAAGCGGCCGTTGTGTTTCCGTAACGCTGGATGTTGCGCACGATCCGCTCCTCGGGAAGCTGAAGCTTTTTCATGACCATCAGGCTGATCCGGTCGTTGGCTTGATGGGGGATGACCAGGCTGAGATCCTTGGTCTCCAGGCCGTTGTGGGCCAGAGCGGCGAGGACCGCCTCGGGCATGCGCTCCACGGCGTTGATGAACACCCGGCGGCCGTCCATGCGGGGGAACGTCTTCCTTTCGGTGATCATTTCCATAGAAAAAGTGGGATTGTACTTTGGGGAGGGATGCTCCATCCACAGCTCGGAGGCGAACCGTCCGTCGCAGAAGAGATGGGTGGACAGAATGCCCCGGCCGTCGGCGGAATCATGGGCTTCGACGACGACCGCTCCGCCTCCGTCTCCGAACAGAACGGCCATGTCCCGGCCTTGATCGGTGAAGTCCAGGTTCGTGGACTGGACTTCGGCGGCCACGACGAGGATTTTTTTATAGGTTCCGGCGCGGATGTACTGGTCGGCCACGGACAGGGCATAGATGAATCCGCTGCACTGGTTTCGCACGTCCAGGGCGCCGATGTTCGGCAGGCCGAGCTCGGACTGGACGAGCACTCCGATGCCGGGGAAATAATAGTCGGGCGAGAGGGTGGCGGCGACGATGAAATCGATGTCGTCCTTGCGGATGCCGGCGGCGTCGATGGCCTGACGGGCGGCTTCGACCGCCAGATCGGAGGAGCCCGTCCCCGTTTCCACCCAGCGGCGCTCGACGATTCCGCTCCGTTCGCGGATCCATTCGTCGGACGTGTTGACCAGTTTCTCCAGGTCCGCGTTGGTGACCACCCGGGGAGGGAGGTTGCGGCCCGTTCCGGTGATGACGGCTCGAACGCTCATGGTTGAAGGGAGATTATAAACGAGAGGTGAATTCAAAGTAAAGAAATTCTTGACGGGCCGAAAACGCGCGTCTAAGATGACAGGCGGGACTCATGAAGCCGTCTCGGATGATTTTCGTTCTGGGCATGGCTGCGGCCTGCCTGGCTGTCCGGGCGGGCCTCCACGCCGCCGCCGACGATCTGCTGAAAATCGAGGCGTCCGTAAGGCCCAAGAGCCTCTCCCGGGGAGAAGAGGGCAACGTCGTCCTCCGGGTGACGGCCGGCGAGGGGATCTCTCTCAGTCCCCACCCCTCTTTCACCATTGAATTCTCCCCCTGCCCGGAACTCGTTTTTCCCAAGAAGAGCTACACGCATTCCGACCTCGATATCGAAGTGCTGGAGGACGAAGAGGGGAAATCCTTGAACATGTCCGATCCCGTGGAAATTCCCTTCACCGTCAGCCTTCAGGCCAAGCGGGGGAGTCACATCCTTCAGGGGAAGGTGAAGTATTTCGCTTACTCGAAGAAAGAAGGCTGGTGTCTCAAGGACACGGCCAAATTTTCCGTTTCGTTCTCGACGCGGCAGCTGAGCATCAAATAGGACCGCCGTCCGGAAGCCTTCCGGGGAAACCACGGAGCCAACCCGTTTCGACGTACCAAGCCAGTGTTTCGGCCAGGGCTTTCTTGAAGGGGATTTCGGCCGTGAACGAAAGCTCATCGGCCGCTTTCCTGGTGTCGACCGCCCATTCGCCCTGGCACATCTCCAGGAAGAGATTCATGTTGAGCGTCGGCCTCCGCCCGGCGACCCGGGCCGCCAGGCCGGACGCAAACGAGGCCCAACGCGCCGCCGGAACGGGAATGCGGAGGGCCAGGGTTTTGCGGCCGATCAGAGCGGCCGCCGTATTTACGAGTTCCGTGGTGTCGATCGGTTCGGGAAAGGCGAGGTTGTAAATCGATCCGGCGCGCGCCGGCGGGCGGAGGAGTCGGAGAAGCGCCCGGACGGCGTCCCGGATGGAAATGCTGCTGACGCGCAAAACGCGGCGGCCGAGCATGGGTTTGATGCCCCAACGGATGATTTTCAGCAATTCCAGGAAGTCCCGGTCGCGCGGGCCGACGATGAAGCCCGGCCGCACGATGGTGACCGGGAAGGCGTCCCGGCGGCGCAGGACTTCCCTCTCGGCCCGGAGTTTGCTCCGTCCGTAGGGGCTGATGGGACGCGGCGGGTCGTCCTCGCGCCGGAATCCGCCAGGAGGCGACGGGCCTCCGGCGGAGATCGTGCTGACGAAAACGAAATTCGTTTTGATGCCCTGCCGGTCCAGGGCGGCCAGGAGGCTTGCCGTGCCGAGATGGTTGACGGTATAATAAACGGCCGTTTGACTGGATTTGGCGACTCCGGCGAGATGATACACCGCGTCCAGGTCGCGGGGAAGAGGCGGGATGGAGAACAGAGTGCCCTTGAGAACATGGGTGTCGGTTCCGGCGAGCCAGACCGGTTTTTTCGGGTTTCTCATGAGGGCGAACACTTCGACGCCCTGGGCGAGCAGCGCTTCGATGAGATGGCTGCCGACAAAACCCGTTCCCCCCGTCACGAAGACTTTCATGGATGTCGATTGTATCTTTTCCCTTTTCGACGGTCAAACTCCCGGCCGAGAGATTTTCAGGAGGAGACAGAGTGGCAACGAGAACGACTGAACCCTTGAAACGCGAAGAAGCGCGCCGATCGGCCGGACCGTTCCGCCGGGCCGCCGCCTGCGCGGCGGCCGTGCTCGCCCTGGCGGCCGCCCTTCGGCCCCAGACTCCCATTCTCGCCCTCAGCGAAGTCAAGCCCGGTCTCCAGGGAAAGGGCCGCAGCGTTTTTGAGGGGAGCCGCATCGAGGAATTCGACGCGGAAATCCTGGGCGTTCTTCCTAACGTCCTGCCCAAAAAGAGCATCATTCTCGTCCGCCTGAAGGGCCGGGGTCTTGAAGATTCGGGGATCATCCAGGGCATGAGCGGCAGCCCGGTCTACGTGGACGGAAAGCTGGTCGGCGCGGTCGCCTACGGTTTTTCCTTCTCCAAGGAGCCCATCGCCGGACTGACTCCGATCGAGGACATGCTGAGCCTTTCCGACCAGCCGGAAGCTCCTCCTGTTTCGTTCGCTTCCCGGCGGCTCCCTGTAGGAAAGATCCGCCTCGAGGATTTTGGAAGCCTGTTCGCGGACGTTTTCGGCCCCCGACCGTCCCTGGAAGCGGACGGCAGGCTGTTGAGACCGATCGGCGTCCCTGTCCTGTTCCGGGGTTTGAATCTCGGTGGACTGGAGCCCTACCGTCCCGTCCTGGCCCGCATGGGCTTTTCTCCCGTGGCCGGAGGCCGGTCCGCCGTTCAGGCGACCGGCCTCGACGCGGCCTCCGGTTCTTTGCGGGGAGGGGACCCCGTGGCCATTCAGATCGTCGGCGGCGACGTGGACGTGTCGGCGCTGGGAACGGTGACCCATGTGGACGGCAACCGGGTGTTCGCCTTCGGGCATCCTCTTTACAATCTGGGCCCGGTCGATTATCCCATGGCCAAGGCCGAAGTGCTGACCGTCATTCCCAGTCTGGACGCGTCCTTCAAGCTGGCCGTCCCCCGCTCGCTCGTCGGGACCTTCGTGCAGGACCGTTCCTCGGGAGCCTACGGCGAACTGGGCAGGAAATCCCACCCCATTCCCGTCAACATCAAGCTCGACGGGGGATCGTTCGGGAAGCGGGAATACCGGCTGCAAGTCGTCAATGACCGGATCCTGGGACCGTTTTTCACGAGCATGGTGGTGGGCATGATTCTGCGGGACGCCGAGCGCGCCCTGGGAGATCTGACGCTGGAGCTCAGCGGAAACGTGTTTTTGGAGAACGGCCAGAGCGTCCGCTTGGAAGATTTGTTTTCCGGAAATTTCGACGCCGCCGTCGGAGATCTGTCCAACCTCGTCTTGGCCGTCACCTATTTCCTGTCCAACAACGAATTTCAGAATCTGGAAGTGCACCGTCTGGACCTCGACATCCGGGCCGGCGAGACGGCGAGGCAGGGACGGCTGGAGAAGGTCGTCTTGGACGCATACGAGACGGCGCCCGGGGACGCCGTCGGAATCAAACTTTTTCTGCGGACGTTCCGCGGCGAGGCCGACGTCCAAGAGTTTCAAATCCCCGTTCCTCCTCTGCCCGCCGGAACGGAATTCGAGCTCGTCATCGGCGATGCGACGACGATGCAACAGCTTGAGGCGACCCAATACCGGGTGTCCGATTTCGTCCCGCGCAGTCTGGAGCATCTGATCCGGCTGCTGAACAACTTGCGCAAGAACAACCGCGTGTACGTGAAGATCCTGGCCCTCCGGCCCGGCATCTTCCTCAAGGGGGAGGAGATGTCCAATCTTCCCGCGACCGTGAAATCCCTTTTCACCTCTCCGCGGGTTTCGTCCTCCCAGGCCTTGGAGATCACCCGGTCCACGATCGCGGAATACCAGCTTGCCGTCCCCTTCGTTTTCAAGGGTTCGGCCCGCGTGCCTCTCACCGTCAAGAAGTGAAACAGGAGAATCCGACATGAAGAGACTCGCACTCGGCTCAGCCGTTTTTCTGTTGTCCCTGGGCCTCCTTTTCCCGGTCGCGCCCAGAAAATGGAGCTTCGTGAGCAGCGATGATTTTCTGAAGGGCACGTTCACGGGCGTTTCCTCGAGCAGCGAAGGGCTTCTCGGCCTGGCGCCGCGGGAGGATTCCCTGGACGGCCCGGACGAGGAATTTTTCCTCTCTTTCGCTCAGGGCAAAGACGGAACGATGTTCCTGGGGACGGGACACGCCGGGAAAATCTATCGCCTCACCCGCGGCGGCCGGCCCGAATTGTTTTTCCAGACGGCCGAGATGGACGTCACCAGTCTGGTTTGGGGTGAGGGAGGAGCGTTGTTCGCCGGAACGTCGCCCGGCGGGAAAATCTACAAGATCACGGCCAAGGACAAGGGGGATGTGTTTTTCAACCCCGACGAGAAGTACATCTGGGACCTTCTGGCGGTCGGGGAGGGGAAAATCCTGGCTGCCGTGGGCGAAGGAGGAGGGATTTACGAGATCGACGCCGAGGGTAGGGGGCGGAAGCTTTTGAAAACGGTCGAAAGCCACATCCTCTGTCTGGCCCGGGAGGCCGACGGCGACGTTCTGGCCGGCAGCGCCGGCAACGGTTTCCTTTTCCGGGTGACGCGCTCGGGGCAGGCCTCGGTCGTTTTCGACCCGTCGAGCGCGGAAGTGAAGGCCGTCGCCCTTGACGGACGGGGGGGGATTTATTTCGCCGCCTGCGGAGCCCCGTCCAAACCGGGCCGCAAGGACGATTCCCCGGCCTCGGCGGCGGGGAGCGGCGCGGACGTCACGGTTTCGGCCGCGGCTCAGGCATCGTCCCCTCTGCCCGCGGCCGCTTCGTCCGCTTCCGTATCATCCGCGGGCCCGTCGACCCTCTATCGGATCAGCCCGGACGGCCGGTCGGTGAAACTCTGGAGCTCCGAAGAGGAATTCATTCATGATGCGGCCTGGGACGAGGACAGGCGGCAGGTTCTCTTCGGCACGGGAAACCGCGGACGGCTCTATGCCGCGGACGCGGCGGGGAAAAGCTCCCTCTTGTTCCAGAAGAAAAGCGAGCAGATCACCGTTTTGTTTCAGGGCGGAAAGGAAACGGTCGTCCTGTCCAACAATCCCGCGCGCGCCGACATCCTCCTGTCCGAGCTTCGGACCGAGGGGGAGTACCTGAGCCCGGTCCTCGACGCGGGATTGTTTTCCTCCTGGGGCCGGATCTCCTGGCAGGGAGAGTTGCCGGCCGAAACGGCGCTCCAGCTCCAAACCCGGAGCGGGAACGCTCCCGAACATTCCTCGGCCTGGAGCGAGTGGTCTCCGCCCTGCCAAAGGCCGGAGGGCGAGCCCATTCTCAGTCCGAAGGCCCGGTACCTGCAATTCCGGGCTCTTTTCCGGACGAACTCCGGCCGTTTCGGCCCCGCGTTGCGCCGAGTGGACATCCATTATCTTCAGGCCAACGCGGCTCCGGTCGTGACCAAGGTCGCGGCCTTGGATCCCGATGAAGTTTTCCTCAAGCTGCCGAGAGGCGAAGAGATCATTCTGGGGAGCCCGCTTCCGGCCGCCGGAGAAAAAAAGAAGCGGTCCGACGACGATCTGTCCACAGCCAAGAAAGCGTCGAGACGGGGGTATCGGACCCTGATTTGGGAAGCGAATGACGAAAACGGCGACGGTCTGGCATACCGCTTGTCCGTCCGACGCGCCGGCGAAAGCGCCTGGAGGACGCTGGCGGAGAACTGGGAGGAGACGGTATACGCCCTCGACACCCTGACGCTTCCGGACGGGATCTATGAATTCCGAGTGGTCGCTTCGGACAAGATCTCCAATCCCCTGGGGGCGGAGCTTCGGGGGGAGAAAACGAGCCGGCCCGTTGCGATCGACAACACGCCTCCCGTCATCAAGAATCTGACGGCCGTCCGCGAGGGCCCGAAGCTCAAGGTCGGCTTTCAGGTCGAAGACGCCCTGTCGCCGCTTGTCGAAGTCCGCGTGCTTGTCCGGCCTCGGGAATGGCAGACCGTCTTTCCCGCCGACGGCATCTGCGACTCGAGGCAGGAGACGTTTTCCTTCGTTCTCGAGCTTCCGGACGGGTCGGACGACTTGCTGACGGTTGTCGCCCTCGACGAAAACAACAACCGGGGAGTGCACCGGCGGTCCTTCGCCCGCTGAAAGGAAACGGGAACGGCTTCCGGAACGGAGCCGGGTCAGGCGCTCTTGGCGCGTTCGATGTAGGAGTTCTCCCGCGTATCCAACCGGATGAGGTCTCCTTCTTTGATGAACTGCGGGACGCTGACCTGAAGCCCCGTTTCAAGAACGGCCGGCTTGTTGCTGGCCGACTGTGTGGCGCCTTTCAGGAACGGCTCGGTCTGGACGACTTTGAGTTCCACCGTCAGGGGCGGGCGGATGCCGATCGGCCGGCCCTGATGGAATTCGGCGATGAACACGATGTTGGGCACGAGGTAGAAGACGCCGTCGCCCAGAACGTCCCTGGGAAAGCCGACCTGATCGAAGGTCTCGCGGTTCATAAAGACGTACTCCTCGCCCGATTGAAACAGGAATTCCATCTCGGCTTCTTCCAAATAGGCCTGCTCGACGCGGTCTTCGGAGCGGAAACGGTGGTCCTGGATCGACTGGTCGGTGAGGTTCCGGAGCCTCGTGTGGACCATGCCTTTCCAGTTTCCGGGATTGACGTAGTTGGCTTCCAAAACCCGGAACAGGACGCCGTTCATGTCGAGGACCATGCCCTTGCGGATCTGAGTGGCGTTGATCATAGGCTCTCCTTCGGCCGGCGGCCTCGCTCTGGAGCCGGAGTTTCCCGGCGGACGCCTTCGTCCGTCCGAACGATGTGGACCTTGGCGCCGACGTCCTTTACGGCCTGCGCGACGCGCCCGGTGTCGCGGGGCGCATAAGCGAACATCGTCCCGCCCTGCCCCGAGCCGTTGATTTTTCCCCCCAGGGCCCCCGCGCCCAGGGCCGCCGAGAGCATGGCTTCGATCTTCGGCGTCGAGGTTTTCAGGCCGTCGCGAAGCACTTTATGCTGGGAGCTGAGGAGCCGCCCGAATTGTTCATGGTCGAACGACGGCTCGTCGAACAACGCTTCGCCGCGGGCCGTCAAGTTGCGGGTGAGGAGAGTGCCCTTGAGGAGGCGTTTTTCGTCCGGCGAGGACAGCCGATCGACGGCGCTCTCGGTCTCGGGCGTGAGCGGGCTGCGGAGGCTGAAACCGGGAACGGTCCGGCGGACGTTTTCTACGGCCCGGTAGACGTGACTCTTGATGAATCCCAGGGTGCCGGTCGTGTCCTTCTTTTCCAGTGAATCGGCGAGGACGAAGGGTCCGAGCGTGTTGGGCAGGTCGCGGAGACGGAGCGGCTCGCCGAAATGGATGGCGACGACGTGCCCTCGGGCCGAAGAGTAATGGTCCATCCGGCCGCCCGGCTCGTGGAATTCGGCGACTTCAGTTTCGAACGCCAGCTCGGCCACGGCGTCCCGGTCCTTCGCCCTCGGGTCGCCGGCCGCCTCGAGAAGGAACTTCACCCAGGCCACGCACAGGGCCGAGGAACTCGCCGCGCCGGCGTTGATGGGGATGTCGCCGTGGACGCGGCAGTCCCAGCCCGTCCGGAGCGGGACGCCCCGGCGGCGAAGAACGTTGACTGCGCTTTTGAGATAGTCCCGCTCGCGGGTGTAGGAGACCGGACGGTCGAGATCGATCTCCACGGTGTCGCGCACATCAGGGAGGTCGAGGCGCAGAAGCCGGTCCGGACGGCGCCGGCCGGAGATCGAAAGGCGCAGGTTGACCGCGGCGGCGATGACGGCCAGGCCGAAGTAATCCTGGTGCTCGCCGAAGAGGCACATCCGCCCCGGCGTCGAGACGACGATCTCATCAACGGACATACGTTTCTTGTAGCCAAGAAGGGAGTGCGTGTCAACCAAGAAAGAACGGGAGGGCTTCGGCGCCGGCGCGGTTCGAATCGCTTCGATCCTCCCTCGGCTTTTTTCCATCTGATTGATGGTGAGAATCAGCGGGCATTCAAAGGGCATGGGTTTCGGCCCCGCTCGCGGGCCGGATTTTTGACGCCCTCCCTCGCGCTCTTCTCGGGGGCTCCGCAACTCGCCCCCCTCCGGGGGGCTCGGACATGCTCGCCGGCCGGCGAAGTCAAATGCCGGAATTCCTCGAAGAGCGCATCGGGAGAGCTAAATCCGGCCTGAGGCTCGCTCCAGCCGAAACCCAAGCTCTTAGTGTCAATTTTCCCCGAAGAGACTCTTCAACCCTCCCGTTCTTTCTTGGTTCGGAAGGAGAAGCGGAGGGCTTCGGCGCCGCCGCGGTTCGAATCGCCTCAATCCTCCGTCCCGGCCGCGGCCGGTGCGGAGTGGAGGAGCGCGGGCGCCTGTGTTATGTTAGCGGCGTCATGGCCGTGCTGCATGTCCTGGGAACGGGGGGAGCGGCGCCGACCGCCGAGCGCGATAATACGGCGTTTGCCCTCGAGGCCGGAGGCCCGATCGCTCTCATTGATTGCCCGGGCAGCGTCCTTCTGAA
>JAFGAV010000077.1 GCA_016933515.1 Candidatus Aminicenantota bacterium
AGCGCCTCCAGGTAGCGGGGAAGATGGATGAGCCTCTCCAGCGAATACAGCTCAAGGAAGTTTTTGGGCACAAGAGATTGAAGCCCCGCTCTGATCTCTTCGCATAAAGTAGGCAGGACGCGGCCCGATGAGGAGGCCTGCTCGGCCTGCTGGAGCGTGCGTACCGCTTTCTGGTAGGCATCGAAGATCTTGAAAACCGTTTCCCGCAGGGCATGGCTCTTTTCGAACAGGGAGCGCATCACGGTCTCCCCGTAGGTGTCGAATTCCTCACGGCTGCGGAGATTTTTCCGGAAGATATCCCGCTTGATGTTTTTCAGCATTCCCTCTTCGACGGCTGTCTTGCCGCCGAAGAAAAGCGCGGTTTTCGCATATTCATCGAAGACGATTAGATACCGGCGGAGGAACTCCACATCCTTGGAGAACAGGACCGCCAATAGGGCTTCAACGCCCTTGATATGGGAGGCCAGGGCTTCCTCGGCGGTTTTAAAGAGACGGACGTTGACCCCTTTTTCCCCCGGCTCGAGGCCCGGATAGGCGGTCATGAACATGCCCACGGGAACGCTCTCCGGGAGCGGCCCGAAGTCCCAGGACTCCAGCCCTTCTTTTTCCCAGGCGGCCTGAGCCGCCTGCCAGTCGGCCGATTGCTCCGGGACGAAAGGAACGGCGCCGGCCCGCCGGAGGACGTCGATATTCCGGCTGGCGGCCAGCTCGCGGCCCTGCGGGTCGATGACCGCCACCCGCATTTTCAGGTGGCCGGGGATGTCGGCGCCGGCCCATCTGGACGCGGGGATGTCGGCCCCGAACCTTTTTTTGACGAACTCGGCCAGCGTTTCGTAGAGCGAAGGGTTTGTGAGCTTCATCTCGCGGGCGATCGTCTCGGCGGTCTCGGCTAAGGGCATGAGGAGCTTCCGGTCGGACTTGGGGAGACCCTTGATCAAAGCGGCGATCTTTTCCTTGAACCGGCCAGGCACGCCCCACTCCAGCGCTTCCGAGGGAATGGCGGCGATCCGGCCGAAGGGAATGCGCAGGGTGACTCCGTCTTCCTCGACGCCGGGGGAAAACTTGTAGGAGAGCGCGAAACGCGTTTCTCCGAGGGGAAATTCGTCCGGTAAATCGTGAAGCTCAGACTCGTCGGGGGGAAGGAGAATGAGGTCTTTCTCGCTCATCCTCAGGAAAGCGTCGTTTCCGGCCTGCCGGATCCGCTTTTCCAGGCCGCGGAGGTCAACCACTCCGGCCAGGCGCCCGGAGTAAAATTCGGCGATGGAGGCCTCGTCGACCATGATGTCGCGCCGCCGCAGCTTTTCCTCCATTCCCCGGACCTTTTTCTGGAGATCCAGATTATGCCGTAGGAAGGGCGGCGGTTCCTGCACCTCCCCTTCGACCAGCGCTTCGTTTACGAATATCTTGTGGGCTTCGTCCGGGTTTTTCGGCCCGAAGGGCATATCCCGGTCAGAGACGATTTCCAGGCCGAAGAGCGTGACCCGCTCCCTGGCGCGGACTTCGCCCCGTTCCTTGTCCCAGCGCGGCTCGGAGTAAGAATAGCGGCAGAGGTTTCCGCCCAGTTCCTCGAGCCAGGCCGGGTCGATCCGGGCCGCCGTCCGGGCATAGAGCCGCGACGTCCGGACCACTTCCGCGGCGACGATCCAGGGCCGGGCTTTGCCGAAGAGGGTCGATCCCGGGAAGACCATGACCTCGCGCCCCTTGGCGGCCTGGTACATGCTTTTTTCTTTGTGGACGGCGATGTTGGAGAGGAAGCCGCTCAGGATCGAGCGATGGATGCCCGCGTAAAGAAACGGGGAGATCTCTCTCGGCTCGCTCCTCTCGGGCAAGATTTTTTGCTCGGCCAGTATGGACAGGATCTGGTCGTGGATGAATCCCCACTCCCGCATCCGGGGATAGGAAAGATAGTGGTCGAGGCAGAATCTTCTCTGGCGGCTTTTCGAGGAGGGGCTCCCGGCGCTGCCGTGAAAACGGCGCCAGACATTGAGAAGCGTCAGGAAATCGGAATCCGGATGGGCGAACGAGGACTGGGCCTGGTCGGCCAGGCCCGCCTTGTCCGGCGGCCTCTCGCGGGGGTCGCGGATGCTCAGGACGGAGGCGATGACCGCGACTTCGGGCAGGCATCCTTCTCCCTCGGCTTCGAGAAGCATCCGTGAGACCCGGGGATCGAGCGGCATCCGGGCCATCCGCCCGCCCCGCGGAGTCAGCTCGAAATCGCGCCCGCTTTCCTCGACGGCGCCGAGCTCGAGGAGAGTGTCGTAGCCGTCCTTGATGTTGCGGGGATGCGGCCGGTCGACGAAAGGAAACCGGGCCGGGTCGCCCAAACGCAGGTCGATCATCCTCAGGATGACCTCGGCCAGGTTGGACCTCAGGATTTCGGGAGGCGTGAACTCGGGCCGCTTTTCGTAATCGTCCTCGGAGTAGAGCCGGACGCAAAGACCTTCCTGGACGCGGCCGCAGCGGCCTTTGCG
>JAFGAV010000078.1 GCA_016933515.1 Candidatus Aminicenantota bacterium
CGCCGCACTCCAAAGCGCGTCCGGCAGTGATTCTGATTATTTCCTCTCCCACCTTGTTGAAAATATTCGCCCCCAGCCTTTTTCCTGCGGCAATCCAAATGTGGCGGAAGGAAAACAGTTGAATGCGCAGATGCGATCCCGACATCGAAAACCGCGCACAACCGTGTAAGGCGAGTCTTGCCCAGCCGGGGCTTGGATGTCATATAATGCCAATACAAGAGGCGAAGCCAGGTTCTTGAATGAAAGAGAAATGAAAGAGAAAGGAGTCAGATGTCATGAAGAAAAGCCTGATAGCCTTCGCGGCCGCAGCCGCCGTCCTTCTGGCCGTCCCACAAACACCTTATCCCTGCTCCTCCTTCGCCTTCCCCTATAAAGGGAGCCTCGTCTTCGGCTCCAACTACGATAATTCCTTCTGGCCGGGGCAGCTGTTCATCAACAAGCGCAACGTAAGAAAAAGCGGCTGGGAGCCCGGCACGACGGGCCGTCTTGCGACATGGACCTCGCGCTACGGCAGCGTGACCATCGCCTGCGCCGGCTATCAATTGGCCTGGTCGGGGATGAACGAGGCGGGCTTGGTCGTCAGCACCATGCTCCTCGGGGAGACGTCCGTCCCGGCCCCGGACGAGCGGCCGTCGCTGACCTCGGCCCTGTGGGTCCAATACCTGTTCGACACCTGCGCCACGGTCGAGGACGTCCTCCGGTCGGAGGAAGACATCCGCATTTCGGACACGGGCGACCATTACCTGATAGGCGACGCCCAGGGCGATTGCGCGGCCGTCGAGTTCCTGGAGGGGAAGATGGTCGTCCATAGGGGGGAGGAATTGCCCGTCCCAGCCCTGACCAACCTGATGTACGCAAGCTGCCTGGAGCACTACCGGTCCCAGGCGGCTGCGCCCGGGCACCGTTATCACTCCTACAACCGTTTCGCCCGCTTGGCGGACAAGTTGAAAAATCCTCCCGAGGCGATATCGGCCCACCCCCTGACCGCCGTGGATTACGCCTTCGATATGCTGTCCGGCGTCCGGTCCGAGGCCAACACCCGCTGGAGCCTGGTTTTCGACACGGGAGCCAAAGTGTTTTACATCAAGTCGTTTCAGAATCCGCGCCTCAGGTTCATTGACCTCAATCGCATCGATTTCGCCTGCGACAGGCCGGCCCTGATGCTCGACGCCCATGCCGACCTCTCGGGGGACATCACGGCCGCCTTCCAGTATCTCTCCGCCGAGGCGGTCATGACCCACCTCGAAAAATCCCTGAGGCATTTCCGGCCCGACCTCCCGGAAGACGTCTGGAAGCCGCTTGTTGAGGCCATTTTAAGGAATTACGTCTGCGACGAGGCAAGTGACAAATGATTAGTGAATGATTATGGTCGGACCCCGGTCATTCGTTAAATGAGAAACAGTTCACAATGGATATTAGCCCCTCCGACTCCCCGAGAGAGCTCGGGGAGAGCTCAACGGCGTCTTAGGGCAGGTCGGTGGCCGACGTGTCGCCAAAATCCAAAGCGGCGTCATGCCGCCGCACTCCAAGGCGCGACCGCCTTCGATCGGATTATTTCCTCAGCGACGCTTTGTCGAAGATGTGGGCCGGGATTTGAACGTCGAATTCCACCGACTCGATCTTGAACTCCGTCCCCCCGCCGGTCTTGAGGGCGTCCTTGAAGACGGCGTGCGTCTGGACCCAGCGCCCCCCCAGGCGCTCGACGGAGCGGACCTCGAAAGTTTTCAGCAGCCGGCCGCTCTTGGCGTAGCGCTCTTCGCGCAGGACGACATAGCGCTCCCGGTCGACCCACACCTTGCGGCGGTGGTAGGCCACGTCGTCCTTCGCGGCCGTGAGCTCCAGCACCCAGCAGGGCCTCCCCTCCCAGGTTTCCCCGCCGGCCACCGCGGCCGCGTAGCTCTCCCGCAGCCGGTCGTTCTCCATCATGTCCTCGTAGGACAGGTCCGAGCCCATGACCGACTGGCGGAGCATGTGGCCGGAGATGCTGATCGTCCTGTCCGTCGAAGGCGAGTAGGTCCACAGCTGGTCGCCGAGCTTGAGCATCTTGACGCCTTTTTCCCGGGGCGGGGAGAGGTACTCGGTGAAGGCCTTGTTGTCGCCCTCGACCCAGGACTTGGCCCTGATCGTCCGGCTCGAACGGCGGCCGTGGACGGTCATCTCGCTCGTGGCGATCATCGTCTTGGGCACGGCGTTGCGGTCCACGCGGTCGAGGATTTCGTCCGCGGACAGGGATTGGGCCGAAGCGGCCGCGGACAAAGCGCCGCCGCCCGAGATGAAAATCAAAGCCAGGAACAACGGCGGCCCGAAGCCTTTTGCGGGCTTTGCTTCGGCGGGCGTTTGGGCGATTGTCGCGGCTTCGGGTTTTTGTCCCGGTCCGCGGGCGGGGCCAACCCTCCTCCTTACTTGACGGCCGGCGGATAGGCCCCAAGGCATGCCGCCGCGTGCCGGCCGGCGGGTGTTCCCCGGGGCGGCGCTTCCTTGGTCGCGGCGCGGGATCCATTCCCCGCGCGAGAAAGAGAGGGTTTCGGGGAAGGAGCGGGTTAAGGGCGTTCCTTTTGATCCGGCGGCGCGGAATAGCCCCGCTCCCGAAGGAGTGGAGGTCATGGCGCGCCGCTCGAGCTCACGCTCGGTGCGCGGTTGGGTTTTCATGTTTCGAGCTCCTTGAACAGCCGCGCCGTCTGGCGCTTGAAGATCCCCCTCCCGGCAATGGCCGCGCCGAGGAAGGGCGCCACAAGGCCGGGGAGGAAGCCGATGACGTAGCTCACGGGCGTGACCTTGGTGTTGATGACCGAAGGGAACATCATCGTGGCGTTCTTGACCAGGGACGAAATGTCCAGGCCGTGCTTCTGCATATAGAAAGAGATGGCCAGGCCCAGGGCCGTGCCGGCCACGGTCCCCATCGCCCCGATGACGAGCGATTCGCCGAGGAGCGAGCGATAGACATGCCTTTTGTCCTCGCCGACGGCCAGACGGACGCCCATTTCGCCGTAGCGGCGGAGGCCGCCCAGCAAACCGGCGTTCCACAGGACGAGGGTCATGGGCACGAGGAAGATGACCATGATGATCGCCGAAACAGAGGAGATGATGTCGAAGTAGGAGCCGAGCCCGCTCTGTTCGGTCAGAGCGAGCATCGTCGGGGCAAATTCGTCCGGCGAGGCTGAGGCGCTGAACTCTCGGGCGACCTCCTCGGCCCGCTCCCGGCGGAAAACGTCGTTCTTGAACAATCCGAGGATCTCGCCGGCCGCATCGTCCATGTCGAGCGCGGCGCGTGCGTCCTCGATGTCGGCGATGAAGCCCATGCTGTCGAGGGTCGCCATGCCGAAGCGCACGGTCCCGGCCAAGGTGAAGTTGACCATGGCCATCGACCCCGCCGCCGTGGCGCCGATGAGCGTCACGGTCTCGCCGGGCGAGACGTCGAGCTTGCGGGCGAGATCGTCGCCTATGAGGATCTCACCCGGCCTCGAGGGCAGCCGGCCCCGCGTCAATCCCTTGGCCAGGCCCAGGCGCTCCCTCTCGCGGGCGGCCTCGGGTCCCGGGCCGATGATGGCCGCCGCGAAGCCGGCGGCCGGGCCCTGGGAGCGCGTCTCTCCCGCATCGTCGGGGACGTCGAGCAGCCCGCCGAAGATAATGCGCGGGGCCCACTCGAACTCCGGGTAGGACTCCTCGAGAGAGGCGATGAGCTCCCCGGTGTCCGCCAGAGCCGCGTCGTTGGGCATCTGGGCGGCTTCCTCGGCGTAGGCCCGGGTCATGACCTTGACATGGCCGAACTCGAAGGCGGCGCTCGTGGTGGCGACGCCGGTCATGAAGCCCTTCATGTAGCAGTAGAGGAAAACCGTGAGGAAGACGCCGATCGTCACGGTCAGAAAGGGAAAGAGGCTTCGCGAGCGGTCGCGGACGATGCCCTTGAAAAGGAACTTGATCATGACAATTTCCCCTTGATGGCGTCCGTGGGCTTGAGCTTGGCGATGCGCCGCGTCGGCAGGAAGCTCACCACGGTGGTGATGAGGAAGACGAGAAGCGCCGTGCCGACGACCAGGCCGACGCTGTAAACCGGGTAGAGGGTGCTCCCCAGGGCCAGGCCGAAGCTTTCGGTCTGCTCGGCGGGAAAGGACCAGCCGCTGACGGCGAACCAGGCGAGAAGCGGAACGCCGTAAACCGCCCCGACAAGGACGGCCAGAAACGAAAGCATCGATCCCTCCAGGGTGAAGAGGGCGATGACCCGGGCCCGGGTGAGCCCCAGGGCGATCATCGTCCCGATCTCGCGGCGCCGCCGCCAGATCGAGAGGACCTGGGTGTTGAAGATGGCCAGCATGGCCAGCGACATGAGAACGACGTAGAAGATCGACATGCCGATGGTCTTCATTTCGATGAATTCGCGGATGTCGCGCAGCAGGAATTCCGTGTCCTTGAACGGCCAGCCCGCGACGTCCGGCGGGAAGACGGCCCCCTTCTCCATGACGACCAGGGTCGCCTCGCCGGGCGCGCCGGCCATGCGGCGCAGGTCCTCGAGCGGTATCCAGACGGTGCCCGCATCGGCCGACGCGGCCGTGGTCTCGAACACCTCGGTCACGACGAAGTCGCGGGCGTCGAACGTGCCGCGGACGTCCCGCCAGCGGACGGTCAGCGTCGCGCCCTTCTTGAGGCCGGCGTTGCGGGCCATGCGCGTCCCGATGACGGCCGGGATTTCGTGGTCCGCGGCCGCCAGGGCCGAGGTGGGCAGGGTGAGGACGATCTGGCCGGGATCGATGCCTTTGAGGAGAACGGACTGCGTCCGGCCGTCGACATAGAGCGTGCCCTGGACGACGAGAACGGCCGCCGCCCGGCCGGCCTCGACAAACTCGGCCAGCGGAGCGGGCACGGGCCGGTGGGCGTCCTGGATCGAGAAGGGATCGAGCGGGTCATAGCCCTCGACCCAGTACTGGCCGCCTCCGTACTCGATGTCGGTCAGCGACCGGGAGGCCTCCTCGTCCAGGCCCTTGAACAGGCTCTGGGCCCAGATGATGGCCACGAAGGAGAACGACAGGACGAGGGCGTTCAGCCAGGTCTTTGTCCCGGCGCCCAGCATATTGCGGACGGCGAGTTTGAAGATGTTCATGACGCCCCTCCCGTTTTCATCTTCTCGTCCCGGGCCACGGCGCCGTCGACGAGCGTGATCTTGCGGCGGACATGGCGGACGACCTTCTCGTCATGGGTGGCGAAGATGAAGGTCGTGCCCAGGTTCCGGTTCA
>JAFGAV010000013.1 GCA_016933515.1 Candidatus Aminicenantota bacterium
CCTTAATTCGCTAAGGGGGGATGGGGGGATTAATATTATTAAGACAAAGGGAGAGGTGGCTTCGGCAAGTCTTTTGCCACCGACCTTTTGCCTCTTTTTTGAATCCGCTTCCCCGTGATGGAAACGTGGAATAGAATAATGACGGAGATCTGTCATGCCGTCCAACAATCGCGTCAGCCGCGCCGGTCGCGTTCGGCAGACGTTCCTGAAGACGCTCAGGAAGGGCCGTCTCCTCGAGCCGGGCGAGCGCGTGCTCGTCGCCTGGTCGGGTGGACAGGACTCGACCGCTCTGGTCCGGCTTCTTCTCGATATCCGGAGGCCCTGGAGTCTTGAGGTTATTGCCGCCCATTTCAATCACGGCCTCCGTCCCGCGGCGCGCCGCGACGAAGCCTTCGTTCGCCGGTCGGCGGCGAAGCTCGGGATTCCCCTTGTCGTCGGAACGGCCGATGTTCGCGGCCGCGCGCGGCGCGAGGGGCTCAGCACGGAAGAAGCGGCCCGTTTCTGCCGCTATGAATTCTTGAACTCGGCGGCGGAAGAGGCCGGGGCGTCGAAAGTCGCCACGGGCCATACGATGAACGATCAGGCCGAGACCGTGCTCCTGCGGCTCGTCCAGGGCGCCGGATCCCGCGGCCTGGCGGGGATTCATCCGGCCGTCCAAGGACGGATCATCAGGCCGCTGCTCGAGATTTCCGGCGAAGACATCCGGGCTTTCCTCAGGGAGCGCCGCCTGCGTTCGGTCAGAGACGAGTCCAACCGCGACCGACGCTTCCTTCGCAACCGCATCCGGCTGGACCTCATCCCTGTCCTCGCCCGGAAATTCAATCCCGACATCGTGCGGCTTCTGGCCCGGACGGCGGACATCCTGCGAGAGGAGGACGCGTTCCTCGATGAGCTTGCCTCGAAAAAGGCGGGCCGGGCGCTCCGCGGCTCCGGGCCCGGCGCGCGGCTCGAGACGGCTGCTCTCGCGCGGCTTCCGCGGGCCTTGGCGCGCCGCGTCGTGCGGCGGTTCGTCCGACTGCTCAAGGGCGACCTGAGAAGTTTCTCCTACGATGACGTCGAGGACATTCTGACTCTCGGGGAAGGGAAAGAGAAATCTCTGGCTCCGGGCGTCATACTCATGAAGGAGCGCGGATGTCTCGGCCTAAAAACACAGCCTGTGACCCCGGCCTCATATCGTCTCTTCTGGGACGGGAAAAAACGTCTGGGCCTCGCGCCGTCGGGCATGGCGTTCCGCGCCGAAATGTTCTCCCCGTCCCCGAAACGGAAGCTCGCCTTCGACAACAGTCGGCGGGCTTACCTCGACGCCGGAAAAATCCGGCTTCCGCTCGAGGTGAGGCCCCGCCGGCCCGGGGACCGCTACCGCCCCCTGGGCGCTTCCGGGTCGAAAAAGCTCAAGGAAATTCTGAGGGCCAAAGGGATCGTCCAGGGTGAGAGAGAGCGGCTTCCCGTCTTTCTTTCCGGGGGGAAGGTCGCTTGGGCGCCCGGGCTGCCGGCCGCCGAGGAATTCAAGGTCGGCGGCCGGACGCGGAAAATCTTCCTTATCGAGAAGCTTTGATCCTGCTTCCCGGACGCGCTCGTCCCCGGCGGCCTTTTTTCCGAGTCGCGATGAATCGGCGCCGGCTGGCGGGGGATGAAGGCCGGGCTAGGGAAGATAGCTGTCGCTCCAGAGCGAGAAGACAAGCAGAGCCCAGAGCTGGTGGCTGTAATTTTCCCGGTCGGCGAAGTGAGCGTCGATCATGCGCTTGACGGCCGGGTAGCGGAACAGCCCTTGGCGTTCGACGCGCTCCCGGCCGAGGTGGTCGAGGAGCATGTCCCGCAGCTCGGTTTTCAGCCAGTGCTTGATGGGAATCGAGAATCCCTCCTTGGGACGGTCAATGTTTTCCCGGGGCAGGAGACGCTCCATGGTTTTCTTGAAGATCCATTTCGTCGTCCCCTCCCGGAGCTTCCATTCCCCGGGCAGGCGGAAGGCGTACTCCACGATCTTGTGATCGAGGAGAGGGACACGTGTTTCGAGCGAGACGGCCATGCTCATGCGGTCGACCTTGACCAGAATGTCGTCGACGAGATAGGTTTTGAGGTCGAGAAAGAGCTCGGCGGTCACCGGATCGAAGGCCGGGAGCCTGTCGAAAACGCCGGCGAAAGGCTCCTCGTCTATCACGTCTTTCTTTCTCTCGGGCGCATTCAGGAACGCGTCGGCGTAAAGCTTCTTTTTCTGCGCCGGGGAGAGAAACATCATCCAGCGCATGTGCCGCGCCCCGGCCGGCATGTCCAGGCCCTGGACGAAACGGCGAAGCTTGTTCCAAAACCCTTTTTTCTTCGGCGAGGGCGGAAGCCGCCGCACAGCCGGGCCGAGGAGAGCGGCGACGGTCCGGTAGGCAGGATTTTGGGCCAGGGCCTGGGCCTGGTAGTGCTCGTAGCCGCTGAAGATTTCATCGCCCCCGTCGCCGGAGAGAACGACTTTGACTTTCTCCCGCGCCAGCTTGGAGACGAGGAAGGTCGGAAACATGGAGAAGTCGCCGAAAGGCTCGTCCATGTGGCCGACGAGCGTCTCGGTGAGCTCCAGGGCCTGAGGCCGGAGGACGAGCTCGCTGTGATCGGTGCCGAAGGCCCGGGCGGCGCGGCGGGCGTAGTCGAGCTCGTTGTAGGTCGGATCGTCGAACCCTATGGAAAAGGTCATGAGCGGCGTTGCCCCGAGCTCCCGCATCAGCCCCACGATCGCCGAGGAATCGATTCCGCCGCTCAGAAAGGCTCCGAGCGGGACATCGCTCAGGAGCCTCAGGCGGACCGATTCCTTGATGAGCTCGTAGAGACGGTCCATGGCCTCCTCGGGCCGCGCGGGGGGAGATGGGCCGGCCGCTCCCGCCGCTTCGATGTCCCAGTATTTTTTCAGGGTCGTCCGGCCGTCCTGGTAGGTGAGGATATGGCCGGCCGGGAGCTTGCGGATTTCCCTAAAGATCGAATGGGGAGCCGGCACGTATTCCACGGTCAGAAAGAGGTCGAGAGCCCGCAGGTCGAGCGTCCTCTCCGTTCGGGGATGGCGAAGGACGGATTTCAGCTCGGAGCCGAAAACCAAGGTTCCGTCCCCATGGAGCGTGTAGTACAGGGGTTTGATGCCCAGCCGATCGCGGACGAGAAGCAGCTTGCGCTCTTTCCGGTCCCAAAGGGCGAAGGCGAACATTCCCCGGAAGCGCTCCAGAAAGCTCTCACCCCACTCCTCGTAGGCGTGGACCAGCGTCTCGGTGTCGGTCCGGGTCCGGAAACGGTGTCCGCGGCCGATGAGCTCGCGCCGGACTTCAGGAAAGTTGTACGCCTCGCCGTTGTAGGCGATCCAGACCGTGCCGTCCTCGTTGGACAGGGGCTGATGTCCCCCCTCGACGTCGATGATGCTCAGCCGGCGGGCGCCCAGGGCGACCTCGGGCTCGACGTGCCGCCCCTCATCGTCCGGCCCGCGGTGGACGATCGCGGCCAGCATGCCGGCCAGAAGCTCGGTCGGGATGGGCGGCCTTCCGCGGGGTTGGGCCAGACCGCAGATGCCGCACATGGGTCAGCGGGGGACAAGCTCCAGTGTGAAGAACACGCCCAAATTGCGGCGCTCGTCGCTCGTCTGGAACTCGAAATAGGGCATCGCCGGCTTGGAAGCCCGGATGTCGATCTTGTAGACGTACAGGGACCGGATGACGAAGCCCCGCCCGGCGGGGAACGTGAGCGTGGTCCGCTGCTTTTCCCCGAGCCTGGCTTTTTGCGTCCGCCCCTCGACGCGGACGGTGATCTCGTTCTCCTTCCGCGGATTGTTGAGCAGGTGGACGACGATCGTTTTCAACGGGAAATAGGTCTTAAGGATGATCTCGGCGGGCTTGTCGCCGCGCGTCCAGACGCCGTTCTCCGTGGGATGTTTGGGGTAGAAGTTGTCGTCCAGGAAATGGAGATAGCCGTCGTGGGGAGGCGTGCCGGCCGGAACGCGGAAGGCGTAAGGGTTGGTGTTCGTCGGGAACTCGTTGACCTGGCTGAGTTCGACGGGGATGAGCATAAACGGGAGGCGTTTCGCGTGGGAGGCCGGGGCGTGCGAAGCGCCGAAGGGGTTGAGCAGAATCTGGGAGAGGAAGACCGCGGCCATGACCCAGCACAGGACGATCTCCCGGCCGCGGCGGCGGAGTGGAGGGAGAAAGAAAAACAGGGGATAGATGTTGAGAAAGTAGCGATTGGCCAGCGTCCCGCCTCCGCCTCCGTAATTGTCGGGCATGAGAACGATGTAGACCAGGATCTCGAGCCCGGCGGTCCCCAGCAGGAGCCAGGCGGCGAGGCTTTTTTTGCGGCCGAAGAAGAGCACGAGAAAAAACAGCGCTGGGAAGAAATACCAGGCCACACCCATGTAGCGGCCGAAAAAATACCAGTACAGGTTGGGCAGGACAAGCCAGGCGGGAAAGAGCCGGAGTTTGTCCAGGTATCCCTCGGAGGTCATGGTGTGGCCGGTCGAGTCGAAGGTCACGCCCTCTTTTTCCAGGGGGAAGCTGCCGATGAACGTTTTGCGCTCCCCGCCCTGGTAGTTCCAATCTCCGGTGAAAAGATAGTTGGCCCCGAACAGGGCGCCCATGACGACGAGGAAGCACAGGACAAGAAGCAGGGATTTGAGGATTTTCCTGCGGGAGAGATTCCACAGGACGAGGGGGGCCAGGAGCACGATGTTGGGCGGCTTGGAAAAAACGGCCAGGCCGACGAGCAGGGCGGCCGCCACATCCGAAGCCTCGGAGCGGAAGAAACGCTCCAGGCGCCCGGGCTCGGGCTCCGGTCCGCACGAAGTGCAGCGCTGCTCCCGGGGCAGGGTTTTGAACAGCCAGAGAAACACGATGGTGAACACCAGCGCCATGTTGAAGAAATCGGGCGTCAGCCAGAAAAAATACGCGCCCGCGGCCGAGGCGAAGAAAAAGGTCAGCACCGTCAGAAGCGCCGTCCAGGGGCGGGACACAAGGGCCAGGGCGCGGCAGCCCAGGAACAGCATCAGGGCCAGAAGCAGCGTGTGAAAGACCAGCAAACCGTTCGGCCCGAAGACACGGACGAACGGCGCGGCGAAAAGGGAGTAAGCCCACGATTTGGCGTAGAACAGCTTTCCCTCATGGCCGCGCTTCAGAAAAATGCCCTGCGGGCCGGCTTCGAATTCCCGGTAATAGCGGATGAGGTCCTGGCGCGTGTATTCCAGATCGAAATCGTGGGCCAGGCTCTGAGTCAGGGCAAAATACACGGCCTGGTCGCCCGTCAGAAAGTTCTTATGAACGACGGGCAGGTTGACCGTCAGCGAGAAGCCCAGAAAAAAGAGAACGGCCAGGGCCAGGAAGATCCCTGCGTTCCTTTTTTCCCTGTTCATCTCCCTCTCCATTATCACAAAGCGCCGCGGAAATGCAACGAAAGGAGGACGGCATCGAGAGGCGACTGGCGGCTCTTGCGATCATAGCGGCCGGAGTGAGGGCTTCGGCGCCTGGCGCGGTTCGA
>JAFGAV010000079.1 GCA_016933515.1 Candidatus Aminicenantota bacterium
CGCACCGCCGACATGAACACCCTGGTCACGGTCGGCACCCTGTCGGCCTATTTCTACAGCGCCGCGGCCACGCTTTTTCCGGCGCTTTTCCGCCGGGCCGGGATCGCTCCGGCCGTTTATTTCGACACTTCCGCCTTCATCATCGCCCTCATCCTTTTCGGACGCCTTCTCGAGGCCGGGGCCAAGGGCCGGACCTCCGAGGCCATCCGGCGGCTGGCCGGACTGCAGCCCCGCACAGCCTTTGTCATCAGGGACGGCGCCGAAATCGAGATCCCGATCGCCGACGTCCAGGTGGGAGATCTCGTTCTCGTCCGGCCGGGAGAGCGGATCCCGGTGGACGGAACCGTCGAAGAGGGCCGCTCTTCGGTCGATGAATCGATGATCACCGGGGAGAGCATGCCGGTTGTCAAGGGGCCCGGAAACCTGGTCGTGGGCGCCACCTTGAACAAGACCGGGAGCTTCCGTTTCCGGGCGACCAAGGTCGGCAGGGACACCGCCCTGGCCCAGATCATTCGTCTCGTCCGGGAAGCTCAGGGCTCCAAGGCGCCCATTCAGCGGCTGGCCGACGTCATCGCCGGGTATTTCGTTCCCGTGGTCATCTCCATCGCCATCCTCACTTTTGTCGTCTGGTTCGTCTTCGGACCGGAGCCGCCGCTGACGCTGGCCCTGCTCAACTTCGTGGCCGTCCTGATCATCGCCTGCCCGTGCGCTCTGGGATTGGCGACACCGACGGCCGTCATGGCCGGGACGGGAAAGGGCGCCGAGAACGGCATCCTGATCAAAGGCGGGGAAAGCCTGGAGACCGTCCACCGCGTGGACACCATTCTGTTCGATAAGACCGGCACGCTGACCAAGGGCGAACCTGAGGTCACCGATATCGTTCCGGCGCCTCCGTTCGACGAAGAGTCGCTCCTCTGGCTGGCCGCGGCGGTCGAGAAGCCGTCCGAGCATCCGCTCGGCGAAGCCGTCCTCAGGAAAGCGCGGGAAAAGGGTCTGGAAGTGGACGAAGCGCGGGATTTCCAGGCGGTCGAGGGACAGGGCGTCGAGGCCGTCGTCGACGGGAAGCGGGTCATGCTCGGGAATTCCCGGCTGATGGCCGACCGGGGCGCAGACGTCGGGGCGCTCGCCGGGAGGGCCGAGTCCTTCGCCGCGGAGGGAAAGACGGCTGTGTTCGCCGCCGTCGATGGGCGTCCGGCCGGACTCCTGGCCGTCGCCGACACCCTGAAAGATCACTCCGCCGAGGCGGTCGCCGGGCTGCAGAAGCTCGGGCTCGAGGTGATCATGCTGACCGGAGACCATCGCAAGACCGCCGAGGCGATCGCCGCCCTTGCCGGAATCCGCCGCGTCATTCCCGAAGTTCTGCCCGGAGACAAGGTCAGCGAGATCAAGAAGCTCCAGGAGGCCGGGCGCCGGGTGGCCATGGTCGGCGACGGGATCAACGACGCTCCGGCGCTGGCCCAGGCCGACGTCGGCATCGCCATCGGCACGGGGACCGATATCGCCATGGAGGCATCCGACATCACCCTGATCCGGGACGATCTCCGGGCCGTGGCTTCGGCCATCGCCCTGAGCAAACAGACCCTGCGGGTGATCAAGCAGAATCTTTTCTGGGCGTTTTTCTACAACGTCGCGGGCATACCCATCGCCGCCGGCGTGCTCTATCCTTTCTTCGGGCTGCTTCTCAACCCGATCATCGCCTCGGCGGCCATGGCCTTCAGCTCCGTTTCGGTTGTCTCCAACTCGCTCCGGCTGCGCCGGTTCAAGCTCGGCGGATAGGAGGAGGGATTGGCAGCCAAGATCATCGTCGCTGTAGCGGGACTCGTCCTTGTCGTCTTCGTCAATTGGTATTTTCTCTTTTCCCGCCGCAAGCCCGGGCGCAGCAGAAAATAGGGCCACGGCGTCGTTCCCTTCAGGAGGGTCAGCGGAGGGGAGCGGAGGGGCGACGTGGGCGATTGATTCCCCCCTGGAAGTGTCCCGTTTTTGGGGAGAACTTTGGAAGGGGACATACATGATGGGACACTAAGACAGTCCGGAAGAAACGCGGGCGTATTCGCCCGATAATCCGTCAGAACAAATATTTCAGCCCGATGTTGAGCCTGTAAAAGGACGGATTGATGGTCAGGTCCTGAAGGTTCATCGTCTCCACGATCTCTTCGAAGGGGATCTCATCGAAGGA
>JAFGAV010000080.1 GCA_016933515.1 Candidatus Aminicenantota bacterium
CGCGGGGGATGAAGCGGCACACGCCGGCAGATTTCGGCGATCCTGAGCAGTTCGGCTTTCCTCCTCACGTCCGTTTCCGCGGCCGACTTCTCCGCGGCCAGGTCGGCGTAGCGGCCGGAGAAGATCACGAGGGCTTCGGCGGCGATGTCCATGCCCCGGAGCTGTTGCCCCTTTTTCAGGGCGTCTCGGTCCTCGAGCGGATCGATCTCCGCCAGGCGGCGCGCGATGTCCCCCCGGAAGTCCGCGAAGCCCTTCCGGTAGATCTTGTCGTCCAGGACGGTGTGGCCGGGAGCGCGCTGCTCCATGAACTCCGTGAAGATTCCGGCCTCGTAGCACGCGCGCCACTCGGGGCGCATCTCCTCAAACACTCGGTCCCGCAGGCTTTTTCCCTTCCAGAAAGGAATGATCGTCCGGCGGTAGATTTCCCGTGTTTCCTCGGAAACACGGAAGGGAATTTTCTCGCGGTCGTTCAGAATGTCCAGGTCCTCGAGGCTGTGGCAGGTCAGCTCGGGAAACGTGGGCGTGGCTTTGGGCTCCGGCCCGCGCTCGCCGACGATGAGCTCGCCCGGCCCGAGATAAAGAGCCTTGCGGGTCATGATCTCCCGAAACGCCAGGGCTCGGCGGACCGGCGCCGAAAGGAGCGGATCGTTCCGGTCGCGGTAAAACTCCGTCACCAGAAGGGCCCGCTCGGACGAAATCCACGGCCGGGCTTCCAGACTCCGGGCTTTGAGTCTTTGTGTCCGTTCGTTCATTCTCATCCTCCCAGCCGGACGTCCAGACCGAACGTTTGGATTCTTTTTTTGATTCTCTCCAGGTCCCGTTGCGAGGGAGGCAGGAAATCGTCGGATGGTCCCGGACGGCTGAGACGGACGGCCTTATCCCCTCCCAGGGCGTGGTAGGACAGGAGATCCACCCGTTCGATGCCGCCCAAGGCGCTGAGCCATGCCGCCGCCGCTTCGACGTGATCGGGCCCGTCGTTGATTCCCTTGATCAAGGGCAGGCGGGCCACAACCCGGCTGCCGACACGGACGAGCCGTTTGAGGTTCTCGAGGATGACCGCGTTCGAGACGCCCGTCCATTCCCGATGCCGGTCGTCATCCATCATCTTCAAGTCATAGAGGAAAAGATCGACCTTCTCCCGGATGCCGTCCAGGGACGGCCAGGGAACATAACCCGAAGTGTCCACCGCGGTGTGAATTCCCCGGGACCGGCAGGCGTCCAGGAGGCCGGAAAGAAAATCGGCCTGCATCAGGGGCTCTCCTCCCGAAAACGTCGCGCCGCCGCCCGATTGCCGGTAAAACGGATCGTCCCTTTCAATGTCTTCGATCACCTCGTCCACGGTCACGCGCCGGCCGACGATCGCCAACGCCTCCGCGGGGCAGCCGGCGGCGCATGTCCCGCACACCCGGCATTTCCGCCTGTCGACGCGAATGATGTTCCCCGTTTTGGATACGGCGGTTTCCGGGCATGTTTGGAGACAGAGATCGCACTCCTCCAGGCAACGTTCGGGCCGGACCAGAAGCTCTTGACAGGGAGACTGCCCTTCGGGATTGTGGCACCAGACACAGCGCAGGGGGCAGCCCTTGAGAAAAACCGTGGTCCGAATGCCCGGCCCGTCATGAAGGGCGTAACGTTTGATGTCGAAAATGACGCCCGTGATCATAGATCCCGGTCCTTGAGCAAGAGGATGATGTCCTTGAGCATGGCCGCGGCGGCCGCGCGCGGATCGGACTTCCCCCCCAGGACGGTCACCGTTCCCATGCTGTCGGTGAGGAAAGAAACGCCCTTTTCCGCGCCGTCGACAGGAAAAAGAGGATGGCGGGCGTCGAGAGGCTCCGGCGCCACCCGCAGGGACGTCCGTCCCGATCCTCTGTCCGCGACGGCGAGAAGCTTCACCTTGCGGCCCGCGGCGGCCGCGCGGCGGACATCAGAGGCCGGCGCGGCCGTGAGCCCCTTGACCTTGACGTCTTTGAGTTTGAGGCTCTCGTCGAAAAGAAGATTGCTCAAGATCAGCAGCTTGACGGCCGAATCCCAGCCCGAAATGTCCCTTTCCGGATCGGGTTCCGCAATTCCGAGCTTTTGCGCGTCGGCCAGGGCGCTTCCGTAATCCTGACCCGCCGCCATCCTGGTCAGGAGGAAGTTCGTCGTGCCGTTGAGGATTCCCTGGAACGACACGACCTCCGCACCGGCCAGGCATCGGATCCCGACATCCGCGGCGGGCAGGGCCGCGCCCGCAGCGGCGCTGAATCGAAATCCGACTTCCCGCGACCGGGCCGCGCGTCTCAATCCGTTCGCATCCGCCGCCAGCGGGCCCTTGCTCGCCGTCACCGCATGCCAGCCCCTGGCGATCGCCGCGCGGAGATATCCCAAGGCCGGTTCCCCCGTCTCCGGATGGGCGGACAGGCATTCGACAAGCACTCCCGGCTTCAACCTGTCGAACGCGGCCTCGGGCCTCAGCCCGGGTCGAAAACGCGGATCGTCCTTTGGAACGCCGCGGTCCAAGACCTCACGCCCGAGGTCCACCTCCCTGTCCTCGGCCAGGATGCCTCCGCCGGAGCGGAACACGGCCTTGAGCCTCAGTCCGATCCCGTGGCGTTCGGCCAGCCGCGCCTGTTTTTCGGCCGACAGGCGAACGAACGCCCGGCCGACGTTCCCGAAACCGACGAGGACAACATTCGTCCGCATCATGGCCCGCGCGCCGCCCTAAGCGCCCTCCGACGCTTTTCCGCCCTTCCCGGCGATGCGGGACACAACGGCATATTCCTCGGCGTTGACGTCGAACACATCGACCACCCGGAATCCGAACTCTTGGAGCCAGCCGCGAAGACGGCTCAAAGACACGCGCTGAAAGAGCGGCGGCCCGTGCTTCGTTCTTCTCCTGTGATAGTCCAGGACGGCCAGACGGGATTCCGGACCCATCCGGCGCCGGAGGCCGGCGAGGTAGCCCCGCTTGTCTTCGAGCTCATGGAGAACCTGGCACAGAAAATAGAGGCCGGCATTCGCCGGCAAACCGGCTCCGTTTTCCCCGACCTGCTTGAACACGATGTTGGATGCGCCTTCGGCCGCGGCTCCGGCCTTGAGGTCGGTCAGCATCTCCGTCGAAACGTCGACGGCGACGACTTTCCCTCCTTCTCCCACGATGCGGGAGGCCGGTAGGGAAAAAAATCCCGGTCCGCAGCCGATGTCCACGAACGTGTCTCCCCTCCTGAGCCCCAGCCGGCGCAGAATCTTGAACGGAGGGAGACGGCGGCTGCGGCGCGGATGTCGGAGGCGGTCGCGGCGCGCGGGATCGAATTTCAGACTCACGTCTTTCTCGCATCCTTCCTTGCGGAGCGGCCCGCGGCTCCTCGGGGACGAGACCGCTTCCGCAGAAATGGCGGAGAGGGTGGGATTCGAACCCACGATCCCGATCACTCGGGATATCGGTTTTCGAGACCGACTCCTTCAACCACTCGGACACCTCTCCGCCGGGGCGTCAGCCCGCCGCCCGGCTCCGTCTCCTGCTCCGGAAAAAATCGAGAAGCAGGCGGCGGCATTCCGGGGCCCTGACGCCGGCCCGGATTTCCGGACGGTGATTCATTTTATCAAAAGGAAACCTCATCAGGGAAGTCACGGCTCCGTGTTTGGGATCCGGGGCGCCGTAGACGATGCGACTCACCCGGGCCAGGACAGCCGCGCCCAGACACATGGCGCACGGCTCGAGCGTCACATAGAGGTCGCAGCCGATCAGCCGGTAATTGCCCGTTTTTTGCGCTGCCTGCCTCAAGGCCAGGATCTCGGCGTGGGCCGTCGGGTCCGTCCGTCCGACCGACCTGTTGAATCCCCGGCCGACGACCCTTCCCCGCAGGACGACGACGGCCCCGACAGGAACCTCTCCCCGGACTTCGGCCTTTTCAGCTTCCTTCAAAGCCAGCCGCATCCATTTTTCGTCTTTTTTTTCGATCATCATTCCTAAATTCCGATTTTACAGGCAAATCAGCGCTCCGGCAATCCGTCTCCGATTCCGCTTCCCAATCCCGGCCGGCTGTGATA
>JAFGAV010000081.1 GCA_016933515.1 Candidatus Aminicenantota bacterium
CAGGTCCTTCCGGCGCTTGCTCATCCGGCTGGACGCGGCCTCGTGAGACCGCATTTCAAAACGGTCTCGTGCGACCGCACTCCAAAGCGGTCGTCGCGCTGCCGCACATAAAAATCATTCTAAAAAGGGATTGACGATCCGCAAGCGGTCGATCGTCTGGCCGTGCTGAAGGTCTTCGGAATAGAGCGTCGAGCATCCGGCTTGCAAAGCGGCGACGATTATCAGGGAGTCGAAGAAAGGATATTTCCAACGCCCGGTGATATCCAGGGCTCGTTGATAGAGCTCCAAGCCCGGATAGACGCCGCACAGGGGGTCAAGAACATCCGCAAGGTATTCTTGGACATCGGCGAGGGTCAGTGGTTTCGCAAATTTGCGCAAAGCCAAATGGATGAATTCCTGGAGCACCTGAAAACTGATGATTCCCCGTGACCCCGTCAGGGCTTCGGCGATCAAAGCGGAAGCGCGTTCGCGCTTTTTCGGACTCTTGGAGTCGAAGGAATAAACCAGAATGTTCGTATCGAGAAAATATCTACCGCTCATTCATCTCATCCCTGGAGAACTTTCGTCCGGGCCGGGCATAGCTCAGCTTGCCCATGAGGTCATAGTATTCCGAGGCTTGACGACCCGGGCCTGCATAGTCGCGCAGCCAATGACGAAATTCCGCATTCAGGGTTGTTTTCCTCCGGAGGGCCTTTTCTCTGGCTTTGGTGATCATTTCTTCCTCGGCGCTCAGGGTGATATTTTTAAGCATTTCACGACTCCCTTACACTATCATTGTGTACACGAGAATCGTGTTGATGTCAAGCGCTCGACATTCTGTATTTCATTGAAAGGAACGTCCGGCCGAAGAAAAGAATCTCAGTCCGAACTAAATAAGACGGGGCCGTATCTCCACTTTCCACTTAATAAGACGGGGCCGGGTCTCCACTTTCCACTTTGTTAATCAGGCCTGCCCCCGCACCGAAAGCGGCCTCGTGAGGCCGCACTCCAAAAAAGAAAGCGCCTGATTTGAGGCTTCCGCAGCGTCCGCAGGCCGCTTTAAAGTGCGGTCGCATTACGAAGGTCAGGGTGACAGTCCCCTGCGGGGACAGTCCCCATCCCCATCCTCCCCATCCCCATCCCCGGAAGCCGCATTCCAACAAGATTGCACCCGGCCTCAGCCGTCAATCATTGGGACAGTCCCCGAACCGCCTCCAATTCCCCGTGAAGCCGCGCTCCGAAGGTCCATGATAAGATTTTTATCCGGCAAGATAATATGCCCTTCGGTAAGATTATAGCTGACGCGATGCGCGCCCTTGACACTCCGGGGAGGGGCCGTTAAACTTATCGTCTTCTTTTCCCGACACAAACATTTGCCGGCCAAGGAGGTCGCCTTCATGAAAACGGTCAAGCTGTCACAGGTCCGGGACAAAATCAAGGACATGGTCCAGGAAGCGAACTTCAATCTCCAGGACGACGTCCTGAAGCTCATCAAAGACATGGCCAAGAAGGAAGAATCGCCGGCGGGAAAGGAAGTTTTCAACCAGATCCTCCAGAACGCCGATATCGCCCGCGACGAGAAGCTCGGCCTCTGCCAGGACACGGGGCTGGCCGTCTTCCTCATCGAGCTCGGCGAGGACGTCCGCTTCGACCGCGATGACGGACTCGAAAGCCTAAAGGACGCCGTTGCCGAGGGCACCCGCCGCGGCTACGCCGAAGGCTATCTCCGCAAATCCGTAGTCGAGGACCCGCTCCGCCGCAAGAACACGGGCGACAATACGCCGCCCTACATCCACTGGGAGCTCGAGCCGGGCGAGAAGTTCCGCGTGACGTTCATCGCCAAGGGCGGCGGCGCCGAGAACATGAGCGCCGTGCGCATGTTCGCCCCCGCGGCCGGCCAGGAGGGCATCGAGGACTTCGTGGTCGAGACGGCCGACAAGGGCGGCTCGAACCCCTGCCCGCCGATCATCGTCGGCGTGGGAGTGGGCGGCAATTTCGAATACGCGGCTTGGCTAGCCAAAAAGTCGCTTCTGCGACGGCCCCTGGGAACGCACAATCCCGACCCCTTCTACGCCGATATGGAGAAACGGCTCCTCGAGCGCATCAACAAGCTTGGCATCGGCCCGCAGGGCATGGGCGGCCGCATCACCGCCCTCGCCGTCCACGTCGAAGCCTTCCCCTGCCACATCGCCTCCCTGCCCGCCGCGGTCAACATCCAATGCCATTCGCACCGGGTGCTGAGTTTTGAGCTTTGAGCTTCGATAGGATTTTCTTTGATACTGAAAGGAGCGCGTGATGATCGAAATCCGTTTCCACGGCCGCGGCGGCCAGGGCACGGTCGTGGCCTCCAAAATCCTGGCTGACGCCATCGCCAAGGAGGGCAACTACGTCCAAGCCTATCCGGAATTCGGCGTCGAGCGGCGCGGGGCGCCGGTCGTCGCCTTTCTCCGCGTGGACAACAAGCCCATCTACGACAAAAGCAGGATTTACACTCCCGACCACGTCGTGGTTGTCGAGCCGACGCTCGTAGAAGCCATCGACGTCACCGACGGCCTCAAGCCCGGCGGGACGATTCTCATCAACACCGACAAGAAGACCACGGACTTCCCCCAGTACAAGGCGTTCCGGGTGGTGACCGTGGACGCCACGGGCATCGCCGTCAAAAACAAACTCGGAACGCTGGCCGCGCCCATCGTCAACACGGCCATCACCGGCGCCGTCGTCAAAATCTTCGAGTTGGCCAAGCTCCCCTCCCTCCAGGACTCGATCCGAGAGACGATCGGCATCAAAACCGAGGACAACGTCAAGGCGGCGGCCGAAGCCTTCGAGCAGGTCGTGTTCGGAAAGGCGGGCGGAAAATGAGCAAGAAAAAAACATTGGAAAAGATCGTTCTGGCCACGGAGCGCGACTTCCCCATCATGCCCATGTCGCTCGGCACGATGCACCACAACCGCACCGGAGCCTGGCGGAACATCCGGCCCGTGATCGACAAGGAGAAATGCATCCAGTGCGGCATCTGCTGGAAGTTCTGCCCCGACGTGGCCATTTACGTTGAAAACGAGTACCCGGTCGTTGACTACGTTTACTGCAAGGGATGCGGCATCTGCGCCGAGGAATGCCCGGTCAAGTGCATCGCCATGGTGGAGGAAGAGAAATGAAGAAAGTCATCATGGGCAACCACGCCCTGAGCTACGGGGCTCAGCTCGGCCGGGCGCAGGTCGTCGCCGCCTACCCCATCACCCCACAAACCCAGGTCGTCGAACTCCTTTCGGAGATGTGCGCCGACAAGTCGCTCGACGCCAAGTTCATCAAGGTCGAGTCCGAGCACTCGGCCATGGCCGCCTGCCTGGGAGCGTCGCTGGCCGGCGCCAGGACATTCACCGCCACGTCGTCCCACGGCCTGGCCCTCATGCACGAACTCCTGCACTGGGCGGCCATCGGGCGCCTGCCCGTCGTCATGGGCAACATCAATCGGGCCATGGCCCCGGGCTGGAGCATCTGGTCCGACCAGAACGACAGCCTTTCCCAGCGCGACACGGGGTGGATGCAGTACTACTGCGCGTCGAACCAGGAAGTCCTGGACACGACGATCCAGGCCTTCAAGGTCAGCGAGGCCCTGTCCGTGCCGGGCATGATCATGCTCGACGCTTTCACCCTGTCCCACACCTACGAGGTGGTGGACATCCCCGAGCAGGAGAAGGTGGATGCCTTCCTGCCGCCGTTCCGGCCGAAGCTCCGTCTTAGCTCCGAAGACCCGCGCGCCTTCGGCGGGCTGACCTCACCCGAGCATTATTTCGAGCTGCGCTACAAGCAGCAAAAAGACATCGAGAAAGCACCCGCTCTCGTCGCGGAAACGGGAAAGGAATACGAGAAACTGTTCGGCCGTCGCCTCGAGCTCATCGAAGGCTATAAAAACGAGGACGCCGAACTGCTGTTCATCACCGCGGGGACGACCGGCTACACGGCGCGAGTAGCCGTGGACGCCCTGCGGGAAGAGGGCGTCAAGGCGGGGAACCTTCGCTTCCGCCTCTTCCGGCCGTTCCCCTTCGCCGAGCTCAGGAGGCTCGTCGGCCGTTCGGGGCGGCGCGTGGCGGTCGTCGACCGCAACCTCTCCTCCGGCTGCAACGGCATCTTCTTCCAGGAGGTCAAATCGGCCCTCTACGGCCACGTCGACGGCATGCCCATCTTCGGTTATGTCTCCGGCCTGGGCGGCCGGGACATCGCCCTCGAACACTTCAGGGAAATCGCCGCCGACGCGCTGAAGCGCCAGCCGCCCGCCGAGGAAATCGTGTGGATCGGAGTCCGAAAATGAAAAAAGAAAAGACCATGAAGCTGACCCTGCCCGTCGAGGAATATATGGGCCCCGGCCACCTGGCCTGCCAAGGCTGCGGGGCCACGCTGGCCATGCGCTACGTTCTCAAGGGCCTCGGGCCCAAGACGGCGCTGTGCATCCCGGCCTGCTGCTGGGCGGTCATCGACGGCCCCTTCCCCTATTCCTGCCTCGAGGTCTCGATCTTCCACTGCGCTTTCGAGACGGCGGCCTCCTCGGCCTCGGGCCTCAAAGCCGGGTTGGAGATGGTCGGCGACAAGGAGACGACGGTCGTGGGCTGGGCGGGAGACGGCGGGACGTTCGACATAGGCCTTCAGGCCCTAAGCGGCGCTGCCGAGCGGAACGAGGACATCCTCTACGTCTGCTACGACAACGAAGCCTACATGAACACCGGCATCCAGAGGAGCTCGGCCACCCCCTACGGCGCCTGGACGACGACGACGCCGGTCAAGCATTTCAAGAACCGGCCCAAGAAGGACATCAACGCCATTATGGCCGCCCACCGCATCCCCTACCAGGCCACGGCGAGCATCGGCTACCCCGAGGACCTGGTGAAGAAAGTGAAGAAAGCGAAAGAAACCAAGGGGACACGCTTCCTGCACATCTATTCGCCCTGCCCGGCCGGATGGAAGAGCCGGCCCGAGGACACGGTCAAGCTCGGGAGACTGGCCGTCCAAACCGGCCTCTTTCCGCTGTTCGAGATGGAATACGGCGAAAATTGCAAACTCTCCATCAAGGTCAAGGAACGCAAGCCCTTGGCGGATTACGTGAAGCTCCAAGGCCGCTTCCGTCATCTCAGTGCCGAGGAGCTTAAGCTCATGCAGGAGGAGGTCGACGCGCGCTGGGCGCGGATCGTCGCCCAGTGCGGCGGCTGACAAAGATGGGGCCGGGTCTCCACTTTCCACTTTTTTAGCTAGACTTGGCACGGTGTCGGCACGAAGTTTTAGGCACCGGATTTGCTCCACATACAACTTCTCATGCATTTATCAAAAAACGAATGCTCTGAAAGGGACAGGGGGAATCGAAAAAGTGGAAAGTGGAGACCCGGCCCCGACTTACGACTTACCAGCGGAGGACGACGGCCGCCCAGGTGAATCCGGCGCCGAAGGCGTCTAGGAGCGCCACGGTGCCTTTTTTGAGCTGACCGGACTGGTTGAGCTCATCGAGGGCGATCGGGATGCAGGCCACCGAAACGTTTCCGTATCTGTGGATGTTGACGTAGACCCTCTCGCGGGGGATGCCCAGGCGCTCTCCCGTGGCCTCGATGATGCGCATGTTGGCCTGGTGGGGAATCAGCCAATCCACGGCGTCTTTCTTGATACCCGCCCGCTTCATGGCCTCATCGCCCGCCTCGGTCATCCGCTTCACGGCGTGCTTGAAAACCTCGTTGCCCTTCATGTGGAGCGTGTGCTGCCGCTTGGCCACGGTGTCGTGACAGGCGGGCAGTTTCGACCCGCCGGCGGGCATGATGAGAAGCGGCCCCAGGTTGCCGTCGGCCTGCCAGAAATGCGACAGCATGCCCGAGTCGTCCTTGCTCTCCTCGACGACGACCGCCCCGGCGCCGTCGCCGAAGAGGACGCAGGTGTTGCGGTCCTCCCAGTTCGTTATGCGCGTGAGCATCTCAGCGCCTATGACCAGGGCCCGCTTCGCCGCTCCGCTGAAAATCAAGCCCTCGGCAAGGATCAGACCGTAGAGAAAGCCCGTGCAGCCGCCGATAACGTCGAAGGCGGGCACGAGCCCGGCCTTGAGACCGGCCTGCACCAGGCAGGCCGTGGCGGGGAAATAGTGATCCGGGGTGTGGGTGGCGACGATGATGACGTCGATATCTTGGGGCTCAAGGCGTGCGGACCGAAGCGCCCGGCGGGCGGCGATGATCCCCAAGTCGGACGTCGCCTGGTCTTTGGCGGCGATGCGGCGCTCGCGGATGCCGGTGCGGGTGACGATCCACTCGTCCGAGGTGTCGACCATTTTTTCCAGGTCGGCGTTGGTCAAAATCTTGTCCGGTACGTACATGCCGGTTCCGGTGATTTTTATTTTTCGATCGGTTTTTTTGGTCATTTCCGCCCTAAAGGGATTTTTCTATAGCACACCCACGCCCGGTTTGCAATGCCCTCTGCCCTGGACACGCCCCGGAAAGGCCGTCGGTTTTTCCGCGAAGCCGCCCGAACAGCGCGCGCATCTTATTGGGAGTGCGGCGACGCGTCGCCGCTTTCCAAAGCGGCCTCATGCGGCCGCACTCCAAAAAAGACCGCCGTGTCGGACCTTCATGAACGTTGCCCCTGACTTCAGAGTGAGACCCTTCCGGACGACCTGCTCGAGAACTTGAACCCGTTGGGCCTCACGCCTGCTTAAGATAATCAGCTCCTTCATGCCCTCCTCCTAAAAGAGGACATATCAGCTCATCCGATAAAAGGGACATTTTTCCTGGGTTGTCACACTGTTGCAGCCGCCGGATTGAACACCGGGGAGCGGAACGGTAGAATGTACTTGATGAAAACTAAAAAGACAGCGGCTCTCCTCGGTCTGTGTCTCCTCTTCGCCCTGGGTCTCCTCCTCGCCCTCTTCCCCTCCCCCGCCCGCGGCCAGACGGTCATGGGCCAATACGAGGAAGAGGCGCCTCTCGGGACATGGAACTTGTTCGGCGCTTCCGGCGCCTCGTCCCTGGGGCGCGGGGCGGCGCTCTTTGCGCCCTGCGCCGCAGACGCCTCGGCGATCTTCACCAACCCGGCTCTGGCGGCGCGTCTTCAGGGCCTGACCCTCTCCGTCGGCGGGGGAATCCATTCCGCCTCCATGTTCCGCTACGGCCCGGTGAACACCGGCCCGATCTCCTCGGCCGACAACCTGTCGGCGACGGTGTTCGCCCTCGACCTGGCCGCCGTGACCTGGAACGTGAAGGGCTGGGTCGTGGGGCTCGGCGCAGCCCTGACGGAAATTTACGACCGCCCCTATGTCGAGGCCGGCAGCGCCGCCTACAATGCGCTCTTCACCTTCAGCCAGGAGGGTTTCCTCCGGGTCTGGAACATCTCTCTGGGCCGGGAGCTGTTGCCCGGCCTGTCGCTCGGCCTCGGCTTCAACCTCGTCTCCGGCCGGCGGACCTGGGAGATGAACGACAGCTGGAATCCCCCCGCCCGGGCCGTCATCATCACCGACGAGCGCTCGCGGGAGCTCAGCGGGCGATTCCTGAACGGCGGTCTCCTGTGGCGCCTTTCGGAGCGCGTCAGCCTGGCGGCCGCTTTCCGCACGGCCTTCCGCCTCTACGGGCCCAGCCGAAGCCTCCTCCGCTACCGGGCCCCGGCCGCCGGCACCGACATCCTCATCGAGGCCGAGGGCGAAGACGAAATCCGCCGCCCGGGCGTCGTGGGCGTCGGCGTCTCCTGGGCGCTCCGCAACAACCTGAAAATCCTCGGCGAGGCGGGCTGGTGGAACTGGTCGTCCTACACGGCGACCTCCTTCGGAGAAGAACAGCCGCGCGCCTTCCGCGACACGTGGCGCGCCGGGGCGGCCGTGGAATACAAAAGCTCGATCCGCCTTTTCGGGAGGGACTTCCTCATCCCCTCCTCTCTCGGCCTGATTTACGACCGGCAGCCCATGGAAAATCCGAGATCGTCATACATCGGCTACACACTGGGAACGGGAATTCACCGAAAAGGCTTTCGACTCGACATGGGTTCCGTGTTCGGCTTCGAAAACGGATCGGGACGCCGTCTTGTGGCCAGGCGGCTGGCCGTAACGCTGACCGTCCGGACCCGACCCCGCGGCTCCGGAGAATGACCATGAAAAGAATTATCGTTTTCGCCTTGACGGCCTGCCTGACCGCGTCTCTCGCGCCGGACTCCGGACATACGGACGACCTTCGGGTCATCAGCCTTGAAGCCCGCCTCCTTCCCCGCGAGGCCCCCGCCGCCCGCGAGCTCGACATCCTCATGGAAAAGGACGGCCGCCTCTACATCGTCAGCACGCCCCGCGACAGGGCGACCCTCGACGCTCTGGGGATCCGGTTCGCTTTTGAGCCTTCCTACAGCGGCCTGCCGGCGGCCGGGCCCGCAGCCGCCGGCGGGGGGCTCAACGGGGATTATCACTCCTATCCTGAACTCGAAGCCGAATTGCTGGAGCTTGAAGCGGCGTATCCCGGCCTGGCCGCCGTTCACATCCTCGGCCAAAGCCTCGAAGGCCGCAACATCTACGGCCTCAAGATCAGCGACAACGTCGGTCTCGACGAGGACGAAGCCGAGGTCCTGTTTTTGGGATGCCATCACGCCCGCGAATGGATTTCGGTCGAGGTGCCGCTCCTCATCGCCCGCCACCTGCTCGAGAACCGTACCGTCGACAGCCGCGTCCGCGACGTCGTCGACCGGAGCGAGACTTGGATCGTTCCCCTCGTCAATCCCGACGGACTGGAATATTCCATCCACGTCTACCGCTACTGGAGGAAAAACCGCCGGGCCAACGACGACGGCAGCTTCGGCGTGGACCTCAACCGCAACTACGGCTACGAATGGGGCCGCGACAACAGCGGCTCGAGCCCCCTGCCGCAATCGGCCGTTTACCGGGGGACGGCGCCCTTTTCCGAGCCAGAGTCGGCGGCCGTGCGCGACTTCGTCGGGCTCCGCTCTTTCCTGGGGCTTGTTTCCTACCATAGCTACGGCCAGATCATCCTCTATCCCTGGGGATACGCCCGAATTCCCGTCGAGGGCGAGGGAGCGGAGCGGATGAAGGCCCTGGCCGAGGGCATGTCCGGGCGCCTGGAAGCCTACCGGGGGACGCGCTACGCCTTCGGCCAGGCGAGCTATTCCTTGTACCTGACGAACGGCGACACGACCGACTGGGCTTTCGGAGACCACGGCATCCCCGCCTACACGATCGAGCTGTCTCCCGTGAGCGATCAAGACGGCGGGTTCTTCAACGCCGAAACCGAAATCCTGCCCATCTTCTACGAGAACCTGGAGGCGGCCCTCTATCTCATCGAGGACTGCATCGCCGTCTACGTCCCTCCGGCGACCGACGGCCGGGCCGAAAACCGCCCGGACAATCGTGCCTCCGGCGGAGCCCGGGGCGGGAGATGACGAGCGGCGGACGGCGGCCGGCGCTGCTCGTCCATGTCTGCTGCGCTCCCGACGCGCTTTACGTCCTCGGCCTGCTTCGGGAAGCGTATGAGATCACGGGCTATTTCTACAACCCCAACATCCAGCCGCCGTCGGAGTATGAGCTCCGCCTCCGGGAAACCATGCGGGTGGCGGACATTCTGGGGCTCCCGATTCTCGAAGGACCGCGCGATTTCGACCGCTGGAGCAAGGCGACGCACGTCTTCCGGGACGAGCCGGAAAAGGGACGGCGCTGCGACATCTGCTACGCCCTGCGGCTTTTCGAAACGGCGCGCCTGGCCGTTGAGACGGGAAAGGACGCCTTCGCCACGGTCATGAGCCTCAGTCCCTGGAAAAAAGCGGACGTCCTCAACCGCATCGGCCGGATGACGGGCCGTCGCCTGGGCATCGGTTACCTCGAGGCCGATTTCAAAAAAAAAGACGGATTCCGAAAAAGCGTCGTTCTGAGCAAACAGCACGGTCTCTACCGTCAGGACTACTGCGGATGTCTTTATTCGAAAAGGTCCGAGCGCGGCGCCGAGAGCCGGAGCCGAGGGGACATCGGAGGAGGAGGCGGAGGCGGCCTTGGCTGAAAAAAGGCGACGGGACCCGCCGGCCCGACGAAGGGGCCGCGGCAAGCGGGCTCGTGGCCGGGCCGTCCGGCTCCTCGTCACGGGCGTCGTCCAGGGCGTGGGCTTCCGCCCCTTTGTCTACCGTCTCGCTCATCGCCTCGGCCTCCGAGGCTGGGTGAAAAACGTCGGGCCGGGCGTGGAAATTCACCTTGAATCCCCGGACGAGGCCGGCGTTTCGGCCTTCCTCCGCGGCCTGAAAAGGGACAAACCTCCTCTAGCCCGTATCGAAAGCATCCGGCGGCGGGAGGATGAATGGAAAGGCCTTTCGGGCTTCCGCGTCCGGGAGTCGCGACAGGGAAAGAGCTTCGTTTTCATCTCGCCGGACATCGCCACATGCGAAAGCTGCCGGGCCGAGGTCTTCGATCCCAAGGAGCGGCGCTTCCGCTACCCGTTCACCAATTGCACGGATTGCGGCCCGCGCTACACGATCGTCCGCTCTCTGCCCTATGACCGGGCGAGAACGACCATGGCCGGGTTTCCGCTGTGCCCGGACTGCCTCCGGGAATTCCGCGACCCGCTCGACAGGAGGTATCACGCCCAGCCCGTCGCCTGTCCGGCATGCGGGCCGCGCGTCCGCCTCATCGACACCCGGACCGGAAAAGCCGCGGCGGGGGATGGAATCGAGGCCGCCGCGGTCCTCATCAAGAAAGGCCGCCTCCTGGCCGTCAAGGGACTGGGCGGTTATCACCTCATGGCCGACGCCCTCAATCCCAAGGCCGTGGGGCGCCTGAGGACCGTCAAGGCGCGGAAAACAAAGCCCCTGGCCCTCATGGCCGCGGGGATCGAAGCCGTCGAACGCTATGCCTTTATCGGCCCGAAGGAAAGGGAGGCTCTTCTCTCCGTCAACCGGCCCATCGTCCTCCTGAAAAAGAAAAAGGACATTCCGGGCATCGCCCCCAACCTGAACGAAATCGGCTTCATGCTGCCCTACACACCGCTCCATCACCTTCTCTTGGAAGACATCCCCCTTGTCGTGGCCACGAGCTCGAACCGCAAGGACTCCCCGATCATGAAAGACCGTCGGGAAGGCATCGACGATCTGTGCGATTTCATCCTCGACCACAACCGGCCGATCGAAATGCGGGCCGACGATTCCGTGCTCCGGATTGCGGCCGGGCGGCCCCTCTTCGCCCGGCGGGCGAGGGGCTATGTCCCCTACCCCCAGAGAGTTCCCGACGGCCTGGCCGCCGCAGCGGACATCCTGGCCCTGGGGGGGGAGCTCAAGGCGACCGTGTCCGTCTACAAGAACGGCTACGTCGTGACCAGCCAGTTTCTGGGCGACCAGGACGAATACCCCAACCACCGGTACCTCGAGGAAACCGTCCGCCATCTCTGCCGGCTGTTCAGCGTCCGGCCCGCGGCCGTCGTCTCCGACCTTCATCCCGACTTCCACACGACGCGCATGGCGAGGGCGATGGGCATCCCCCACTTCCAGGTCCAGCACCACTTCGCCCATGTTCTGGCTCCGATGCTCGAGCACGGAATCCCGCCGGGGCGCCGGGTCCTGGGAGTCTCTCTCGACGGCTACGGCTACGGGGCGGACGGCGAGGCGTGGGGCGGGGAGTTCCTGCTGGTTGACTACTCCGGCTTCGAACGCTTTGCCCGCCTGAAACCGGTGCCCATGCCCGGAGGGGACGCCGCGGCGCGCCAGCCATGGCGCATGGCGCTCTCCTATCTGCAGGCCCTTCTGGGACGGGAAGCCTTGCGCCACCCGAGCTTGAAAAGCCTAGGCAAGAAAAAGCTCGAGGCGGTCCTCGAGATGACGGCCGCCAAGCTGCGCAGCCCGCTGACCTCAAGCTGCGGCCGTCTGTTCGACGCGGCGTCGTGGCTGGCCGGAACGGCGCCCCGGGAGATGGAATTCGAGGCCGAGGCGGCCATGAGATTCGAGGCGGCCGCCTCCCCGGACGACGAAGGGCATTACGTCTTTGAATTGCTGGCCGCCCGTCCGATCGAGATTTCGTTTCTGCCGTCCGTCGCCGCCCTCTGGAAGGATGTGGCGGCCAAGACTCCGCTGTCGGTCGTTTCCGCCCGGTTCCATCAGACGCTGGCCCGCGCCGTCCTGCGCGTCGCCCAGATCGCCCGCCGAAAGGAAGGCATCGAAACCGTGGCGCTCGTGGGAGGGGTTTTCCTCAACCGGAGGCTTCTCGAAGCGAGCCTCCGGCTGCTCGAAGGAAAGGGATTCCGCGTCCTCAGGCCGGAAAACTATTCCCCTAACGACGAATCCCTCTCGCTGGGGCAGATCGGCTACGCTTTAAACCGGTTGAAAAAGAAACGCTGATCAGGATTTCCCGCCCGAGATGTCCAGGCGGATTTTCACCCCGCCCACGAACGACAGGATCAGATTGACAAAGACGGCCATGAGAAAGAAGGCCGCGCCGAGCGCCAGGAACCCGGCCACGCCGCCCGCCGCGGCGTAGACCACGGCTCCGAGAAGCGTGCCCTGCATGTCTTTCAGAAAAACGGGCAAAACAGCCGCCCACCACGAAAGAAAGCGCGTCGATCCCGCGAACGCGCCCAGGACGATGCCGACGACGATTCCCGTCGCCCCGCCGAAGAAAAAAAACGAGAGTGCGTCAAGGGAGCGGGCTACGGCGACGCCCGGGGCCGATTCTTTGATTTTTTCCTTTTTTTCCTTCTTCTCTTTGTCGGGTTCGGAAAAGGAGATGGGGGTCGGAGCGGATTCGGTCTTCCGGACGGCCTCCGCCTGAGATTCCGGGACATCGCACACCGGACAGCGATAGAGCGGGGGCTGAAGGGTCGATCCGCACTGGGGGCAGATGTCGGCCGCGAGACGGACATTGCCGCCGCATCGGGCGCAAACCAGGGCATCCGGCTTGTTTTCCAGGCCGCAATACGGGCAGATCGGGCGGGGCTCCTTTTTCTCGACGGGCGGATCGGACTGGACCCACTCCTTGTCTTTGAGAAAATACCATTTGCCGCTCTGGTTGCCGATCATCCACAGCCTGGCCTGATCGTCCCGCACTTGGATGTTTTTCATTTCGTCCAGAAATTCCTGGCGGGAAATCTCCTGACGCCGGAACCGTTCCTTCAGTCGGGAGTAAGTTTCCTCGGCTTTTTTGAATGCGTTTTCCATCGGATTCCCTTGTGTGCTTGTCCCAGCCATCATAGGCCAAGGGACGACTTTTTTCAATTCCCTCCTGTCCGATTTTCGGTCATTCCTGCGCCCTTTTTCGGCAGCGGCGCCGTCTTGCCGCTCTCGAGAATTTCGGACGATTCCGCTTCTTCGCGTCTCTCGAATTCAAGGTGCCGACATCCTGTGCAAAGAGCCATATCTTATTCAGATTTTTCAACATTCAAGAATGCCGTCTGGTGATTTCCACAAGATTTCCACATGAAATGTGAATAAGTTCCGCGCGGCTAGCGAATGAGAGAGAGAAGACTGAAGCCTTCTATCGGGTCGGGGATGAAAGACAGGATGAAAATGAGCACGAGGGCCGCGGCGAGCAGCTTCCGGGAAGAAGAGAGAGGCGCTCGTTCGTCCCAGATCGGCGGATGCTTGAGGCCGACAAGGAGAATCAGGACGGCCCACACAAACCATCCCACCCAGAAGAAGACTCCCAGAACGGCGAAAGCGACAAGAGAGGCGCGGGCGACCAGCCGGGCGCGGCGGCCGAAGAGAGCGTAGACAATGTGTCCGCCGTCAAGCTGGCCGACGGGAAACAGGTTGAAGGCGGTTACGAGCATTCCCACCCATCCGGCGAACGCCACGGGATGGAGAAGGATGGCCGAGGAGGAGTCGGGCGAGAAGGCGCCCGCCAGGAGATTAAGGATGAGGGGGTCGCCGAGGCTCAGCCAGCTGTCTCCTCCGGAGTCCACGGTCACCCGGCTGCGTGACAAGCCGTAGGCCAGGGCGGGCAAGGCCAGAAGAAAACCGGTCAACGGCCCGGCGGCGCCGATGTCGAAGAGCTGTTTTTTGCGTTGTATGGGGGAGCGGATCTTGATGAACGCCCCAAGGGTGCCGATCAGGTTGGGGAAGGGCATGAAATAAGGCAGCGTGGCATCGATGCCGTATCGCCGGCAGGCCAGGTAATGCCCCAACTCGTGGCCGAGCAGGATGCCCATCAAGACAACGACATAGAGCAGGCTCATCCTGACCACGGCGGCATCGGCCAGGATGGAAGGTTCCAAGTCGGAAGCGGCGTCGGGGCCGTTTCTCTCGATCAGGACATACGCGGCGCTTTGGGACAGACCCACGAAATAGGTGGAGGCAACGGTCAGGACAAAGAGTGCGGCGTTGAGCCAGGGTCTTTTTTTGGCGAAAAACGACTCGCGGCGTGCGGGAGGAGGAGGGGAAGCCTTTTCCTCCCGAGGCCGATCATCGGGCGGGGGGACCGGGGGAGGCGGTGCGAAGGGCGGGATTTCGGGGACGCGGAGCCGGCCGTCCTGTGCGGAACGGCCGCGAGAATCGTCCTGTGATTTTTCGGTCATGCTCGGGCCATAGGAGCGAAAGACCCGCTCCTATTCCGCGCCGTCGGATTTTATCGGAAAAAAGGACGCTCAGGCAGTCAGCTTCTTGTATTTGGCCATAAGCTCGTCTTTGGTCTCCTTGTGGTTGGGATCCGGGACGCAGCAGTCCACGGGGCAGACCTCGGCGCATTTGGAGGATTCATAGTGGCCGACGCATTCGGTGCATCTCTCGGAGTCGATGATATAGCGCTCATCGCCGGCGGAGATGGCCTGATTGGGGCACTCCGGTTCACAGGCGCCGCAGTTGATGCATTCCTCGGTGATCATATATGCCATGGTGTCCTCCTCAATGGAAAAATGAAGATTCATTATAGCCAAGTTAACGGGGAGACACAATACCTATTCAATTCATTTCTTTTTTCGGCCGACATGTTTTCATTGATTTCCGCCGGCTTCCGGCTTTTTCGCCGTCCCGGCTTGCACAGGATCCATTTTTTTGTCGCGAGGCGCAATCATGAGATGCCTCATTCCGGAAGAAAAGGGGGTGAAGGATCGTCTAAAATATCTGAAGGAGATGTTCATGAAAAAAACAACCGTTTTGTTAAGCTTTCTGGCCCTCGCCTGTCTTCCGGCTCTCGCCCAGACGGCCGACGTGTCCGGGACGTGGGACATCACGGTCAATTCGCCCCGCGGGGAAACGACCAATCCCATGACGATCGTCCAGGACGGCGAAAAAATCACGGTCACCATAACCGGCCGGCGCGGAGAGTTCGTCGGTCAGGGAACGGTCAAAGGCAAGGACATTGAGTGGTCGGTCACCCGAACGACCCCCCGCGGCGAGTTCACCATGGTTTATACCGGCACCGTCGAGGGCGACTCCATGAGCGGTCAAGCCCGCATAGGCGAGTCCCGAACCATGGAATGGAAGGCCGTTAAAAAAACGTCTTGAGGGAACACCGGGCGGCTGACGCGGAAACCGCGTTTTCCGTCCGTTCGGTCGATTCGCCGGCTGTGGGCGGGCGGCTGGAATGAAGTCGCGCGCCCGCGAGAGCGCGCGATAAGTCTTTTCACCAGCGGCCCGAAGCGCCGCCGCCGCCGAAGCTCCCTCCCCCGCCCCGAAAACCGCCGCCGCTCGAGCCGCCGAAACTTCGCGGCCCGGACGAGCCGCCGCTCGTGAATCCGCCGCTGCCGAACGACTGCCATCCGCCGCCGCTGCGGCTTGAATACCAGCGGCCCTTGCGGCAGGGGGACACGATCTTCAGAACAATGGAGATCAGGATGAGGACGATGAAAAGGGTCCCCACGCCCGAATTGCTTTTCTCCTCATGGGATTCCAGCACCTTGAGCTGGCTTGGGTCGCCCGCGACGGTCTGGCCCATGACCTCGAAGGCTTTGCTGATCCCCTCGTAGTGGTTTCCGTTTCGGAATTCGGGCACAATGACCTGCCGGATGATGGTGCCGCACTTGCCGTCGGGCAAAACACCCTCCAAACCGTACCCGACCTCGATCCGGACCTCGCGGTCCTCGACGGCCACGAGAAGCAGGAGTCCGTTGTCCGTATCCCGGCGGCCGAGCTTCCACGCCTCGGCCACCCTCAGCGAGACATCCTCAATGGGATCACCCTCGAGCGAGGGGATGGTGAGCAACACCATCTGGGCCGAGGTGCTGGCCTCAACCGAAGCCAGGTAGTTCTCCAGCATCCTTTTTTCGTCCGGCTCCAGGATTCCGGCGAAGTCGTTGACGCGCCCCGTGAGATCGGGAACATCCAAACCCGGAGCCGAACCGGCCAAAACCAGGAAAAAGAACAAGCTGAGGCAGGTTTTGCGCAAGGCTCACTCCCTCACGGGCGCGTCGGGCAGCTCATTCACATCGTCCGGAAGCCGGGGGAAAAGCTCGGCCAGAACGCCGCCGCAGCTGGCGACGGCGCCTTCCAGCGCATCCGTGAAACGGCCGGCCCGGATGCCGGCGACGATCCCCTCCACGATCTCCCGCCATGTTTCCGGCCTGACCCGGGCGGCGATGCCCGTGTCCACCAGCAGCTCGACTCTCCTTTCGAGGAGCGAGATATAAATCAGGAGGCCGTTGCCCGCCTTCGTTCGGGCGATGTTGTGGCGGTAGAAAGCCGTTTCGGCCCGTTCCCGGACGCGGGAAACCTTGTCCCTCCGGGACACGATTCCGGAACGAAGAACGGGAAAAATGCTCAACACGAGATACACCGAACCGAAAACAAAAACCTGCCCGGCGACAAAGGCGAACAAAAGATTGGCCGGCCGGACATGCCACAGATAGCGGGACAAAAGCGTATTGACGAAACCCAGAAAAACGAAAAACAGCACCGAATAGGCCGTCATGGCCGCCAAGCAGACGAGCAGGGCCTGCCCGGTGTAGGCACCGGACTGATTGGCGATGACCGTGACGATTTCCGCCGAGGTCGTCGCCTCCGCCTTGGCCGTGGCGGCGGTGATGCGGTCCAGGTCGGCCCGGCGAAGCTTCGGAATCCGTCTCATGATGGAGAATTTCAGTCGAACTTCACTTGAGGCGCGGTCTGGGCTCCTTCGGCCGCCTGAAAATAATCGTATTTTTCCCAGTCGATGCCCCGGATCTTGATGAACAGGCCGCCGATGAGCGACCGGGAGTAGCTGCGGAAGATTTCCGCCTCCTCGTTATACCGATTCCTTTCCACGGCGATGCGGTTTTCCGTGCCGGCCAGCTCGTCCTGGAGGCGCAGGAAATTCTCGCTGGCCTTCAGGTCGGGATAGTTCTCCACGACGGCCAGCAAGCGGCTCAAGGCGCCCTCCATGGCGTTCGTGGCCGCGATTTTGTCTTTAGGCGTCACGGCGGATTGATAGGCGCTGCGCGCTTCGGCGACCCGCGTGAAAATCTCTTCCTCGTGACTGGCGTAGCCCTTGACGGTCTCCACGAGGTTGGGGATGAGATCGAACCGCCTCTGGAGAACGTTCTCCACGTTGCCCCACGCTTTTCGGACCGTTTCTTCCATTTGGGCCGCTTTGTTGTAGCCGCTCACAAAGAAGGCGCCGCCGATAAGAAGCAGCACGACAAGGCCGCCGATGCCCGTCATCAAGCAACCGCTTTTTTTCATGTCCCTCCTCCGATTCTCCGCTTGGGATCGATTCTTTTTCGCCTACGGCGAGCCGATTGTATCAATTTCAATTCCCCTTGACAATTCCCATCCTTCAGCGAAAAGCCCTCCTTGGGTGTGATTCGCGGGATCGGCAGAAAATAAAGATGACGGCCCAGGGAAAAAAGTGGAAAGTGGAGACGCGGCCCCCTCTGACCAGGGAAAAAAGTGGAAAGTGGAGACGCGGCCCCCTCTGACCACTTGCGGGAGGGGCGCGAGGCGGCTATAATCCCCCTGAAAACGGCCATGAGCGCCAAACGCCCCCTGCTCAACAAAGCGGCCAAAAAACTCGGCTCGCTTTCTTCCCGGGGCAAGAAACGCCTGCTCTCCGCCGGGGAGAAGGAAACGACGACCCTTCCGGCCGGGAACAAAACCATGCGTTTCCTGTTCCTGGGCCTCCTGCTCACCCTCCTCGTGCTGACCTTCAGGCTCGTCCTGCCCTACATCGCCTACCTGTCCCTGGGACTCGTTCTGACCATCGCCGCCTATCCCGTCTATGCCTGGCTGGAGCGCCTGTGCAAAAAGAAAGGGATGGCCGCTTCCCTGTCCGTCATCCTGACGGCCGTCATCATCGTCGTCCCGACCTATTTCCTCACCCTCTCCCTGGCCAAACAAACCGCCGTCTTCATCCGCGACTTCCAGGCCGACACCCTCATTCAAATCAACGACTTTCTGTTGAAGCTCTTCGGCAGCGGCGCGGACATGGCGCAGCTGCTGAACAAAGCCCTGATCCAAGCCCAGAATTTCGTCGTCGATTCGGCGATTTCCCTCGTCGGCTCCCTGGCCGATTTCATCATCGGCCTTTTCATCCTGTTCTTCACCCTGTATTACGGTTTCGTCAGCGGCCGCGATTGGCTGGGCGGATTCCGGGAATTCCTTCCCCTCAACCCCGGCCGCAAGGAACGTCTCATCGGCGAAATCCAGTCCGTGACCATGGCCGTGATCTACGGCATGATCCTCGGTTCCGTCCTTCACGGCGCGCTGGGAGGCCTGGGGTTTTACGTCGTCGGCCTGAAAAACCCCGTGTTCTGGGGTTTCGTCATGACCATCCTGGCCTTTCTGCCCGTGGTCGGCCCGGCCCTGGTCTGGATGCCCGCCGGCGCTTTCCTTCTCGTCAGGGGCCATTACCTGGAAGGCATCGGCCTCATCGTCTATTGTTTCATCTACGCCTTTCTCATCGACAGCGTCATCAGGCCGCGCATCGTTTCCGACAAGGCGAAAATCCACCCCCTGGTGGCCGTCGTCGGCGTCCTGGGGGGCCTGAAAGCCTTCGGCGTCCTGGGCATCATCATCGGCCCGCTGGTGGCGGCCCTGTTCATCACCATGGCCGGATTTTTCTACGAGGATTATCTCCGCCGCCGGTCCCGGTTGGGAACCGGAACCCGAGCCCGGAAACGGGCGGCGTGAGAAGTCGTCGCGTTCTCACGCGAGGGCGGCTCCGGCCATGGCGGCGACGCCGCGGCGCGCCGGATCGATCCGCGAGAGGTTAACAAACTCCCCGAATCGTGCTAGAATACGTTGTCACCCAGGAACAGAACCATGGTCAAACGCACTAAGCCGGCGCGAAGCATCGTTTTTTGGATCGCGGCCGGCATTTTCATCATCATCCTCTGGACCCTCTTCCAGACCCAGGACATAGGCAGAACAGAGTTCACTTTCAGCGAGTTTCTGGACCACGTCCAGAAGCATCAGGACGTCTCGGAGGTGACCGTCACCGGCAACCAGGTCAAGGGGAAGCTCCTCGACGGCCGGGAGTTCAAGGTCGTGCTGCCCGACCAGTACGACAAGCTGGTGGACGACCTTCGCGCCCGAAACATCAACATCATCGTCAAGGATTCCAAGGGCAGCCCCATCCTGGGCTATCTCTTCACCTGGTTTCCCATCATCCTCCTCATCCTCTTCTGGGTGTTTTTCATGCGTCAGATGCAGTCCGGCGGCAACAAGGCCATGTCCTTCGGCAAAAGCCGGGCCAAGCTCTTCCTGGGACAGCAGAAAAAAATGACCTTCAAGGACGTCGCCGGAGTGGAGGAGGCCAAGAACGAGCTCCAGGAAATCATCGGCTTCCTCAAAGACCCCCAGAAATTTCAGCGCCTGGGCGGCCGGATCCCCAAGGGCGTGCTGCTTGTCGGCGCCCCGGGCACGGGCAAGACCCTGCTGGCCCGGGCGGTGGCCGGCGAGGCGGACGTGCCCTTCTTCTCCATCAGCGGCTCGGATTTCGTGGAGATGTTCGTCGGCGTGGGCGCCTCCCGCGTGCGCGACCTGTTCGAACAGGGCAAGAAACACGCGCCCTGCCTGATCTTCATCGACGAGATCGACGCCGTGGGGCGGCAGCGGGGCGCGGGTCTCGGCGGCGGCCACGACGAGCGGGAGCAGACGCTCAACCAGCTGCTGGTCGAGATGGACGGCTTCGACTCGAACGAGGGCATCATCCTCATCGCCGCCACCAACCGGCCGGACATCCTCGACAGCGCCATCCTGCGCCCCGGCCGCTTCGACCGCCGCATCGTGGTCAACATGCCCGACGTCAAGGGCCGCGAGGAAATCCTCAAGGTCCATGTCAAGCGCATTCCTCTCGACCCCGACGTGGACCTGCAGGTCCTGGCCCGCACCACGCCCGGCTTTTCCGGCGCGGACCTGGCCAACCTGGTGAACGAGGGGGCGCTGCTCGCCGCCCGGCTCAACCAGGACAACGTCACCATGAAAGACATGGAAAGCTCCAAGGACAAGGTCCTGATGGGCGTCGAGCGCAAAAGCATGATCATAAGCGAAGAAGAGAAGAAAAGCACGGCCATCCACGAAGCCGGGCATGCGTTGATGGCCAGCCTGATCCCCGAAGCCGACCCCATCCACAAAGTGACGATCATCCCCCGGGGCATGGCCCTGGGCACGACCCAGCAGCTTCCCCTGGACGACCGCTACACCTACAGCCAGGAATACCTGGAAGCCCAGCTCTCGGTGCTCATGGCCGGACGGGCGGCGGAAAACCTCGTCCTGGACAAGACGACCACCGGAGCGGCCAACGACTTCGAGAAAGCCACGGAAATCGCCCGCAAGATGGTCTGCCGCTGGGGCATGTCCGAGCTCGGCCCCCTGACCTTCGGCGAGCGCGACGACCTCATCTTCCTCGGCCGCGATCTGGCGGTGAACAAGAACTTCAGTGAGCGGACGGCCGAGCGGATCGACGACGAGGTCAAAAAGATCATCGTCCGCAACTTCAACCGGACCAAGAAGATCCTTGAGGAAAACAAGGACAAGCTGCTGCTGATCGCCGACGCGCTGCTGGAGAAAGAGGTTCTGAGTTCCGAGGAGATCGCCGACCTCATCAAGAACGGGCGCGCGGCGGCCGCGGCTCCCACCGGGGCTTCAGCGAGCGCGCCGGTCCGGGCGGCCGGCCCGGGGCAGGGCGGCGAACAGAAAACCGAGTCCGACACCGACAAGAAGAGCGGACAAAAAGGACAGGCATAGACGCCAAGGTGAAAAGGACAGCCCAACTCAAGCTGCGCGGCGCGATTCACAGCCTGGGCGTCCGGACCTGGTTCATGGGCGTGATCAACGTCACGCCCGATTCCTTCTACGACGGCGGCCGGTTTCTGGACCCGGAGCAGGCCGTGGAACGCGGCCTGGAGCTCGTCGAGCAGGGCGCGGACATCCTGGACATCGGGGGCGAAAGCAGCCGCCCCGGCTCCGAGGCCGTCCCGGCCGAAGAGGAAATGCGGCGCGTCCTGCCCGTCCTGGAAGGCCTCCGTTGCCGCACCGATGTCTTCCTCTCGATCGACACCACCAAGCGGGAGGTTGCACGCGCGGCCCTCGACGCCGGCGCGGACATCATCAACGACATCTCCGCCTTTCGTTTCGACCCCGCCCTCCTCGAGCTGGCCGCGGCCGGCGGAGCGGCCGTGGTCCTGATGCACATGCTGGGCACTCCCAAGACCATGCAGATCGCCCCGGCCTATGACGACGTCGTAGGCGAGGTCAAATCCTTCCTCGAGGAGCGCGCGGCGGCCGCCCGGGCCGCCGGCGTGGAGCGGGAAAGGATCGTCATCGACCCGGGCATCGGGTTCGGCAAGCGCCTGTCCGACAACCTGGCCCTGCTCAACAACCTGTCCGAATTCGAGGCGGCCGGTTATCCCGTCCTCGTCGGCCCGTCGCGCAAATCCTTCCTGGGCGCCCTGCTCGGCCTTCCGGCCGAGGAGCGCCTGGAAGGCACGCTGGCCGCATCCGTCCTGAGCGTCGTCCGGGGGGCCCATATCCTGCGCGTGCACGACGTCCTCGCCGTGCGGCGCGCCGTTCAGACGGCCGAAGCGGTCCTTGCCGAGGTGCGCCATGCTGGCTGACATGGTCCGCGTCCTGTCTCACGCCAAGCTGCTGGACGTCGTGGACATTCTTCTCGTCGCCTTCATCCTTTACTCGTTTTTCCGCCTCATCCGCGACACGCGGGCCTACCAGATGGCCATCGGCCTGGGCATCGTCGGGCTGCTGTTCGTTCTCACCCGATGGGGCAACCTGGTCACATCCCACTGGCTCATCAAGAATTTCATCACCTACCTCATCATCGCCATTATCGTCCTCTTCCAGGGCGAGATCCGGAGGTTTCTGACCGGCATCGGCTCCGGAATGCTGCGCCGGCCGCTGACCCTGACCTCTTTCCACCAGAAGATGCCCGATCTGTTCCTGGCCGTGGAATACATGGCCCAGCGCCGGATCGGCGCCCTAATCGCCCTGGAAAAGGGAATCTCGCTCAACAGCTTCATCGAGACCGGGACGCGGGTCAACGCCGACCTGAACAAGGACATGCTGGTCAGCCTTTTCTTTCCCAATTCCCCGCTCCACGACGGGGCGGTGATCATCCAGGGCGACCGGATCGTCGCCGCCGGCTGCCTCCTTCCCCTCCCCGCCTCTCACAATCTGGGGCCGGAGTTCCAGACCCAGACGCGCCACCTGGCCGCCCTGGGACTGTCCCAGGAAACCGACGCGGCGGTCATCGTCGTATCCGAGCAGACGGGGAACGTGTCCCTGGCCATCCGGGGAAAAATCGAGAAGATGGCCGGGCAGGACGAACTGAAAAACAGGCTTCTGGGATATTTCAAGAAATGATCGGCAAACTTTTAAGAAAGCTCATCCTCCGGAACTGGGGGCTGAAACTGTTCTCCCTGTTCCTGTCGATCCTGCTCTGGCTGGTGCTCGTACCGGAGGAAAAAATCTCTAACGAGCGGACGCTCTCCCTGCAGCTCGATCTGTATTCCCGCCCCGAACATCTCGAACTCGTCGAAAAAGACATCTCGACCGTGGATGTCACGCTCCGGGCGCCCCGGCGGCTCATGGAGCAGATCGGGCCGGCCAACGTCTTCGCCAGGCTCAACCTGGAAAAGGCCTCGGTCATCCAGGAGGAATACCCTCTCAACGCCTCGAACATCAGCGCCCCGAGCGGCGCCCGGGTCATCCGGGTGCATCCCAACAAGGTCCGTCTTCGCTTCGAGCCGGCCAAGGAGCTGGAACTCGTCGTCGAACCGACGCTCGTCGGGCAGCCCCCTCGGGGATTCCGCCTGGAAAAGGTGGAGGTCTCCCCGCCCCGCGTTCCCGTCCGGGGGCCGGAGAGCAAAGTTCGGGAACAGGACAAGGTGTTCACCACTCCGATCGACATCTCGAACCTCACCCAGTCGACGGACATCCGGGCGGACCTCATTCTCCCCCGGCCCGAAACGCGGGTGCCCACTCAGCGGACTTTTGTCCGCGTCCGGCTGATCATCGTCGAGAGCGATGGTTCCGAGGCCGCCGGCGGAAATCCGAGATAAACGGCGTCATGCCCAGGCTCTTCGGGACGGACGGCATCCGCGGCCGCGCCGGCGTGTACCCCCTGGACGACGGCGGCGTGTTTTCGCTGGGCAGGATCTTGGCGGAATCCCTCAGCCGGAGGCGCATAGAGCCCCGGGTGCTCATCGGCCGCGATACGCGCGAGAGCGGCCCTCGGATCGAGGCCGCGCTGGCCGCGGGCGTCCGCGCCGGGGGCGGGGCCGCGGTTGCGGCGGGCGTCATCCCCACGCCGGCCGTGCCGGTTCTCGTCCGGAGGCGGCGGTTGGCCGCCGGAGTCGTCATCTCCGCCTCCCACAATCCTTACACGGACAACGGGCTCAAAGTCTTCGACTCGCAGGGCCAGAAGCTCCCCGGGGAATGGGAGGAAGAGATCGAGCGCGGCATCGAAGCCGGGCGAAGCCCGGACTTAGACGGAAAGAGCGACGGTCGCCCGGATGAGGCCGGGGGCTCACGGGCGGCGGCCTATGCGCCGCATGCTGTTTTTGAAGAAGTCGCGCCCGATACGGGCCTGGCCGAGGACTATTTGGATTTCTTGAAAGGCCGATTCAAGGCCACTCCCGGCGGACGGAAACCGCGCCTCGTCCTGGATTGCGCCAACGGCGCGGCCTATGAGCTGGGGCCGCGGCTTTTCCGAGGGCTGGGGTTCGAGGTCGGGATGATCGGCTGCTCGCCCGACGGCCGAAACATCAACCGGGACTGCGGTTCGCAGCACCCGGAGCGCCTCGCCCGGGCGGTCGTCGAGGCCGGCGCGGATATGGGCATCGCCCTCGATGGCGACGCCGATCGGGCGGTTTGGGCGGACGAGAAGGGACGCGTGCTGAACGGCGACCACACGCTTTTCGTCCAGGGCCGGCGCCTGAAAGCCGCGGGGCGTCTTCCGGGGGATGTCGTGGTCGCCACGTCCATGAGCAACATGGGGCTTGAGAAGGCGCTCGAGAAGATGGGCGTGCGCCTGGAAAGGACGCGCGTCGGAGACAAATTCGTCCTGGAGAGGATGAAGGCGCTCGGCGCCGTCCTGGGCGGGGAGAGATCGGGCCACACGATTTTTCTTGAGGACGGCCCGGCGGGCGACGGATTGCTCACGGCGCTCAAAATGGTCGAGGCGCTCGTCGAGAGCGGAGCGCCCCTCTCCGTGCTCGCCGAAGAACCGGTCGAATTTCCCCAGGAACTGATCAATGTCGAAGTCGCGCGCCGGCCCGACTTCGAGGCGATCCCGGAGATCCGCGCCGTCCTCGATGAGGTGCGGGCGGAGCTTAAGGGGCGCGGCCGGCTCGATGTCCGCTACTCGGGCACCGAGAGCGTGGCGCGGGTCATGGTCGAGGCCGACGATCCGGAACTCGTCCGGCGCTGCGCCCGCCGCGCCGCCGGCGCCCTTTCGAAATTGGGAAACGGGGGGGCTTAACGCCCCTTCACCCTGTCACTCCCTCATTTTGTTGACGAAATTCGCCACTCCGTTTTCAAGCGCGGAGATCGATCTTTTGAACACATCCTTGAAGTGTTCCGGTTTTGCAACGAAAATCTCGATGCTCGCCCAGATGTTGTCCCGCACGGTGTACACCTTGGCGACTTTCGATTTGGCATTGGACACATCCGCCGCCGCCAAAACCTGAGTTCTTTCCTCTTCACTTTCGATCGGCCAAAAATTCGGGAAGACGAGCCTGAAAAATTCGAGGTCTTTATCGTCGACCTGGATGAAATAATTACGCCCTTCCCTTTTGAATCTGACGTCACCGTCCTCGTCGATTTCCGGCTTGTAGCCTTCCTCAGTGAGGTAATCCATGTACATCTTCTGCAATTCTGCCTTGCCGACAGACTCGGCGACTGCTTCCTGTGACCCCCTGAGCGGCAGAATCATAGCCGCCGACAAAGCCAAAACAAAAAATGCCGGCGCGGATTTTCGCATCATCTTTCTCCTTTCTCTCTCTTTGCCGTCCTCAGTCAAACCGTCCGCACAGCCGATTATTTATCACAATCCAAGGCGGAACGGCAACTTGTCCTCGGCAATCATGATGTCTCCCTATCGCCGTCTCACAAAAACCTTCATTCGGCGGCCGGCGACACGCGGGTATTATTCCCAGCCGATTCGTATTAAACTGTTTGCCGGGGTCGCCCCCAAGGAGGAGAAGATGAGACTCGCGGTCAACATCGATCATTTCGCCACGCTGCGCGAGGCGCGCCGCGTCGGGGAGCCCGAGCCCGTGCTCGCCGCGCTTCTGGCCGAGCAGGCCGGAGCGGAGGGCGTCGTCTGCCATCTGAGAAGAGACCGCCGCCACATCAAGGAGCGCGACCTGCGCCTGCTGCGCCAGACCGTCCGGACCAAGCTCAATTTGGAAATGGCCGCCACGGCCGACATGCTCAAGGTCGCCCTGGAGGTCAAGCCCGACGTCGTCTCGCTCGTCCCCGAGCGCCCCGCGGAGCTCACCACCGAGGGCGGGCTGAACGTCGCCGCCGGCCGCAAGGCGCTCGCGGCCTTCATCCCCAAGCTCAGGAAAGCCGGGATCAGGGTCAGCATCTTCATCGATGCCGACAAATCGCAGATCCTGGCCGCCTCGGAGCTCGACGTGCCGCTCGTCGAAATCAACACCGGCGCCTACGCCGACCTTAAGCCCGGACGCCGCCGGGACAAGGCGCTTGAAGACGTCCGCCAGGCCGCCGAATTCGGGCTCGAATGCGGCCTCGAGGAAATCCACGCCGGCCATGGCCTGGATTATGTCAACGTCCTTCCCATCCTCGACATCGCCGAGATCTCCGAGCTCAGCATCGGATTCTCGATCATCGCCCGCGCCGCGATGGTCGGGGTCGGCCCGGCCGTCGGGGAAATGGTCCGCCTCATCCGGCGGAGGACGTGAGGAGCGGCGGCGTGGACATCAGGATCGACATCGCCCGCCTCCGCCGGGACATCGAGGAGCTCGGCCGCATCGGCTGCGACGCCTCGGGCGGCGTCTCGCGGCCGTCCTTCAGCCCGGCCGATCTCCAAGCGCGCGCCTGGCTCAAGGACCGGCTCGCGGCGGCGGACCTCGCCGTCCGCCAGGACGGGGCGGGCAACATCTTCGGCCGCCTGGGCGGCGACGGACGCCCGGTTATGACCGGCTCGCACATCGACACGGTCCTCAACGGAGGCATGTTCGACGGCGCGGCGGGCGTTCTGTCGTCGCTCGAATGCCTACGGCGGATCCGGGAGGAAAACGTTCCCCTCGCGAAGCCCCTTGAGATCGTCTCCTTTACCGACGAGGAGGGCAACCTGTGCGGCGACTTTCTCGGCAGCCGCGCTTTCACCGGCCGCCTCAACCGCGAGGAGATCGAGCGCGGCCTGACCCAGCTCGGGATCCCCCTGGCGGACATTCTGAAGGGCACGGAGTTCTCCGCGGAGAGCATCCTCAGGACGAACGCCGCCGCAGAGGCCGCGGCGCCCGAGGTCGAAGCCTTTCTCGAGCTGCACGTCGAGCAGGGGGCGGTCCTCGACGACGAGGGGATCCCCGTGGGGATCGTCGACCGGTTCTCAGGAAAGCACTACCGCCTGTGCTCCTTCCTCGGAAAGGCCGGCCACGCCGGAACGACGCCCATCGAGCTCAGGAAGGACGCTTTTCTCGGACTAGCCGATTTCGCTCTCCGGAGCACGCAGCACGTGGCCACGCGCCACTACGGCAGCTTCGTGACGATCGGCCGGGTCGCCGTCCGTCCCGGCGCTTTCAGCATCGTCCCCGGCCAGGCCGATTTTACCTTCGAGTTCCGGAGCGCGGCGCCCGAAACAATGAAAGCTTTGGAAACGGAGCTCTTCGCTCTGGCCGACGACGTCGCCCGCACGCGCGGGCTGATGTTCGTCTCCAAGATCGTGGACTCGACGACGCCCCTGGCCGTCGCGCCCCGCATCCTCGACGTCCTGACCGAGGCCTGCGGGCGGCTCGGGATTCCGTTCATGAAATTGACGAGCGGCGCCGGGCACGACGCCCAGATCATGGCCGCGGTGACCGACTCGGGCATGATCTTCGTCCCCTCCCCCGACGGCGTCAGCCATTCGCCCAAGGAATGCCTCCGCTGGGAGGACCTGGAGAAGGCGGCCAACCTGCTCCTTGCGGCTCTGCTCAGGCTGGCCTCCTAAGGCCGCGCCCCTATAAAGACCGTCAATCCTCTCCCGAGGGGCGGAACGAGCGGGCCTTTTTGACCTCGCCCCGGCGCTTCTTGTCGGCCAGCATCTTGTCCTTGGCCCGTTTCGACCGCTTGCGCTTCTGGCGGCGGATTTTGGCGATGCGCTTTTCCTCCTCGCTCTTCCGGCCCAGAATCATCCGCTCGATTTTATCGGCCAAGATGCGCCGGGCATGAAAGCGATTGAGGGCCTGGGAACGCTCCCTCTGGCATTTGACTTCCGTCCCCGTGGGCACGTGCTTGAGGTAAACGCAGGTAGCCACCTTGTTGACGTTCTGGCCGCCGGCCCCGCCGGAACGGATGAACTTCTCCACAAGGTCGGCCTCGCGGATGCCGAGGCTCTCCATCCTCAGCCGGAGAGCCTCCTCCTTGTCCGGTCCTACGCCGAATACGGCCATTCAGCGATCTCCTTCCTCGCCGATGCGCTCATCCGCCGGGCCTCTCTCCGCCCGGCCGCGCGGCGCCCGTCCCGGCCATGGCACGCTCGCGGGGGCCGCGGCCCGCGCCGAGGTCCGGATCTCGTCTCAGCTCCACTCAGTCTTCCCGAAACCTCCGCGGCCGCCGGTCCTTGTTGTTGACCCGGTTGGCGTCCAGGGCCCACATCCCCCGGCCGTGGGTGGCGATGACGACGATGTTGTCCCGGGGGTGGATGATGAGATCGTGGACATAAACCATGGGCAGGCCCGAGCCGAGCACGCCCCAGGTCTTCCCGCCGTCTTTCGTGGCGTAGACGCCGCCGTCCGTCCCGACGTAGAGAATGTTCCTGTCCACGGGATCCTCGCGGATGACGTTCACCGGCCCGAGAGGGATGTTGCCGGCGATCGAGGTCCAGGTCCGGCCGAAGTCCGTGGATTTCCAGACGTAGGGCGTAAAATCGTCGTCGCGCTTTCCGTTTTGGGTCATGTAGACAGTGCCCAAATCAAAGGCCGAGGCGACGATGCGCGACACCCATTTCTGGTAGGGCAGACCGGCCATGATTTCCCGCCAGGTCCGGCCGAAGTCGCGGGTGACGTGCACCTTGCCGTCGTCCGTGCCGACGTAGATGAGGCCGGCGCGGCGCGGCGACTCGGAGATCGCCGTCAGGGTGTGGTAGGGGATGTCGCCCATCTCGGAGGGCGTGTTGTAGGTCAGGTCGGGGCTGATGCGCTCCAGGACGTCGCCCCGGTTCGTGGAGCGGTAAAGATATTGCATGCCGTTAAAGACCGTCTCGTTGTGGTGGGGGGAAAGGATGATGGGCGCGACCCACTGGCCGCGGAGGGGCGCCTCGCCCGGAAAGGGGGGCGGCAGGAGGCTCTTCGTCCCCCGGCCGCGCGGCAGGCGCATGTCGGTGCGCGTGATGCGGCCGTAGAAGCCGGCCGAGTAGACGGTGTCCGGATCGAGGGGATCGACGGCGTGGCTGCAGCCCTCTCCGCCCGGCGCCCACTCGAAGGGGACGGCCGGGACGGCGTCGCGGCCGCGGCTGAGGTCCACGGCGGCGCGGAAGGAGCCGTGGTCCTGCATCGAGCCGTAGACGCGGAAAGGATCGGCCATGTCGTAGGCGATGTTGAAAAACTGGCAGACGGGCAGGTTGTCCGTGAACTGCCGCCAGCTCACCCCGCGGTCGTAGGAGACGACCACGCCGCCGTCGTTGGCGTTGACGATGTAGTCGGAATTTTCCGGATCGATCCACAGCCCGTGGTGGTCGCCGTGCATGCCGCGGAGCATACGAAAGCTTTTGCCGCCGTCGTTCGAGACGCTGAGGGGAACTCCGAGGATATAGACCGTTTCCGGGTCGTTGGGGTCGACGCGGATTTGGCCGAACACCCAACCGTAAGTGCCCGAGTGGCGCTCGAGGTAGGCCTTCATCATGGATGTCGTCGGGGCGACGAGCCGCCAGGTGCCGCCCCGGTCGTCGCTGCGGTAAACGGTCGCGCCCTTGATGATGCCCGACGAGGGCCGGCCGTAGGAGTCCAGGGCCTCCTCCTCGGTGGGCTCGCGGGCGAATTCGTAGTTGTCCACGAGGGCGTAAAGCGTTTCGGGATGGGCCCGGCAGACGTCGAGGCCGATCCGGCCGCGGAAGCGGGCTTCGGGCAGGCCGTCGACGGCGAGCTTCCAGTTCAGGCCGCCGTCGGTCGTCTTGTAGACCGCGCTCCGGTCGTAGCCGGGCATGACGCGCGGATCGTTCCACTTGAAGCGGATGCGCTGCCAGGAGGCGGCGTAGAGCGTCGCGGGATCGGCGGGATCCATGACCAGGTCGACGGCCCCCGTTCGGCTGTCGAGGAAAAAGATGTTTTTCCAGGTCTTCCCTCCGTCGGCGGTCATGAACACGCCCCGCTCGGCGTTGTCCGTCCACTCATGGCCCGAGGCGGCGACGTAAACGATGTCCGGATTTTCGGGGTGAACGATAATGCGGGCGATGGTGTAAGTGCCCGAAAGGCCCATGTGGCGCCAGGTCTTCCCCGCGTCCTCGGACTTGTAGATGCCGCAACCCGCCTGCGAGCTGCGGAAAATGTTCGCCTCGCCCGTGCCCACCCAGACGATATCGGGATTGGAGGGCGCGAGGGCGATGTCTCCGATCGACGTCGAGGCCGCCCGGTCGAATACGGGTTCCCAGGTCGTGCCTTCGTTCACGGTCTTCCACACGCCGCCCGAGGCGGCGGCGGCGTAGATCGTGTAATTTTTGCCTTTGGGCGCCACTACGGCCACGTCCGTGGCGCGGCCGGATATGTTCGTCGGACCGATGTGGCGCCACTTCAGCTCCTTGAAGGGCGAGGCGGCCTCCATTTCGAGGTGGGCGGCCCAGCCTTTGAGCCTGAGCTCGGAATCCGTGCTTTGGATGCGCTTCGGCGCGGTCTGTTTCTGACCGCTTGAGGGAAAGGCCAGAACAAGGCCCAGGACGGCCGTCAGGACGAAAACGGCGGCCTGCCGGAACACGGATTTTCCGGACACGGATGACTTAATGACCATGGAGTCCTCCTCTCTCAGAATGAAAGTTGACGGCGGGAGCCGTAAACCGGCCCTGATGTGTGATTGTAAATGCGCCCCCCAGCCAAGTCAACCTGGAGGGGGAACCCGCTTCGCGTTTCCCCCTTCCAACGGTCGCTTCGTTCCCTGCCTACGACCTTGCCGGAGGCGCCATCCTCTGCGCCCCTAACTTGTTGGAGGCAGGGGATTTCCGAAATGGGTCAGCTCTTCTCGCGCGGCGCATGACCGCCTCATGACGGGCTAGAGGTTGATCGGCACGATGAACGCTTTTCCCGTAGACTCATCGAAAAAACTGACCTAAAACCCATGCGACCGAATTTTGCCGAAAATCGATTCCCCTGTTCGATGGCCGTCAAGACTTCGTGTTCCGCGGCTCCCCGTTCTTCCATCCGCTCCAGGGCATGAGGGTGAAATCTAACGGCCAATCCGCGCCTCAATGATTGGATTCTTATTTCTAGGGACGACGGAAATTCGCAGTTTGGCTCATAAAGAACGTGAGAAAACTACATTGTCTGACGGGGAATGGGATCAGTGGGTATTGTGTTCCCTTGTTTTTTTAGCTAAACTTCTTCTTTCTTATTGGCAAACCGTAAGGACATCGCCATGAAAAAATGCGCAATTTTCCTCAGCCTGTCTTTGATCGCTCTCGCCATCCCTTTGGCCCGGACAGAGGCCGCCGCGGAAACGGCGCCTCTCCTGACAATCGCCGAGTCGAGCGACTATAAGGCCACTTCAACGCATGCCGAAGTGATGGCCTTTATCGAGGCGCTTCAAGCCCGAAGCCGGAACTTCCGCGTGGAAACCATCGCCCGCTCGACCGAGGGGCGCGACATCCCGCTTCTCGTCCTCGGCCG
>JAFGAV010000082.1 GCA_016933515.1 Candidatus Aminicenantota bacterium
AATCGGTTGAATATGGATGAACAGGAGCTGATCTCCCGGGTGCGGGCCGGCGACGAGACGGCTTTCGCCCGGATCGTCGGGCTCTACAAGGACCGTATCGTGAACTATATCTACCACTTGACCGGCGATTACGAGAAGGCCGTCGACCTCTCCCAGGAGACCTTCATGAGGGTGTATTTCAAAGCCGATAAATACAGGCCCGTGGCGGCGCTTTCATGTTGGATTTACGCCATCGCCGGCAACCTGGCCAAGACCGAGCTTAAAAAGCGCCGCCGGGCGCTTGTCGTTCCCTTGGAGGAAATTCAGAACGACCTCCAATCGGGCTCGTTCAGCGAGGACGCGGCCGACACGGGCTTGACCCGGAACCTGAGGCAAGCCCTGGACGCGCTCAACCCGCGCTACCGCATCCCGGTCGTCCTCAAGGACGTGGAAGGGTATTCCCAGGAGGAGATCGCGGCCATCGTCAACAAGCCCGTGGGCACGGTCAAAGCCAGGATCAGCCGCGGCCGCCACATGCTCAGACGGGCTCTGGAGAAATCCGTTTCCGGCGCCCCGGAATTGGCTTTGTCCAAGGAGTTCGAAAATGGAAGAGTCTGAAATCCTGAAAAAATTGCCGCGGGCGGCTGCGCCCCCGGATTTCGAAGCGCGGCTCATGGCCCGGCTGGCCGAGAGAAAAGGAGCCCGGACCTCCGGCGCGCCTCACCGTTCCCGGCTCTGGCTGGCCGCCGTCCCCGCGGCGCTTCTGGCCGTCGTCGTGCTGGTCAACGTTGTCTTTTTGCGGCCGCCCGGCAGCGTGCCCGGACCGAAGGTTTCGGAAAAGGCCGGAATGCACTTCTCCGGAACGGGCCGGAACGGGGATGCCGTCCGGATCATGGAGCCGCTCAATTACCGGCAGGACATGCGCCGTCTCTCGGACGAACCGGAGACGGTCTACATCTTGGAAAGCGTTTCCGATGGGGTCCATGGGGATATCCTTTATTGATGAGGAGGTTTCAACGACCATGTTTCAAAAAGCCATAATCGCAGCGGCCGCAGCCGCCGTACTTGCGGCGGGACAGCCTCTCCCGGCCGCGGTCGACAGCGCCGCCCAAGAACAGACGCGCATCGAGGCCCTGATCCGATCCGTCCATCCCTCCGTGGTGAAGGTCGAGTCCCGAGACGGCCGGCGGAAGATCGCCACCGGCGTCGTGATGGACGACGCCGGCCATATCGTCACCACGGCGCTGATTTCCTCGCCCGACGAGAACATCAGCGTTCTGGCTTCGGACGGCCGCTGGATCACGGCCGATTTCCTGGGACTCGATCCCGAGACCCACATCGCGGTCATCCGGGCCAAGGAGAAAGGCTTGCCGGCCATCACTCTGGGCAGCGCCTCCCGTCTGGGCCCCGGCGCCTGGATCGCGGTCGTAGGCGTCTCCCCGGAAAACACTCCCTCCGTGACGCAGGGCATCGTGAGCTCGGTTTCGGACGAGAGGCTGCGCCTCAACGTCTGGGTTATGCCCGGCGCGAGCGGAAGCCCGGTCGTGGACGCCGAAGGCCGAATGATCGGCCTGCTGCGGGGCGTTTATGCGGATGAGAGTCCGGTGGTGTTCGAGTTCCGTGAACGGGAAGTCGTCGGTTCGGGGATGGTCTGGAGCCGGGCTGAATCGCCCGCGGCGGGCATGGCCGCGGCCGTGCCCGTGGAAACGGTCAAAGCCGTTTTTCAGGAGATCCGGGATACGGGGAAGGTCCGGCGGGGCTGGCTGGGCGTGACCATCACCGACGGCGAAGACAACGCGGTGATCATCTCCTCCGTGGAGAAAGGCAGTCCGGCCGCGCGAGCCGAACTCAAAGAAGGCGACGTGGCACTCAAATTCAACGGCCGCAACGTCGGCAGCGCGGCGGCTCTGGCCTCGGCCGTCCGGCGGACCAAGCCCGGCGAGGAAGCGACGCTCCGGATCCTCCGCAAGGGAAAGACCCTCGACATCCGCGTCGCCATGGGCGAATATCCCGAGAAAGCCGCTCACCGCGAACTGTCGATCAAGTTCCCGGAGCTCTTCGCTTTTCCGCCGCTTCAGGTCCCCGAAATCCTAAGGATCCGGCCGCCCGGCTGGGGCCGTTGGGAGAAGAGAAAATACATCGGCGTGTTTCTTCAGGAGACGTCGCCTGACCTGGCCGGCCATTTCGGTCTTCGCGAGGGACGGGGATTGCTGGTCAACAAAATCAGCGAGGGCGGACCGGCGGAGAAAGCCGGTCTGAGAGTGGGAGACCTGATTTTCAAGGCCGACGGGAAGCGGGTCGAAACGGTCGCCGCCCTGAGCGCCGTCGTGCAATCCCAGGAGATCGGCGGGAAGATCAAGATCGAATTTATTCGGGACAGAAAAGTGATCTCCGTCCTGGTCGAGATCGCCGAGGAAGAGTTCGGGAACCCGTTCGGCCGCCTGTCCGAGCTCGCGGAACGAAGCGCCGGGGGCCTCGACGACGTCCGGAAGAGTCTTGAGAAGTCCCTCCAGGAAACCCAAGCCGTCGCGAAGAAGGAAAAGGAGCGCATCCGAAAACACGCGCGCGCAATTTTTGAGGAGCAGGAGAAAGTCTCCCAGGAGCTGCTGACAGAGCTCCGGGAGAAGACGCGGAAAATTCCTTTCCAGGATTGGCTCAGAACCTACGGGAAATTCTTTTCGCTCTATCGCATCTAGCTCCTCTCCTCATCGCCCGGAGGCGCGAGGCGCCGGAGGCCCGGCCTCCGCACGCGCCTTGACACGCTCTTCGCTCCTGGCCTATCATCTCCACTTAACGCAGGCCAAGGATGACGAACGTCTCATGAGGGGTGAAGCGAAAGCCGCGGCGCGGTCGCCGGTTCGATTCTCCCTTTCGGGAAGGGAGGCTCCATGAGCCCCTGCACCCATCAATGGGTCATGACCAACATCCGCCACGGATACCTGGTGGTGGAAGGGTGCTTTCGGTGCGGTGCCCGATCCTCCTATTTTTCCTCTGAGGCCGTGGCTCCCGTCGAGGAGTATCAGGACGGCAAACACTCCTGGATTCACCTGGGAAGCTCCCAGGCGGTCAAGTTCGACCTGACCTGCCGCCTCTGCGGCAAGACCGTCAGCCTGGACGACATGACGGCCCTGATGCTCTCGACCTGCACGAATCCCTCCTGCGCCGTGGCCGACCTGGCCAGGCAGGGCGGATCCTCGACCTGGGTTTACGTCGCTCTCTGCGGCGACAGCACTCATGCCTCGGGCCGCTGCGTCAGCCCGGAAGGCATCCGGGCCCTGAACGAATATTTCAACCAGAATCTCAAGTCTTCATCCAAGTCCATTGTCGTCGTGCCCTGCGAGCTGTGCTGCGGCATCGACACCTGCCAAGGCATCATCATTGCCGACACGGGCCTGACGGATTTCTACGCGGGGGAAGCGGCGAAGGCCCCGCATCGACCGGGAGGGAAGAAATGAACATCTCCGAGCTTGCGGCACGAACGGGCTTGAAATCGGTCAACGCGTTCTCGGATAAAAACGTCGACGGCGTCTACATCTCCGACATGGTCTCGGACATCATCACCGGAGCCAAACCGAACGGCATCCTCGTCACCCTCCAGACGCACAAGAGCCTGATCGCCGCCGCCAACCTCGTCGATGTGGCCATGATCGTCGTCGTCAAGGGCAAGATCCCGGCCCAGGACGTTGTCGCCCTGGCCGACAAAGCGGGAATCGCTCTTTTCGTCTCAACGGACGACGCCTGGACCTATGCCCGGAAACTCGCGGATCTGGGATTGACATAGAGGCGGTTCGGCGCTCTCCGCAGCCCGCCCGCGTCCGAAGACAACATCTGAGTGAAAGGCTGCCGCTCATGAACTTTGAGGAGTTCGAAGAGTTAAAGACCCATTTTTCCGGAGAAGCCGCGGACCTCATCCCGGTCCTGCAAAAGATCCAGGGAGCCCAGGGCTACCTGTCTCCCGAATCGATCCGCCGGGTCTCCCGATGGCTCAGGATCTCCGAGAATGAGATTTACGGAGTGGCCACCTTTTTCGCTCAATTCCGTTTCCAAAAGCCCGGCCGGCACGTCATCAAGGTCTGTCTGGGCACCGCCTGCCACGTGAGGGGCGGGGAGCAGATCCTGGACGTTTTGAAGCGCCGGCTGAACATCGAGCCCGGCGCCGTCACGGCCGACGGGCTTTACCAGCTCGAAAGGGTGGCCTGTCTCGGCTGCTGCGCCTTGGCGCCCGTGGTGAGCATCGACGGAAAGATCTACGGCCAGACATCCGTGCTGAAAATCCAGGAGTTGTTGGACGGAGGCTTGCATCATGACCAGCCTTGAGTCCCGGCGGCAGGAAGCCAGGAACAACTGGCGGGCGCTTCAGAACAGGCCCTGGCCCGTCATCTACGTGGGTGCGGGATCGTGCGGCCTGGCGGCGGGGGCGGCCGAAGTCATTGAGGCCATCGAGGGATACCTGCGGAAAACCGGTCAACGGGCGGACATCGTGCGCGTCGGCTGCATCGGGCCCTGCTATCTCGAGCCCCTGGTCGATGTCCAAATGCCCGGCCAACCGAGGGTCAGCTACTCGAACATGACGCCCAGTCTGGTGAAGGGCGTCCTCGAGTCCTTTCTCGAAAAGGGCGAGGTTTACAAGGGCCGCTTGGTGGGTCATTTCGGAGAGAAAGGCACCAAGGAATTCCCCCGATTTTTCGACCACCCCATGCTCGCCCCCCAGAAGCGCATCGTCCTCCGCAACTGCGGAATCATCGACCCCGAGAGTCTCGACCAGTACCTCGCCCGGGACGGCTATGCGGCCTTGGAGCGGTGCCTGTCGATGTCCTGGAGCGAGGTCCTGGACGAGGTGAAGAAATCGGGCTTGCGGGGCCGGGGAGGGGCGGGCTTTCCGACCTGGCGCAAGTGGCTCGTCTGCCGCGAGACCGAAAGCGACAAGAAATACCTCATCTGCAACGCCGACGAAGGCGATCCCGGAGCGTTTATGAACCGCTCTCTCATTGAAGGGGATCCCCATGCGCTCCTGGAAGGCATGGAAATCGCCGCTTACGCCCTGGGCGCGCGGGAGGCATACATCTACATCCGGGCCGAATATCCGCTGGCCATCGCCCGTCTCCGGCGGGCCCTGGACGACATGCGGGCCGTCGGGCTCCTGGGAGAAAGGATCCTGGGAAGCGATTTCAGCTTCGACATCCGCATCAAGGAAGGGGCGGGCGCTTTTGTCTGCGGCGAGGAGACCGCCCTGATCGCCAGCATAGAAGGGAAGCGGGGCATGCCCCGCACCCGGCCTCCCTTCCCGGCCGTCTCCGGATTGTGGGGCCGTCCGACCGTCATCAACAACGTCGAGACGCTCGCCACCCTGCCCAACATCATCCGCAACGGTGCGGCATGGTATTCCCAGTTCGGAACGGAAACGTCCAAGGGGACGAAGACCTTCAGCCTCGTGGGCAAGGTCAGGCGCACCGGTCTGATCGAAGTCCCTTTGGGCATGACCCTGCGGCAGGTGATTTACGGCATCGGCGGCGGGTTGGCCAAGGATTTTAAGGCCGTCCAAACGGGCGGGCCGTCGGGGGGCTGTCTGGGGGAGGAATTTCTCGACGTGCCCATCGATTATGAGAACCTGGCCGCGGCCGGGTCGATCATGGGCTCGGGCGGCTTGATCGTGCTCGACAAGAACACCTGCATTGTGGACACGGCCAAGTATTTCCTGAATTTCACGCAGGCCGAGTCGTGCGGCAAGTGCGTGCCCTGCCGGGTGGGGACGCGCCACCTGGTGAACATCCTGGACAGAATCTGCAAGGGGAAGGGGGAGATCGCCGACCTGAAGCGGCTCGAGGATTTGGGGCGGACGATCAAAGGCGGATCGCTCTGCGGCTTGGGACAGACGGCCCCCAATCCCGTCCTGACCGCCCTCAAGCATTTTCGCGGAGAATTCCTGGCCCACATCGTGGACAAGCGCTGTCCGGCGGCCGTCTGCCGGGATCTCGTCACCTATCGCATCATCAAGGAGAAATGCACGGGCTGTCAGCGCTGCGTCCAGGTCTGTCCGACGGGGGCCATCACCGGGCCTCGCTCCGAGCCGCACTCTTTGGACATGTCCAAGTGCATCAAGTGCCGATCGTGCTACGAAGTCTGCCGCTTCGACGCCATCGCCGGCGACGCCATCGTCATCGAATCGTGAGGACACCGTGAGCTCTCAAACGCAGCCTCCCATCGAAAAAAAGACGATCCGATTGGAGATCAACCACCGCGCCGTAACCTGCCCGGAAGGCGCGACCATCCTCCGCGCCGCGGAGCTGAACGGAATCTACATTCCCTCGCTCTGCTCCCACAAAGACCTTTCGCCCTTCGGCGGGTGCCGTTTGTGCATGGTCGAGGTCGAGGGCATGCGGGGCTATCCGCTGGCCTGCAGCACCCCGGCCGCCGAGGGACAAAAGGTCCTGACCGAAACGGCGGCGCTGCGGGACATGAGGCGCGAGATCATGGAGCTCATTCTGAGCGAGCATCCCTCGAGCTGCTTGTTGTGCTCCGAGAAGGAAGAATGCAGCGGCGTCCTCCAGACGATCCGCAAATCGGGAGTCACGACGGGCTGCCGTTACTGCCCCAACGACGGCCAATGCGAGCTGCAGGCGCTCGTGGAGAAGCTGGGCATCACGGACATCCACTACCCGATCTATTATCGGGGCTACGAAGCCGAGCACGACGACCCGTTCTTTGACCGGGACTACAACATCTGCATTCTGTGCGGTCGCTGCGTGCGCATGTGCCAGGAGGTCCGGGGCACGGCGGTGTTGGCGTTCACCTCGCGCGGACCCAAGACCCAAATCGGGCCCGCCTTCGGCCGGAGCCATATCGAGGCCGGATGCGAATTCTGCGGCGCCTGTCTCGACGTCTGTCCCACCGGCGCGCTCGCCGACAAAACCTCCAAATGGGACGGACCGCCCGACGGATCGGCGGTCTCGACCTGCCCCTTTTGCGCTTTGGGCTGCCAGGTCGAGCTCTTTCACAAGGACGGACGCTTGTCCAAGGCGCGCGCCCATCTCGATCCCGAGATCAACGACGGGCAGCTCTGCGTCCGCGGGCGTTTTTGCATGCCCGAAACCACGCATCATCACCAGCGGGCCCGCAAGCCCATGATCAAGCACGGCGCGTATTTCCGGGAAGTGAGCTGGCCCGAGGCCCTGGACGCGGTCGCCGCACGGCTCAAAAATGTCCGTCCCGGGGAATTCCTGATGGCCGTCTCGCCCGACTTGACGAACGAGGGCCTGTACGCCGCGCGCAAATTCGTGACGGAGAGCCTCGGATCGCCCGGCCTGGATTCCACGGCCCGCTGGGCGCTCCCCGGGGGAGCGGACGTGTGGTCCCGTCTTCTGTCGCTGCCGATTTCGATCAAGGGCCTGGCGAGCGCCGAGGCCGTGCTGGCCGTGGGGCTTGATTCGCGCTTTTCCTTTTCGGTCGCCGGCGTGGAAATCCGCAGAGCGCTCAAGGAGGGCGCGAAGCTGGTGACGATCGACAGCCGGGAATCGAACCTGGCGCGCTATACGGATCACTGGCTCAGGCCGCGCCCGGGAGGAGAGGGGGAAACGCTCCTGGCCCTTGCGGAGAAAATGGCGGGCGCGCCCCCGGAGTCGAAAGGAACCCGGGAGGAGAGCGCATCCGGCTTGACAACCCGCGATTTGGACGAGGCGGCGCGCGTTCTCGGTTCCGGAAAAAGCCTGGCCGTCCTCGTGGGGCCCGCGGTGTTCGGCCGCGACAAAGGCGGCGCGGCGGCCCGGGCGCTTCTCATGCTGGCCGGGCGGGAGAACACGATCTTCCTGCCCCTTTATCAAGGGGCCAACACCCGGGGAGCCCTGGAGCTGGGAATTCTCGATCAGTCCGCGGGCGGGATGCGCCTCGAAGATGTTCTCGAAGGCCGGGCCAAGCCGAAAGTGATCTATTTGGTCGGGGAGACGCCGTTCCTCGAGCGGCCCGACTGCGATTATCTCATCGCCCAGGACATTTACCTTCCGCCGTTCGAGGTCGACGCCTTTCTGCCGGCGGCGAGTTTCGCCGAGGCCGGCGGAACCTTGACCAACGTCGAGGGCCGGGTTCAGGAAATCGTCCAAATCGAATGCCTTCCCGACGGCGCGATCGCGGGATTCGTCCGGCCGGACTGGTTCATTTTCAGCCAGCTCTCGTCCAGGGTTTCCCAGCGAGGCTTTGTTTACGAGAGCTGGAGAGATGTCCTCAGGGACATCAGCGGTCATGTCCAAGGCTTCCCCGCCGTTCCCGACCGGCGGCCGCGAAGGATGACCTGGAAGACCGATTTCCGGGACGTCAAAGCCTCACCGGAGTCCGCATCCGGAGGAGATCTCGTTCTTCTCCTTGAGCCGGGCGGGTTCAGGCACCGAGGCATCGATTTGAGCTTCGTGGTCGAGGGGTTGACCGAGCTCAAGCTTGAGGAGGGATTCCGGCTTCATCCCTCCGATCTCGCTGCGCTCGGCCTCGAGCCGGGAGAAACCTTGACCCTTTCCTGGAACGGAACGGAAGCGTCCGCTCCGGTCAGAGCCGACGCCGACCTGCCGCCGGGCGCGGCTGCGGCCTGGCGTCCGTCGGCCTACGGCGGACTTCTTCACCGGCGGAGCCTGCTGCCGCTCTTTCGCCAGCCGGACGATGTGTTGAGCGTCCGGGTCGCATCCCGGAAAGGCAAGAAAAGTCGAAAGACCTAGGACCTGGAGGACGCGCATGTACCGAATCATCGAACGGCGGATGATCGTTCCCAACCTGCACGAGCTTACGGTTGAGGCCCCCCAGGTGACGGAATCCGTCCGGCCGGGCAACTTTGTCATCGTCCGCCCGGACGCCGATGGGGAGCGCATCCCTCTGTCCGTGGCCGACTGGGACGCGGAGGCGGGGACGGTGACTTCGATTTTTCTCCAGGTCGGCGCCTCGACGTCCAAGCTCGCGCGCCGTCGGCCGGGAGACACGATCCCGACTTACGCCGGCCCGCTGGGCCAAGAAACGGAGATCAGGAAATACGGAACCGTGCTGTGCGTCGGCGGGTGCTACGGCATCGGCAGCGTGTATCCCGTGGCCCGGGCGCTCCGGGAGGCGGGGAACACGGTCATCGCGCTTCTCGAGGCCCGGAGCTCCTATCTTCTTTATTGGCAGGACAAATTCCGGTCGGTCGCGGAGCGGACGCTCGAGCTGACGCGCGACGGCTCGGCGGGTTATAAGGGGCACATCACGCGTCTGCCTGAGATCCTGACCCTGGAAAAAATCGCTCCCGACCTGATCGTGGCCAACGGATGCACCCTGCAGATGATGCTTGTGTCCAGAGTGACCAAGCCGCTCGGGATCAAGACCATCGTCAACATGAATCCCATCATGATCGACGGAACAGGCATGTGCGGCGTCTGCCGGCTGACCGTGGCGGGCAAGACGAAGTTCGCCTGCGTCGACGGTCCCGATTTCGACGGCCATGAGGTGGACTGGGAGGAGTTCCTGAAGAGACGCAAAACCTACAATCCCGAGGAGGTCCACCCGCTGAGAAAGAGCGGCTGCGCCTCGCATTTTTAGAGCGGAAGGGAGAGAGAGCCCGTGCCCAAGACCATCGCCCCCAAGAAAGTCCCCATGCCCAAGCAGGAGCCTTTTGAGCGGATCAGGAATTTCGACGAAGTGGCTCTCGGCTTCACTCCCGAGCTGGCCCGGCGCGAGGCCGAGCGCTGCCTGGCCTGCAAGAAACCCTATTGCGTCGAAGGCTGTCCGGTGGGCATCGACATCCCCAGATTCATCAAGCACATCGCCGAGGGGGATTTCAAGGCCGGCATCAAGACCATCAAGGAGCGGAATGCCCTGCCGGCCGTCTGCGGACGCGTGTGCCCTCAGGAGGAGCAGTGCGAAAAGCACTGCGTCCTGGGCAAAAAGCACGAGCCCGTAGCCATCGGCCGTCTGGAGCGCTTCCTGGCGGACTGGGAGGCGGCCTCGGGCTCGATCGAGAAGCCGGACATCGCCCCGTCCAACGACCGGAAGGTCGCCGTGGTCGGCTCGGGCCCGGCGGGCATCACCGTGGCCAGCGACCTGGCCGTTCTGGGCTACGCCGTGACGATGTATGAGGCCCTGCACGAAGCGGGAGGAGTCCTGACCTACGGCATCCCGGAATTCCGCCTCCCCAAGTCCATTGTCCGCCGGGAGGTGGAGTATGTCCGCAGCCTGGGAGTGAAGCTCCACCTCGATTACATCGTCGGCAAGACGCGGACCGTGGACAGGCTCCTGAAAGACTTCGACGCCGTTTTCATCGGCGCCGGCGCGGGCCTTCCCTGGTTCTTGGAGATCCCGGGAGAAAACCTGAACGGCGTTTATTCGGCCAACGAATACCTGACCCGCTGCAACCTCATGAAAGGCTTTCGTTTTCCCGCCTGCGACACGCCCCTCAAGCGGGCCCGGCGCGTGGCCGTTTTCGGCGGCGGGAACGTGGCCATGGACGCCGCGAGGACCGCCTTGAGGCTGGGAGCGGACGAATCCCACATCGTTTACCGCCGCAGCCGGAAAGAGCTGCCCGCCCGTCTGGAAGAGGTCGAGAACGCCGAGGAAGAGGGCGTGATCTTCGACTATCTCACTCTCCCCTTGAGGCTCATCGGCGACGAGCAGGGATGGCTCGTGGGCATCGAGTGCCAGCGCATGGAGCTCGGCGAGCCCGACGCGTCCGGCCGCCGCCGTCCCGTTCCGGTCAAGGGCTCGGAGTTCGTCATGGAGGCGGACGCATCGATTTGCGCCATCGGCAACAGTCCCAATCCCCTCATCCCGATGACGACGCCCGGACTGACCATCGGCAAGAAGGGCAACATCGAGGCCGACGAGGAGACCGGACGGACGTCTCGGGAGAACATCTGGGCGGGCGGGGACGTCGTCACCGGCGCGGCCACGGTCATCAGCGCCATGGGCGCGGGCCGCAAGGCGGCGAAATCGATTCACGAGAGGCTGTCCGGATCGAAGAAGCCATGAGCGGTCGAGCGGGGAGGAGGAGCGCATGAAACTCAAAGACATCGCGACGCTCCTCGAAGCCGATGTCCTGGCCGGGGCCGACCTGCTCGACATCGACATCGGGACCGCGGTCGCCTCGGACGGCATGAGCGAGATTCTCGCCGCTCCCCATCCGGGCGCGTTGATGATCACCGGGCTGATCAACATTCAGTCGATCCGGACGGCGGAGATGGCCGACTTGCCGGCCGTCCTCTACGTCCGGGGCAAGCGGCCGAACGACCGGTGCGTCGAGCTGGCGGCGGCGAAGCGCATCGCCGTGCTCGCCACTCGGCTCGGCATGTTCGACGTCTGCGGGCTCCTCCGCGAGCGCGGCGTGCGCGGGGGGATGTGACATGCCCGAGGTGCTCCTCCAGAGGGCGTTCGAAGTCCGGGGAGGGGATTTCGACAAGGCGGGGGAGACGTCCTCGGAGATCAAGGCCTTGCTCAAGGAGGTCGGAATCGATCCGACGCTCATCCGCCGGGCCGGCGTCGTGACCTTCGAAGCGGAGATGAACGTCGTGATGTACGCCGAATCGGCGACCGTCGTCTTCACGCTGAGCGACGAAGACATTTCCATCGAAGTCTTCGACCGGGGGCCGGGCATCGCCGACGTCGATCTGGCCATGCAGGAGGGGTATTCCACGGCCACGGACGAAATGCGGCAGATGGGATTCGGTTTCGGCATGGGCCTGCCCAACATCAAGAAAAACTCGGACATCTTCAAGCTGGAATCGGAGGTGGGCAAGGGGACGCGTCTCTACTCCGCCATTCGGCTCGACGGCGCTTCATGATGACGCACGGTTTTCGCATCGACCAGGACAAGTGCCGGGGCTGCCTGTCCTGCATGCGCGCCTGCCCCACGCACGCCATTCGCGTCCGGGACGGGAAGGCGCGCTACATCCCGGAGAAGTGCATCGACTGCGGCTCCTGCCTGAAGTCCTGCCCTTACGGGGCGATCACCGCCACGACCTGGTCTTTTCAGGACATGGACAAGTTCAAATTCAAGGTGGCCGTTCCCTCGCCCGTGCTTTTCGGCCAGTTCCCCGCCGGCGTGACGCCGGCGCATATCGTCCAGGGGCTTCTGTCCGTCGGTTTCGACGCGGTCTGGGATTACGGCGTAGAGCTCTTCCTCGCCAGCCGCGCGGTCCTTCATTACGTGGAAAACTGGAAGGGGCCGTTTCCCCTCATTTCGGTGTCCTGCCCGGTGGTCGTCCGTCTCGTTCAGGTTTCCTATCCGCGCATGATCGACCAGTTGATCCGTCTTCAGATCCCGCGCGAGATCGCCGGCCGGGAGATCAAGCGCCGGTACGCGAAGGAATTGGGCCTCCGCCCCGACGAAATCGCCGCCGTCTACATCACCCCCTGCCAGGCCAAGACGATTTCGATCCTTCATCCCGCCGAGGGCGTCGAAAGCCACCTGAACGGCGCGCTGGGAATCTCCGAGGTCTACAATCCCATCCTGGCTTCCGCCAATCAGCAGAGAAACGGGCTTCCCCCCCCGGCCGAGATCCCGAACATCGTCCGCAATTCCACGTTCCTGGGTTGGTCGGTCAGAGAGGGCCTGGGCCGCAGCCTGGCCCGACACAACTCCCTTCATGTCACCGGGCTGGCGAACATCATCCAGGTTTTCGATGACATCGAGAAAGGCAAGCTGCAGAACGTGGAGTTCCTGGAGGCCCACAGCTGTTGGAGCGGTTGCACGGGCGGGAACCTCACCGTGGCCAACGTTTATGTCACTCTCAGCAAGCTCCGCTCGCTGGTGGGAGATCTTCCGGAAATGGACGCGGAGACCCTGGCCGAAGTCAACAGCCGCTACCCGCTCGAGGATTTCTCGCTAGAAGCGCCGGTGCTCCCGCGTCCGATCAAAGGACAGTCGGGAGATCTTCGGGAAAAAGTGAGGCTTCTTCAGGAAGCCGAGGCCGTGCTGAAGACCCTCCCCGGTTACAACTGCGGCCTCTGCGGAGCGCCGACGTGCAAGGAGATGGCCAAGGACATCAGCGCCGGCGAGGCGTCCAAGGCCGACTGCGTCTTTTTCTCCAAGGATCGTCTGAGCGAGCTCTACAAGAGGTTTCTCCTCAACGACCGTTGACCCGGCCTCAGGTCTCAGGAGATCCGTCTCCGCTTCCGTCATCCGTTCGGAGCCACCGGCCGCGGAGCCGTTCGCATTCCCGAGGGGAAAGCCGCCTTCTCCCCAGAAGACCCGCCGCCCGCCGCTGTTTCAGGGCTTCAAACAGGATGACTCCCACCGAGACAGAGAGATTCAGGCTCTGGACCATGCCCAGCATGGGGATTCTGATCCGAATGTCCGAGCGCTCCAGCGCCTCGCGGCTCACCCCTTCGGATTCGTTCCCGAAAACGACGGCCGTGGGCCGGGTGAAATCCACGGTCTCGTAGTCGGCGGCTCCTTCTTCCAGACAGGCGACGGCAACGCGGATCTTTTTTCTTCTCAGCTCGGCCAGGCATTCCCCCAGAGAGGCATGGGTGTGAAGGTCCAGCCATTTGTCGGCCCGGGTGGTGATGGCGGCATTGAGCGGCCAGGCCCCCGGCCCGGGCGTGATGAGATGGACGTGAAGGACGCCCGCGGCGTCGCACGTCCTGAGCACGGCCGAGGCGTTGTGGGCGTTGGCCGCCGATTCCAGGACGACGCGCAGATCGGGCTGGCGGAGAGAGAGGACGGTCCGGACGCGCTCGATTCTTCTGGACGTCGGCACAAACTCACTCTATCAGAATGGGGACGGAAGATGAAGCAGGAGCTTGACGGCCATGACCGCCCAGAACACGGCCGTCCCGATCAGGGCGCGATATTCCCGGTTCCGGGCGTAAAGCTTCCAGGAAAAAGGAGCGCCCCGTCCGCGGAGAGGCCGGCGGAAGGGAAAAAAGAGCGGAACGAAGCGGCGGTACGCGTCGTATTCTCCGGGGAAAAGCGTTTTCATGCGCTCCCGTTCGACATGGACGATCGCCGGATAGAACATCAGGAAATAGACGGCGAACACGGCTCCCACCCAGAGAGAATGACTGCCGACCGAAAGGCTGATGCCCAAGATGAAATTTCCCAAGTAGAGGGGATTCCTCGTGTAACGGTAGGGCCCGGAAACGGCCAGGGATTTGTCTTTCCTCAGATGGCCGGAGGCCCAGGTCCGGACGGCCAGGCCGGCCAGGGAGATCAGGATGCCGACGCCGATCGAAACGACGGTCGGCTCGGCCAGGACGAGGACGAAGAGAAAGGCGAAGAACGCCGTCCGGACGCGCCAGCGGTAAAGGGCCTTGAGGAACGGGTTCTCAGGCATGCGGCGTCTCCGCGAGTCTCTTTTCCGCCAGAGCGACGACCTCCTCGGCCGTGATGAGGCGCAGGCACTCCGTGTCGGGGCAGGAGCGGCGGTAGCAGTGGCTGCAGGACAATTCATGGAAGGCGGCCTTGTCGTCGGCCGCGAACGGGCCGTTCCGTCCGGGGGTGGTCGGTCCGAAAATCCCCACCGTCGGGACGCCCAGGGCGCAGGCGGCTTGAAGGGCAAACGTGTCGCCGCTGAGGACCAGGCGGCAATCCCGGATCAAGGCCAGGACCTCGGCCACGGTGAAAAAGGGAGACACCGGCACGCCGGCCGCGCGGCCGATTCCCTCCGCCATCCGTTTTTCCTCATCGGTGCCCCACAGGACGAGGAGACGCCGGTTTTCGGCCTTCAGGGAGCGGAGGACGTCGATCCAACGATCGGGAAGCCAGCGTTTGGACGGCCAGGCGGCGCCCACATTGGCGAGGATGATCGTCCGGCCGTTCCCAAAGCCGAGCTTTCGGAGGGCGGCGCGGACGCGACGCGCGATCGGAGGAGGAACGACCAAGGGGAAATCGAATGCCGTTTCATGGATTCCGAGGACGGTCAAAAGATGCAGGTTCTTTTTGATGACGTGTTCGGTCTCGGGAAACGGAGCGGCTTGGTCGGAATAAAAGACACCGGCCAGAGGCTCGCGGAGGTTGAGCCGGGAGAATCCGATGCGCCGTTTCGCCCCTGAGAGCCGGGCGATCAGCCCGGACTTGATCAGTCCCTGAAAATCCAGGGCGACAAGGCCCCGGCTCCTCCCGGACCTCAGGACGTTCCACCATCCCCTTCGGCCTAAAGTGACGATGCGGTCCAGTCCGGGGACGAGATCGAGGATCTCTTTGCCCCGCGGCTCCACGGCCCAAGAAATGCGCGCTCCGGGCCGACGGCGGCGCAGGGCGGAGAACGCCGGAAGGGCATGGATGATGTCTCCGAGCGAACTGAGACGGACGATGAGGAAGTCGTCGGCCGGGCTGTCCGCGGCGATGCGGCGGAGGATGTCTCTTGTGTTTCGGATTTTGGGCCCTCCGGTGATGGCCGTCTCGGCGCCGATCGTTTTCGAGGTCTCCCTTTCCGGAACGGTGTCCGGGGAATAATCGGAGCCCTTGGCATGGATGTCGGGCTTGAGGGCGAGGAGGATCTTTTCCACGTCGAGCTCGTCGAACAGGACGATGTGATCCACGCTGGAAAACGAGCTCAGGATTTCGATCCGTTCCTCCTGAGACAGGATGGGCCGGCCGGGGCCCTTGAGCTTGCGGACCGAGGTGTCGGAGTTCAGGGCCAGAACGAGAACGTCGCCGCGGGCTCGGGCTTCGCGGAGGTAGCGGACATGGCCGACATGGATGAGGTCGAAGACGCCGTTGGCCAGGACGATTTTCCGGCCCCGTTTTTTCTCAGCGGACACGAGGTCCTGAAGGCGGGCCAGAGAGATGAGCTTGTTCACGGCTCGGCCGAGACCGCCTGCTTGAGCTCGTCCCGGCCGACGGCCGCCGTGCCCTTCTTCATGACCGCCAGGCCGCCGGCGATGTTGGCCAGAACGGCCGCCTGGCGAAAGGTCGCGCCGCAGGCCAGACTCAGGGTGAAGACGCTGATGACCGTGTCGCCGGCTCCGGTGACGTCCACGATGTGGGTCGTGCCGTGCACGGGGATCAGGACGGGAGGCCTGTGTTTTTCGAAAAGGGCCATGCCCCTCGAGCCGCGGGTGATGAGCAGGCCGCGCGCTCCCAGTCGGGAAAGGAGGCGCTGCCCCGCCAGCCGGAGGCGGCGGTCGTCGTCTCCGATGTCCGTGTTCCCCGCCTCGGACGCCTCGGGCTCGTTGGGCGTCGCGGCCGTAACGCCGGAAAAGCGCATGAGCCGAAACCGCGAATCGAGAGTCACCGGACGTCCCGATTTTTTGAACAGCGGCAAGACGCGGCGGAAGACGTCTTCCGAAACGGTGTGATAATCGTAATCGGAGATCAGAAGCGCCTTCGCGCGGCGGGCTTCGAGGGTCAGCCGGCGGACCATGGGAGCGCGGATATCCGACGCGTCCCGGACGCGGCTTTCGCGGTCGAGACGAAGAATCTGCTGTTTGCGCGTGTTTTCCTCTCCGGCCAGAATGCGCGTTTTGACCGGCGTCCTTTGTTCCGGTCGGACCTGAACGCCTTCCAGCGGGATGCGGCGCGCTTTGAGGATCCGGAGAATCGTCCGCCCGGCTTCGTCCCGGCCGACAACGCCCACGGGCCTCGGATCGGCGCCCAGAGCCTTGAGATTGAGGAGAGCGTTTCCCGCTCCGCCGAGCTTGTGCTCGCTGCCCGCGTGGCGCAGGATGAGCACCGGAGCTTCGCGCGACACGCGGCGCGTCGTGCCGTAGAGATACTCGTCCAAGATGAGGTCCCCCCAGACGGTGATCGGGCATCCCGGAAAGGAGTCGACGAGTTCGAGGAGACGTCCGCGGGAGAGGCGGGAAGTCTCGGCACGGCGCTTGTCGGTATGAGCGGTTTTCATGACGGTCGCAGGATTTGAGTGTCGAACAGAATCGAGCCTGAAAATATCGTAATCCCCGGGACTTGTCAAGGCGGACGCCGGTCGCGGAGGACGGCGGACGTCCGCCCCTCTCGAAGCGGAAACAAAGCGTTTGTTGACCGGCTGCGCTGAACGTGCTAAATAGAGACATCCCGCCGGAGTGGCGGAACTGGCAGACGCGCCGGACTCAAAATCCGGTCCCTGGCGACAGGGGTGTGGGTTCGATTCCCTCCTCCGGCATTCCGAGTTTCCGGATCCCCCCGAATCCGGTCTCGCCGGAGCGGACCGGTGTTCCCCCAAGAAAGAAAAGAAAATAAAGTCTGGTTGCGCAAGGATATTTTTTGCGGCCGGAAGGCCTGAATCGTCTTCAAGAGCGGATTTCCAGCCGCATGGAGATGTGTTTTTTAAAAAATGCCCTGGCGCTTGGACCGGACGGCGGCCAGAAGGCCCGCTCCCAGGAGGCAGACCAAGCTGCCCAGGAGCAGCCTCTCTTGAAGATTGAGCCGAAAAATCCACTCAAGCAGCACAGCCATTTTTCTTAATGGTTTAGTCGCCGGTTCAACCGTACTCTGGAAACGAATCGAACTCACTCTGAAAAACGGCTTCGGCCGGCATAGTCCTCTTCTTAAGGACGATTTGAGGACGGCCCCGCATATGGGGCGCTCATGATAGAGAGACTCGATATTCCGATGCCAAGCGAATGCAATTTGTAACGAACGGCAGCTGAAATTCATTTATAATAGAGATCCCATGATGTCCTCGCTGTATGAAGACTATCTCGGCCCCGGGTCCGGGAAGCGGTTCAAAAAGAAACAAGCTGCGGGATTGGCCGCGACTCTGATTGTGCATGCGCTTATTCTCTTCGGAGCCGTCAAGGCTCGATTTGAAGTCAAAATGCTTCCGGTAGAAAAGAAAACGATCAATGTTCATCTCGGGCCGAGAGTGAACGTCGGCTTGCCCGCCGATTATGAGAAACACCTGGCCGATCTCGATCTTCTGGAATCGGGGGGCGACGCCTACTGGGGAGAGATCGGACGTCGTGCCGGGAGGGGCGGGCGGCGGGGGGCGGAAAGCGGCCCGGCCTCGCCGGCTCCGTCCGCTGCGGAGAGCGGCCCGGACGTTCCGGAAGCCGTCTCCGGGACGTTTGCGCTCGCCTACCGCATCGGATCGGAAAAAAAAGAAATCCCCGATTTCGATCTTCGTCCGCCCGCGGCCGCCGAATCCGCCGAAGGCGCGCGGTCTGCGCCTTCGACGTCCGACCCCAGGCTGAAATCGTATCCGTCCACAGACATCCGGGCCGCGGGCGGAGGCGAGGGATATGCGTTGGCCCGTTCAACGTTCGGCGATCGCGTCGTCTACCGCGGGCGATTGCCGGCCGGGGTCCAGAGCGCCGCGCTGACGGCCTGGGGCCGCCGGGTCGTCGAGTCCGTTCAAAAGAGATGGGTTCTTCCCTTGTCGGCCAAGGAAGGAAGCGGCGGGCAAGTCGCCCTGACCGTGATCGTGGAAAAGGACGGACGGGCCTCCCTGGTGCGCATCAACGCGTCCTCCCGCATCGCTCTTCTCGACCGCTCCGCCGTTTCGGCCGTCACCGACAGCCTCCCCTTTCCGTCTTTGCCGGAAGGTTTTCCCGGACGGAACTTGGAAACGTTTTTCCTGTTCGATTGCCATGAGAAGTGAATGGGTCCTCTGGCCGGCGCTGTTCCTCGGGGCGGCCGGCGCGCTTTGCGGGAGCTGGAGGACGGACGTGGCCGACCGGATTCAAGCCGGCGATTTGAAGGGTGCGAGCGGGATGTTGAGCGAAACCTATGCCGAGCTCGAACCCGCGGACAAAGCGGAAGCCAGCGCCTTGTTGGCCTTTCTCTTTCGAAAGCAGGAGGACGCCGGGAGGGAAAGGTCCTTCCTGTTCGAATTTTTCGTGAGCCAGGGGAACGGCCAGGCGGATTTCAATTTTTTGGGGTATCCGACGAGCGAGGAGGCGACGGCCTATCTCAACGCCTGGCGCGTCCGATACCCGCGCTTGAGCGGCGCTTGGCTCGTGGTCCCCAAGGGCGAGCGGTCTTCGGCCGCGCCGTCCGAACTCGTGATCGGCCTGGAATCCCCGGTGGAGATGCTCTACAAATTTTCCGATGAGAGCGGCCCGGTGCGGGGAGGGCGTCTTCATCGGGGATGGAACCTCATTCCCGTCGACGCCGTCCGCCTGTTCGACGCGTCGCGAACTCATCGCTACACCCTCGACCTCACGTCCGGCGGAGTCGAAATCCGTCAGGATCTCGAGCTCGAGGTTCGCCTGAGCGCCGAGCCCTCCGCGTCGGCTGCGCCGAAATCGATGGATTGGGAATACAAAGTGACGTTGTTCGCCGGCGGCCGGGAGGTCGCCACCAGCTTGAAGACGGGCCGGGACAAGAGCCCCCTAGCCCTGGACATCCCCGAGGTGAACCTTCGCGCGAATCCGATGTTCAAGCCGCCGTCCGTTTCGGACGACCCCTTCGACCCTTCCAACAGAGGCGTGAGCATTATGGACGCCATCGGCGTCGTCACGGGCCTTCTCCAAGATCTGCTGAGCGACAAAACCCCGCCTTACGAGAGCGCGATTGAGAAGAAACGCTCGGAAACTTTCGCTTATTACGCCGGGTCGGAGCGAGGCCGCGAGGAACGGGTCACGGCCGTCGTGACCCTCGATCTCAGAGGGGCCGCCCTCAAAGACCGATGATCGGCGCCCGCGATCATTTGTAGAGGGCGTTGATCTCTTTTTTGTATTTCAATTCGATGATTTGCCGCCGGACCTTGAGGGTCGGAGTCAGCTCCTGACGGCCGATATCGAACTCCCTCTCGAGCAGGACGATTTTTTTCACCTTCTCGTAGGGAGCCAGGTGTCGGGTCATTTTCTCGATCTCGCTCATGAAAAATTCCCGGATGGCTGGGGACGCGGTCATTTCGGAACGGTTCGAGAAAGGGAGGCCTTTACGGCGGGCGTAGGCTTCCAGCTTTTCGAACTCGGGAACGATCAGAGCGCTGATGAACTTGCGGTTGCCGCCGACGATGACGGCTTGAGCAAAGTAGGGATTTTTCAGGAAAAGGTTTTCAATGGGCTGGGGGGCGACGTTTTTCCCCCCCGAAGTGATGATCAGGTCTTTTTTCCGGTCGGTGATGACGAGGTAGCCGTCCTCATCCAGGTGGCCGATGTCTCCGGTGTGAAGCCATCCGCCTTTCAGGACTTCCCGGGTTTCCTTGGGCTTTTGGTGATAGCCCCGCATGACGTTCGGCCCCCGGACCAGGATTTCCCCGTCTCGGGCGATGCGGACCTCGACGCCGGGAATGGGCCGGCCGACCGTCCCGAACCGGAGGTGATCGAACGTGTTCACCGAAATGACGGGCGAGGTTTCGGTCAGACCGTATCCTTCCAGGACCACGAGGCCGAGGGCATAGAAAAATTCGGCGATGTCCTTGCTGAGGGGCGCGCCTCCCGAGACCATGAAGCGGATCGCCCCGCCTGTTTTGGCTACCACTTTGGCGAACACCATGCGGTGGGCCAGCCGGCGGCGGAAGCGGAGCCAGGCGCCCGGATCCCGCCCCTTCAGCTTCAGGGCGCCGTGCTCGCGTCCGATGCGCAGCGCCCAGAAAAAGATCTTTTTTTTGAGGCCCGATCCGGCCAGGACGGTGTCCAGGATCCGGCCGTAGATTTTTTCGAGGAGGCGGGGCACGGTGACCAGGATCGTCGGACGGACCTCCAGGAGGTTTTCCCCGACGGTTTCGATGCTTTCGGCAAACGCCAGACTCGTTCCGCGCGACAGAAAGGCGAAGGCGACCATGCGGGCCAGGACATGGGACAGGGGAAGGAAGGACAGATTCGTGTCGCGGATCGAAAAGCCGACGATCGAGGCCAGGGTGTTGATGTTGCTCGCGAAATTCGAGTGGCTGAGCATGACTCCCTTGGGGACGCCGGTCGTCCCCGAGGTGTAGACGATCGATGCCAGGTCGGAAGGGCGGACCGCGGACGCAAGACGTTCGAAGGTTTTCGGCTGCCGGAGCGCTTTTTCAGCGCCGCGCTCAAGAAGCTCGCTCAAAGTCAAAACGCCCCGCGGACCCCGGCCCTCGAGGAGGACCCATCTTCTCACCGATTTCAAAGACTTTTTGACGGCCGACACTTTGGCCCAGAGCTCGGAGCTCCCGCAGACCACGGTCGCGGCCTTCGAATCGTTGATGATGTAGCGGATCTGCTCCGGAACGAGCGAAGTGTAGACGGGAACGGTGACGCCCCCCAGACAAAGGTTGGCGTAATCGGTCATCACCCACCACGGGCCGTTTTCGGCCAGGAGGACGAGCTTTTCTTTCGGTTTGACTCCCGCATCGTTCAGTCCCAAACAGAGGCGCTCGACGAGCGTTCCGAATTCGGCGGTGGAAATGGGCACATACGCTCCGTTTTTTTTGTAGCTGAGGAGGGAGTCTTTGGCGTGGCTGCGGAGAATGTTCAACAGCTGACGGCTCAGCGTTTCGGCCATGGTCACCTCGCGTCGTTCGGTCGGAGGACGTCCCCGGTGGGGGCCGTCTTGTTCGTCCGAACGGGACTTGGGGATGTTGTGAACGATTAAAAGGATGTCTCACGCGGCGCGGGAAGTCAAGAGAGCTCAGGATCTATGACGCATCGTGTGGTGAATTCCAGTCTGAGGCCCAATGCTCACGCTCAAGGATCACACAAAACGTCATGGAGCCGAGAGTTCTCTTCGGCTTTTCCGGTTCCGGAGGGGGGGGCGAGGCCGTCAGGTGTTGTCCCGGACTTCGATCTCAAACCAGAGAAAATCAGCGGCCTGTCCGTCGGTCACCGTGGCCGAAACGCAAAAGCGTCCGCTGACGGAAGGGAGCCAGGAAACCGTTCCGCTCACCGGATCGATGATCATTCCGGCCGGACAAATCGAAAGGGAATAGCTGAGGGAGTCCTCCTCGGGGTCCGAAGCAAAAAGCCGGAATTCGACGGGGATTCCTTTCTGCGCGACGACGTCCGGCGCCGGCTCGAAGCGGGGAGGGAGGTTGGCGCCGTGTCCCAAGGTGTCTGCAAACTGAAAGCCGGAGAATTCGGAAAGACCCTGTGAATTGAAGGCGCACAGCCAGTAGCAATACGTCCCCGGAATCGGAACGGTGTCCCGACGGGATTCGACATCGGCGGCGGGGTACGGACCTTCCACCGGCGCGGGCGGACGGCCGGCCGTTCGGCTTCGCAAGAGCAGGAAACCGGCTTCGTCGTCTGAGGCGTCGGTCCAGGTCAGAAGAATCGTCGACAATCCTTCCTCGGAGGCGCGGAAATTCCTCGGAGGCGCGGGAGTCCCGGGCCGGGAGAAAACCGTTTTCCTCGCGAAAAACTGGGTTTGGACCAGGAGGTTGTTTCCGTGCTCGGGATCGGACCACGAGTCGTTCCGTTCCAGACCGAAGCTTCCGATATCGCGCGGATCAAGTTCGACGAGCCGCGAGAGAGCCCGATAGAGCCGTTCCACCGTCAGACGGTCTCCCTCAACCGGTTGACCCAGCCAGATCTGAAAATGAATGTTCGGATTGACCGCGCGAACGGCTTCCGCGACGGCATGAACGTTGCCCATGAGCATGTCGAGGTCCGGCGTCGAGTCTTCTTCCATCCATCGTTCCGCCCGGATGACGAACAGATCGGCATAAGGAGCCAGATCCGAGGCCAAGGCGGCGTTCTCGGCCAGGGCGCGGTCTCCGTCGGGAGCCAGGGCCGTTTTTTTGTTGTAGAAATTGGCCAGGGCTTTCAGATTGACGGCTTCCGAGACGTCGACGTCCCTCCCCAAGGCGAAATACTCCCCCCGGTTTCTGAGAAGGGAAGGAAGGGACAGGATGTCGGGACAGGATCCGAATTCGAAGAGAATACGGCCGCGGGGGATTTCCAGAGCCAGGCCGTGACGGTCCGGTTCGAGCCAGACATAGTCGACGGAACGGGCCGTCTGGCCGTAAAAATCGAGGACCGAGGGCGTGAGGCGGTAACAGAGCGGCAGGTTGAAAACGGCTTCCTGGATGGAGATGTCCTCATCGGCCTCCGGGGCGGGGAGAGAAGGAGGGAAGGCAAAAACGAAAAAAAACGCAAAAAGAAGAGCAAAATGCAAAGCCCGTTTCTTATGAAATGGAATCATGTCCCGTCCGCCGATCTTCACTATATCACCCCGGAACCGACGTGTCAAAATCGCCGAGACTGTTGCCGGCCATGTTGACAGCCCGGCGGACCGGGCCTACCATGGGACCCGAGACGCGTGTCATGGAGACGAACCGCCTGGCCTCTGTGGATGTCATGCGCGGCCTGACCGTAGCGGCCATGATTCTGGTCAACACTCCCGGTTCCTGGAACCACGTCTTTTCCCCTCTGCGACACGCTCCCTGGCACGGCTGGTCTCCGGCCGACCTCATCTTCCCCTTTTTCATTTTTATCGTCGGCATTTCCGTTGCCTTGTCGCTGGGCGCGAGAAAACAGGCGGCCTGGACGAAGGGGGCCTTGATCGCCAAGATCCTCGCCCGAACGGCGATTCTTTTCGCCCTGGGGCTGTTTCTGAATTTTTTCCCTGATTTTCATCCGGCCGATGTCCGGCTTCCCGGCGTTCTGCAGCGCATCGCGTTCTGTTATCTCTTCGCCGCCCTGGCCTATCTGACCGCCGGCAAAACGACCCGCCTGGCCTCGTTTCTCGTTCTGACGGCCGGCTATTGGCTGGCCTTGAAACTCATTCCCGTGCCCGGTATCGGACCGGGGGAACTCGGCGCGGAAGGCAATCTGCCGGGCTTTATCGACGGCCGGATTTTGGGGGGACACCTCTACAAGCCGGGATTCGATCCGGAGGGGCTGCTCAGCACTCTGCCGGCCGTGGCGACCGCTCTGCTCGGCACCTTGGCCGGGGATCTGCTGCGGACGAACAAGACGCTTGTCCGCAAAGCGGCCGCTTTCCTGGGATACGGGGCGGCGCTGACTGCGGCAGGACTTCTTCTCCATCCCCAGATGCCCATCAACAAACAGCTTTGGACCAGTACGTTTGTCCTGTTCACGGGCGGAGCGGCCCTCCTTCTTCTGGGGACGCTGATGTTCGCAATCGAACTGTTCCGGTTTCGTTCCTGGGCTTATCCGTTTTTCGTCTTGGGGACGAATGCCATAGGCGTGTTTTTTCTCTCGTCGCTCACGACCAAGATCCTCCTGTGGATCAAAATCGGAGTCGAGGGAAGCCGGCAACCGCTTTATTCTTGGATTTACCGGAATCTTTTTGCCTCCTGGGCCGGCGCGGATCTCGGCTCGTTGATCTTCGCCCTGGCCGCCGTATCGGCCTGGGCCGCGGCGGCGGCCCCCCTTTACCGCCGGAGGATTTTCATCAAAGTGTGATGCCGCCCTCGGAAGAGGAGGGAAAAGACCGCGAGATGCCCAACGAGGTGTTGCCATGAAAAAGAAGATCTTCACAGCGCAGGGGCGGTCGGTGTTTCGAGCGGGGATCCTTGCCGGCGTCGTCCTCGTGTTCCCGGGGGCCGTCTCCCAGATCGGATTTCCGGAGCCCCGGACAAACGACGCGCCCGAACAGCGAAGGGACGTCAGGCCGGGGGTGGAGGTGTTTCTGGACAAGCACGCCGTGTCCTTCAAAGGAAAGTCCGTCGGATTGGTCACCAATCCTTCCGGGGTCGGGCGCAATCTGGAAAGCAGCGTTTCTCTGCTGATGAAAAACGAGCACATCAATCTCATCGCTCTCTACGGACCCGAGCACGGCATCCGGGGCAACGCCCAGGCCGGCGAGTTCGTTCCCTTTTCCAGGGATGAAAAGTACGGTCTTCCGGTTTTCAGCCTCTACGGACAGAGCAAGAGATTCGAACCGGACAGGAGAAAATCTCTTGACGACGTCATGCGCCGTTTCGACACCGTGAAGGACGACAAGGGATTGGAAGAGTCCATGCTCCGGAATGTCGACGTGATTCTCTTCGACATCCAGGACGTGGGAACACGCATCTACACTTACATCGCGACCATGCTTACCGTTATGGAGGCCTGCGCGGAATTCGGCATCGCGTTCGTTGTTCTGGACAGGCCGAATCCCATCCGGGGCGACATCGTCGAAGGCCCGGTGCTCGAATTTCCGGAATACGCCTCTTACATCGGCGTTTTCTCCATTCCCCTGAGAACCGGGATGACGATCGGAGAGCTGGCTCTGCTGCTGAATGAGCGGTGCCTGAAAAACAAGGCGCGCCTGACGGTCATCCCCATGGAAAACTGGAAACGCGAAATGTGGTTCGACGAAACGGGGCTTCCGTGGGTTATTCCCTCGCCCAACATGCCCACTCTGGAAACGGCCGTCGTCTATCCGGGCCAAGTCCTTCTTGAGGGAACCAACCTCTCGGAGGGACGGGGCACGACCCGGCCCTTCGAGATGTTCGGCGCGCCCTGGATCGACGGGTTCGAACTTGCGCGCCGGCTCAACCGCCTGCGCCTGCCGGGAGTCGTTTTCCGCGAGGCCTGGTTCACCCCGACATTCTCAAAGCATGAGGGACGGCTTTGCGGCGGATGCCAAATGCATGTCACCGACCGGGACGTTTTCCGGGCGTTTCGAACCGCCTGTCACATTTTGAGCGTCGTCAAGGAGATGTGGCCCCGGGAGTTCGAGTTCCATGCGGAGTATTTTGACCGCGCGGCAGGGACGGACCTCGTGCGACGAGGCCTGGAGCGCAACGAACCTCCCGACGAAATCCTCAGCCGTCTTGAGCCGAGGCTGAGAGAATTCCTCGCTCTGAGGCGGAACCATCTCCTTTATTGAAGCGCCCGCTTTCTCCCGCGTGCGCTTGTGTCCGGCGTTCGGGCGTCGAGGGAATCCGCCGGGGAATGACGCGTCTACTTGCTTTTCTTTTTTCCCCCCCGCGTCGTTTCCGATTTGCTTTTGCGCTTCATGTCCATGCTGTGCGCGCGCTTGTAGGTCTGGATGTCCTTGAACCGGCCTTTGCTGTCGCGCACGGCGTACAGTTTCGTTCCCTTGGAGCTTCGATGGGTTGTGCGTTTCATCGGCATGACGGCCCTCCTTCCGGAATCATTATAACCGCCTTTCCGGGTTCGCACAACACGTGTTTGAAATTTGTCCTAGGCGTTCTTTCGGGCGCAGGGTCTCCGCCCGGCCTTTTTTTCGGCGTGTGCGGAGAGGCCGGGTCTGCCCTCCCCAGACTCCGATCGCGCCTAAGGAGGTGTCTTTGCCGGTCGCACAAAGAGTGATAGAATTTTCGTTTCAGTGCCATGAACACGCCGGCCAGAGAAATGAAACGGGCGGCGGCGATTTCCGTCGCGGCCGGCCTGTGTCTTGGCGGCCTCAAGCTCGTCGTGGGATTGATCACCGGCAGCCTGGGCATCCTGGCCGAGGCCGCTCATTCCGGGCTCGACCTCGTTGCTGCGGCGGTCACCTATCTGGCCGTTCGCTTGTCCGTCAAGCCGCCGGATGTGGACCACCCTTTCGGACACGGAAAAATCGAGAATTTTTCGGCGCTTATAGAAACGGGACTCTTGTTCCTGACCTGCGGTTGGATCATCACCGAGAGCGTTCGCCGTCTCGTTTACGAATCCGGGGACGTCGATCCCGGCCTGTGGGGCTTTCTGGTCATGGCCGTATCCATTGCCGTCGACGTCAATCGCTCCCGCGTCCTGCGCCGGGTGGCGCGCAAACACAACAGTCAGGCGCTCGAAGCCGACGCCCTTCATTTTTCCGCCGACATCTGGAGTTCGTCCGTGGTCGTCCTCGGTCTGGCCCTCGTGTGGCTGGGACGGAACGTCTTCCCCGGTGCGGCGCCCGTGCTGGATAAGGCCGACGCCGGCGCCGCTCTGGCCGTGGCTTTCCTTGTCCTCTTCGTCTCTTACAAGCTGGGCAAGAGGACGCTCGATGTCCTTCTCGACAGCGCTCCCGCAGGTCTCGCTCAGAAATTCCGGGAAGCCGCCGGGAGCGTGGAGGGGGTGATGAATGTCGGCCGAGTCCGCGTCCGGCGTTCCGGGCCGAGGATTTTCGTGGATATCGGCCTGGAGGTCGACCGCTATCTGTCCGTCGAGGGCACCGAGACCATTGTCCGGGCCGTCAAGGACGCAATCGAGCTCCGCTCTCCCGGAGCCGATGTTGTCGTCCACGTCAATCCGCGGGGGGTCGAGCAGGAAAATCGGGCCGAGCGCATCCGGGGCCTCGCTCTCAGAAACCGGATGGCCGTGCACAACATTCATCTCGCCGAGGAAGGAGGCAAAGTGGTCGTCGCCCTGCACCTGGAAGTGGACGAGAACCTCACTCTTCAGCAGGCCCACGACATGGCCGGGCGCTTCGAACAGGACCTGCAGCGGGAGATGCCGGACCTCTTCCGGGTCGATATTCACATCGAATCGCGGGACGCGTCGACGGCGGAGGAACGGGACGTCACGGCCGATGAGGGGCCTCTTGTGGGCCTCATCCGCTCCACGGCCGAGCGGGCCGCGGGGCGCCCCTGTTGCCGGGACATCACTCTACGCCGGCAGGGGGAACGGCATTCCGTTTCCCTGGAATGCGCGTTCGACCGGGACCTGTCGATCCTCCAGGTCCACGACTTGACCACGCGCATCGAAGAAGAACTGAAGCGGGCCGTTCCCTCCCTGGCTCGGGTCCTGGTTCATGCCGAGCCGGATTCTTCCTAAAAGTTCCCGGCGGTTTTCCCCCGGTTTCCCCGACGGAGGAATTTGAATCCCCGGCCGGATTCCCATAGAATACTCTTTCTTCCGAGAGAAACCGGCGTTTCTTGGAGGAGAGAGGAGAACCGGCTCATGGCCGACAAAAAGAATCAGGTCGCGCGCTGCGCCCTGTCCAATCCGTTGTCCGTGATTCTGGACAAGGACCCCCGGGATTTCCGGCGATCCGATTTGCTGAGGGTCATTCGGGAAAAAAACATTGAGCGCATCACCTTTCACTACACTGCTCTGGACGGAAAGCTCAAGGAGCTGACGCTTCCCGCTTCCGATGCCGGACAAATCGAAAGCCTCCTGGCCGAGGGCGAGCGCGTGGACGGCTCGTCTCTTTTCAAGGGCATGGTGGACACGGGGCTTTCGGACCTTTACGTCGTCCCCGTTTATCATTCCGCCTTTTTCAATCCCTTCGACGGCCGCTCTCTCGATTTTGTCTGCCGCTACCTGACCGGGGAAGGGGATCCGGCGCCCTACGCTTTGGACAACATCCTGGCCAAGGCGGCCGGACTGTTCCGCAGCCGGACGGGGCTGGACATCCACGCCATGGGAGAACTCGAGTTTTTTCTCATGAGCGAGGGAGGGAGGAACGCCTATTCCGCGGCCAAGCAACGCGGCTATCACGGATCGGGTCCCTTCGTCAAAAGCGGCCCGTTCCTCAAGGAGGCGCTGCGTCACATGGCCATGATCACGGGAGCCGTGAAATACGGGCACAGCGAAGTCGGTTTCATAGAGAGCGTCCGCAGCGACATCGAGGAGATCCGGGGCAAGAGAGCCGAGCAGCTGGAAATCGAGTTTCAGCCGCGCCCGGTGGAGGATATGGGGGATGCCCTGGTTCTGGGGCGGTGGCTCATCCGCAACCTGGCCTATCAGAACGGTTTGGTGGCGACCTTTACCCCCAAGATCGAGGAGGGCGTCGCCGGAAGCGGTCTTCATTTCCACATGGAGCTCATGAGATCCGGACGCAACGTCATGATCGGTCCGGACGGCAAGCTGAGCGCTGAGGCGCGACGCCTCATCGGAGGGTTGTGCCACTACGCCGATTCGCTGACGGCTTTCGGCAATACGGTCAGCTCCGCCTACCTCCGGCTTGTCCCCAATCAAGAGGCGCCGACCCGCATCTGCTGGAGCGATCTCAACCGGAGCGCGATGATCCGCGTGCCGCTGGGTTGGTCGAAGGTCCGCAACCTCGCCTCCCGCGTCAATCCCGTCGCCGAGACGACGACCGGAGCGCAAGGCGGACGCCAGACCGTCGAACTCCGAAGCCCGGACGGATCGGCCCTTATCCATCTCGTTCTGGCGGGAATCGTCATGGCCGCCGACTGGTCCCTCAGGAAGGACCGTTCCCGGATCCAAGACGGCGATCCTCTCGAGCTTGCCGAGCGCCTTTATGTCGTGGGCAATATCTTCAAGGACCCCGATCTCCTGGCCAAACTGCCTCCGCTTCCCACTTCATGCGTCGCGTCCAGTCGTCTCCTCCTTCGGAAGCGCGATCTCTACGAACGGGACGGTGTTTTTCCGCCGAGCGTTGTTGATTATGCGGCCCGGATGCTGGCCGAGGAAGACGACGAGTTCATAAACGAGCATTTGGCCGGCCTGAGCTCGAACGAACGGCTCCACGAGACGCTGAGGATCATGCACAAGGATCTGCACCGCCATTAGCGGATCCTCCATTCATGAATGCCGGCCGAAAAATTTTTGCGGCACCTGATTTCGATCCGCAAGGCCGCGGTCGACACCGGAGAAAACGCCATGATGTTGTATCGGTCCGGTTCTACGGCGGCGGAGGAGGCGCGCTCGACGCCGCGCCACGTCCCGCCGTCCCGATACAGAACCCGCCACGATTCCGGGACGCGGCAATCGCCCGAACCCGCCGCCTCGTCGACCCAATACACCTCGACGCCCGAGATCCTGACCGGCGAGGGGAAGTCGTACTGGACCCATTCGCGAGTTCCCTTATTCGGTTTCCAGTGAACAAAGGGATAAGTCGTGTCGCTTGAAGAGAGAGGATCGTAGAGGTCGTTCAGGGCCCGTGCGTCCCGCCCGCCGGAGACGGAGGGCTCGGCGTCGGAGGCGGGAGTGGGGCGGGGAAGCGGCCGAGCCCCCTCCGCTTTCCGGGGCAACCAAACCGCCATCTCGCCGCGGCCGCGATGCGCCCAGGAGAAATACGGCACGGCCGTGAACGCTTGAGGAGATTCGAGGATCGTTGCTCCGTCGCGCCCGCGGCGAACGGACAAAGCTTGGCCGTTGAGGACGACGATGCCGCCCAAGAGGTCGTCCCTTCTCTGCGGTTCGAGAGCGGCGTCGTCGGGGATCGCCAGATGGGAGACGCGTCCCTCGTGGTCGACGCCCTCGGCGCAATAGACGATCGGGCCACGCTCCAGGGCGACGCGTCCGGCATTGTCCCGGACCCGATCGTGGGCCCGGATTCGGCGGACAGGCATGGGGAGTTCGAGCTCGATCGCGTCGCCTTTGGCCCACGTGCGGTTGACGAGGACCCACCCCCGGTCCGCAGCGACCGGGACGGCCCGGCCGTTGACCTTCAAGCTTGCGGCCGGCTCGAGTCCGTCGGCAAAGGCGTACAGGTCGCCGGGAAACGGTCGGTTTCTCGCCCATCCGGGGATGCGAACCGCGATCGTGAAAGGCAGGGCGACCTGGGGATCGACGAGAATCTCCACGCGTCCGTTCCAGGGGTAATCCGTTCTCTGGACGATCTTGATGTCCCGTCCGTTTTTCAGCGTCAGCGAAGCCCGGCTGTCGGCGAAAAGGTTGACGTACAGGATTCCTTCGCCGAGAGCGTAAAGGAATCCGGGAACAGCGGGGAGGAAGCGCGAAAGATTGGAGGGACAGCAGGCGCAGGAGAACCAGGGGCTCCGCTGATGCCGGCCGAATGACGCCAGCGGGTTGGAGTAGAAAAAGCGGTCTCCGTCCAGGCTGACTCCGGGCAGGATGCCGTTATAGAGAAGGCGCTCCAGGACATCGAGCGAGTCCGATTCTCCGTTCAAAAGGAACAGCCGCCGGCTCCAGAGCGCCATGGCGATCGAGGCGCACGTTTCGCAGTAAGCCGTGGCGTTGGGGAGATCATAATCGGGACCGAATCCCTCGATCGCCCCCGCGGCGCCGACGCCGCCCGTCACGTACATTTTCTTCGACACGACGTTTCGCCACAGGGTTTCCAGCGCTCTCTGCGCGGCCGGTCCGGCGTTCGTGAGAGCCGCGATGTCCGTCGCGGCGGCATAGAGATATCCCGCCCTGACGGCGTGTCCGACGGGATCGGTCTGGTCGTTCAGCGGCATGTGGTCTTGGGCGTATTCGCCGAAGGATTCGCGGCCTTCGAAGCGGCCCCGCTCATTGAGGAAATGGCGGGCCAGTTCGAGATAGGAACGGTTTCCGGTCAGGCCGTAGAGCTTGACCAGGCCGATTTCGATTTCCGGATGCCCGGGCACCCCCGGGCGCTTTCCCGGACCGAAGACCGATGCCACGAGGTCGGCGTTCTTAAGGGCCACGTTCAGCAAACCGCGCTTCCCGGTGGCCCGGAAATGGGCCGCCGCGGCCTCGTAAAGATGTCCGGCGTTGTAGAGTTCATGGCCCCGGCGCAGGTCGGACCATCGTTCGGGTGAGTCGACCCACAGGACGGAGGGATTCTGCCGGAAAATCGTTCGGGCCGTATAAAGATATCCGTCCGGCTCCTGGGCGGCGGCGATCACGGAAATCAGTTCGTCGATGCGCTTCTCGAGCGCGGGGTCGGGGTGCGATTCCAGAGAGGCGGAGGCGCCCTCGATGATCTTGAAGACGTCCGAGTCGTCGAAGGGATAGCGGGTGTGGAACTTGCGTTCGACGGCCGATCCGGCCAGAAGGGCGGCGGCGGTCTCGAAGTTGCGAATGCGTCCCGTCTCTTCGCATTGGCGCAGGGCGTAGGGAATCGTCACCCGGCGGTTCGTCTCCAGGCGGGGAGCCCAGAACCGGTCGGTCAACGTGACCCGGGCGAAAGGAACGGGCGTCAGCGCATAGTCGGGCTTCAGGGCGTCCAGGAGTTCAACCTCGTAGACGAGGGTCGTGCCCGGAGAGATGACGAAACGTTTGCCGCCGGGCTGTTCGCGGCCGTAATAGCCCCGCGTTCCGTAAGCCAGCGGGGCGGGGGCGATGACCAAGCGCTTCTCGCCTCTTTTCATCGTCGCCAGAGCGGATTCCAGGGCGGGAGTGAGAGAAGTGTGACCGGGGCGATAGAGAAACGGCTCGGCGGGGGGAGAGGAAGAGGGCCGGCCTTCGTCGGCGGTGCTGAAGAATTTCCGGCCGGCGAAAGTCTGACCGCTGTAGATCACCTTCAGCCGGTCGCCTTTTTCGGGACCGACTTTCCCCCCGGCCTCGAGGACCTGATACCTCAAACCGCTGGGCGTCAGGACGGCTTCCGGCCAGTTGGCGGCGATCACCGCCTTCTCGCTTTTTTCCTTAGCCGCCGCGGCCTCCAGGACACGGCGCCGGGCCGTTTCCAAAAGGGCGACAAAGGACTTCGTGTCGGTTTTGAAGGCCGCCGCCTGCGGGCCGGAGCGCAGAATGTCCACCGAGACGATCGCGTCCCCTTGGACGACGGCGTTCACCACGTCCAGGCCTTCGACCACCCGGCCGAAGACGGTGTAATCCCCGTCGAGATAGGATCGGTCGGCGAGCGTGACGTAGAACTGGCTTCCGTTGGTGTGGGGGCCGGAATTGGCCATGCCCAGGACCCCGGCCCGGCCGTGGCCCAGGCCGGGATGGATTTCATTCGGGATTTCGTAGTTCGGGCCTTCGGCCGCCGATCCCTCGGGCCGGCCGGCCTGGATGACATGGCCGGGGACGACGCGGTGGAACTTCGTGCCGTTGAAGAACGGCCGCCCGACGGGAAAGACGCCGTTCTCGATCGTCCCCTCGGCCAAGCCGATGAAATTGGCGACGGTGAGGGGCGTTTTCTTGAAGTCCAATTCGAGGACGATGACGCCCCGACTCGTGTTGAGACGGGCCAGGATTTTGTCTTCCGATCCCGTCCGGCTTCCCGGTTGGAGGGGCAGGGCCAGGAGCAAGGTCAGGAGCCCCGTGGCGGTCTTGGCGGCTGGGTTTTTCATGGCGACCTCCGCAGCGGTTTTCTCCATTGTGACAAGGCTCGAGTCCGAACGCAACCTCAGCCTCGGGTTTCGAAACTTCGGGGCTCCGAACGCGTATAATAAAGAGAGACATTTCCGAGGAGGTCTTCCATGGCCGAGAATCAGAAAACGCGGTTCAACGTTTCCGGCGATGATTTGGTCAATGCCGTAAAAAAAATCATCCACGAGGGGAACATCAGGCGCGTGCGCCTTCTTCAGGGCGAAAAACCCCTGATCGACATCCCCCTGACCATCGGGGCTTCCGCGGCGGTCATCACCGTCCTGGCCGCGCCCGTGCTCGCGGCCGTGGCCGTCATCGCCGCCCTCGTCAGCGAGTGCACGATCGAGGTGGAAAAGATCGAAAATCCGAAAGATTGAGGGCGGACATGCCCCGCGCCGAAAACATCAAGAAGGCTCGGCTCCATGACGTTTTGTGTGGTCCTTTAGCGTGAGCATCGGGCCTCAGACTAGAATTCAACACACAATTCGTCATAGAGCCAGAAGGCTCTTGATTTTCTCGGGGAGAGGGGGTATAAAAGGGAAAACCTTGTTTCGCTGGCTGGGCAAGGACAAAATTTTTCATAATTCCCCTTTTAGCTTGATTTTCCCCTAAACAGCCAGCGCTTCTTTCTCCTCCCGGCCCTTTACGAACTTCGCGGTTTTCTGTAAACTTCAGCGCTTCCGATCGGCATCTCCATGCAGCCGGCCGGAACGGAGGCGGAAGTGACGCATGCGATCTCCGGCCGACGGACGCCCTCGTCCGCATTTTTTCGCCGGGACTTTCTCGTTGCCCTGCTGGGGTATTTTTTCCTTTTCATGAGCATGACCCTCTTTTTCATCTTCCCTCTTTTTCTGGGACGGTTCGGCGCCTCCCAGAGCCGCGTGGGGCTCATCATGGGCATCCACAGCCTGATGGCCATCCTTGTCCGGCCTTTTTTCGGACGGCAAATCGATCGGCGTGGAGGGAAGAGATTGTCCCTGCTCGGTTTGGGCCTGCTCATGGCGGTCATGCCTTTGTTTCACCTGGTGAAGGACGCCGGATTTTTACCTGTGTTCCTCCGGGCGTTGACCGGCCTGGGCTGGGGCGTCAGCATGACGGCCACGATCACCATCTGTTCCGACTTGGCGCCTCTCGACCGCCTGGCCCATTCGATCGGCGTCGTCGGGGCGGCCGGGCTCGTGGCCAGCGCCGTGGGACCCATGCTGGCCGAGGAAATCGTGCGTTTTTTCGGATTCGGCTGGCTGTTCAACGCCGGTCTGGGATTCATCGTCCTCGCCTTCGTGTGCCTCCTTGTCATCCGCGAAGTCCCGCGCCCGGAGAGCAACGGGCGCCCGCCGGGACGGAAGTTGTTCGTCGGGCTGACGCCGGCGATGATTCTCCTCATCGGCCTCATGCCCGTCGTCCATGGAGCGGTGCGAAGCGCGGTCATTTATTTCATCGCTCTTTTCGGCAAATCCCTCGCGCTCGAACGCATCGGGCCCTTTTTCTTCGCCTTTTCCACGGCGGCCATACTTACACGACTCAGCGGGGGGGATCTCTCCGACCGGTTCGGACGGAAACGGGTCATATTTCCCGCGGCTCTCATCATCGGACTCAATCTTCTCGGTTTGTCCCTGGTGAAGTCGTTCTGGCCCTTCGTGCTGGCGGGATTTGTGGCGGGACTGGGACAGGGATTGATTTTTCCGGCTTTGAGCACCTACCTCATCGACATCATCGGCCGGGAGCGCAAGGGCACCGCCCTGGGCCTCTACTTGTCTTTGTTCGATGCGGGCATGGCGATGGGCGCGCCGTTCTTCGGATGGATTTCCGATCTGTGGAACTACCCCGTGATGTACGCCGCGGCCGGGGGCCTGATGCTGGCCGTCGCGGCGCTGTTCCATCTCAAGGCGCCCGAACTCCGGGTTTCGAGAAGGCCGGCCGAGAGCCCCTGAGGAGGGGGACGTCTCCCTTTCTCACGCCGGAAGGAGAACCGGGGGCCCGAAGTCCGTCCTCGGCTTCATGTTCCGGCCACCGTCATTTCGCCGATCTTGATCGTCGGCCCGGAAAGCCCCAGCGCCAGGTCCAGGTCGGAGCCGACATCTTGGATGTCGTTCAGAATCCGTTCCAGGTTCCCTGAGATCGTGATCTCGGATACGGGGAAGGAGATTTCGCCCTTCTCCACCCACAGGCCGAACGCGCCCCGGGAAACCTCTCCCGTCACGGGATTGAGCCCGTGTCCCAGAGTCTTGACAATGAGGAGGCCGCGGTCCGTCGAGGCGATGATGTCTTCGGCGCTCCGCCCGCCCGGACGGAGGTAGAAGTTGTTCGGCCCCACCCCCCCGCCGTCGGCGTTGCCCGTGCTCTTCAGGCCGAGTTTGCGGGAGGCATAGACGTCGCACAGGAACCGCTTCAGGACGCCCTGGTCCATGACTGTTGTCCTCCGGCAGGGAACGCCTTCGGCGTCGAACGGACGGGTGCCGGGCAGGCCGGGAAGAAGACCGTCGTCCAGGACCGTCACCAGGCCGTTGCCCACTTTCTCGCCCCGCCTGTCCGCGAGGAAGGTGGCTTTTTGAAAAACCGCGGTTCCGGAAACGCAGGAGAACAGGAATCCCATGAGCCAGGATGTCATCAGCGGCTCGAAAAGGACGGGCAGCCGTTGGGTCTTGATCTTTTTCGGTCGGAGCAGCCTGACCGTCCTTTCCACAGCCGTGCGGGCGACGGCCTCCGGCGAAGCGAGGTCTTTCCACCGCACGCCCGAAGAGAACCAGAAATCCTCGACCCGGTCGTTTGTCCCACCGGCCTGAAGGCCCAGGCTGAGCGAGCAGTGCGTGACGCCGTAGTCGCGGAGGAACCCCTTGGAATTGGCCAGGATGACCGTCGATGCGTTCGTTTCCAGGCTTGCGCCCTGGGAGTTGGTGATGCGCCGGTCCTCGAGCGCGAGCTTCTCGGTGAGCATCGCCGTCTCGATCTTGGTCCGCGGCTCGACGGACGACAGTTCCGGATCGTAAATGCCGAGCGTGGAGGGATCGGGCGGAGCGTCGCCGGATTCGGGGAGTCCCGCGCAGGGGTCCGGCTCCGCCAACCGGGCGCGCTCGACGGCCCGACGGACCAGTCCGTTGAGGACATCCTTCGACAGGTCCGAGGAAGAGGCGTGGGCCGTGCGTCGGTCGAGGATGACCCTCAGGTCCACGCTTCTCGATCCGGCCTGAATGAGATTCTCGATGCGTCCGAGCCGGACATCGACGCTGAACTCCGTTCCCTCGGCGACGTGGACCTCCGCTTCTTCGGCTCCCGCCTTCAGGGCTTTCTCGACCAGATCCGCGGCCATGCGGCGCAGGCTCTCCGCGGAACGTTCAGTCCTCAAGCGATCCTCCGACGGTCATGGAGGAGACCTTGAGCGTCGGACAGCCGTCCGTGACGGGAACGTCCTGTCCGTCCTTGCTGCATGTTCCCGTCGGCAAACCGAAGGCGAGGTCCGAGCCGACCATGGTCATTTTCCTCAGGATGTCCAGATTGGAGCCGATCAGGGTCACGTGTTTCACCCGGCGGGTCAGACGCCCGTTTTCGATGAGGCGGCCCGAGCTCACGGTGAACGTGAATTTTCCCGAGTCCTCGACTTGACCGCCCAGAAAGCGCTCGGCGTACAGGCCTTTCTTGACCGAGCGGATGATGTCCTCCGGGTCAAACTCGCCCCGGTCGACGAAAATGTTCGACATGCGGGGCAGGGGCGGACAGGTGAAGTCCTGGCGCCGTCCGTGTCCGGTCAGGGGCCGGCGCAAGATCCGCGCCGAAATCCGGTCTTGGAGCAGGCCGGTCAGAACGCCTTTTTCGACGAGCGGGGTCTTGGAAGGCACGGTGCCTTCGTCGTCGACCCGGTAAGAGCCTCGAAAGGACGGGAGGGTGGGATCGTCGAAGATCGTCACCTCTCCGGAGCCGACGCGCCGACCGAGCTTGTCCCAGAACACCGATGTTTTTTTCCTGACGAAATCCGCTTCGAGGAGATGGCCGACGGCCTCATGGATGAAAACCCCGCTGTGGCCCGCCGCGAGCACCACGGGCATTTCTCCGGCCGGTGCGTCCCGGGCTTCGAGAAGATCCGCGGCTTCCCGGGCGGCGTCGGCGGCGATCGCGGCCGGGCTCATCGCTTCGGACAGGGCTTCAAGCCCGACTCTTCCTCCGCCGCCTGAAAAGCCCGACTCTCTCCGTCCGCCTTTCTCGGCCAGGACAAGGCAGCCGAGCCGCAGCATCGGCCTCCGGTCCTCGACCAGAAGTCCTTCGCTGTTGGCGATGAGGACGTTTTGAAGACAGTCGCTCAAAGAGACCTTGACCTTGTTTACCGCCGGATCGAAATGCCGGGCCGCGTCGTAGGTCTCGCGCACGAGCCTGATTTTGACCTCGAGAGGAGCCGCATGAGAGGGGATCCGGAGAGGGTCAGGCTCCCGGACGGGAATCGTCTCCTTCAAGGGAAAGGGCTTGCGCGGCGCTCCTCCGGCGGCCACGGACGCCGCCGTTGAGGCGGCGGCGTGGACGGCCTCCTCGGAGAGGTCGCTCGTGTAGGCGTAGCCGGTCTGCCCGTCCCTGATGACGCGGACCCCGAGTCCCAGGACCACGTTTTCGGCCGTGTCCTTGATGATGTCGTCTTCCATGAGCAGGGATGTGTGCGCCCGGCGCTCGACGAACAGTTCGGAAAATTCGCCGCCTTTGGACAGGCCGAGATTCAAGGCTTGTTCCAGATCGCTTTTCTTCAGCCCGAACAGGTTTTCATCCATTTGATCTTTTGCGGCCTTCATGCCGTTTGTGTTTCACATAGGGCAGGAGCAAAATCAGAATCGCTCCCAAGCCCAGCCCGTATTCGAGCAGGTTGGTGGTGATGTGAACGCCCAGCCCCGAGACGACGGCCAGGTCGGCCGGGAATCCGAGCAGGCGGAACGTGACCGTCCAGGCCGCTTCCCATGTGCCGAAGCCGCCCAGTCCCTTGACGGGCAGAATGGATGTGAATTCCGCGCCGGTCAAGCCGAGGATCGTTTTCCAGAATCCGACATCGCCCGGCCGGATGCCGTGGCTCCGCAGAAATCCGCAGAGCAGGAAATAGACGGAAGCATATTTGGCCAGACGGATGAAAAAAGATTGGACGAGCAGAAGAGCCATCAGGCTCGGGCTGCGGACGCGGTCGAGGTTATCCCGCACCAGATCGAGCTTTTCGAGAACAGTCCTCGCTCCCGTCTTCCCGGACAGATGAAAACGCCGGAAGAACGACGCGAATCCTTTTTTGATCAGTTCCGTGAGCGCCGCCATTTTCCACAGGACGAGGGCCGAAAGAAGGAAAAGGGCCAGGGCGAAACCGGCCAGTACGGAACCCGAAAAGGGAAGCGCCCGGGCGCCGACGGCCAGGATGGCCAGGAGGACGAACGGGCCGAGGGTCAGGAAATCGAGCACCAAGGCGACAACGAAGGACGAGGCCGCGGATTCAAAGCTGAAACCGAGCCTTTGGTTGAGGATGTAAATGTAGGACAGCGACCCGATCCGGGCCGGGAGGAGGTCGTCAAAGGAGTTGCGGACGAGCGTGGTGAGAAGAATTCCGGACCAGGAGCAGGGGAGGGGGTGGAGGAGAATCTTGTATCGCCACGACCTCAGCCAGACGGCGAGGAGGTGAATGACGACAAAGGCCGCCAGGGCGGGAAGATGCAGGTCGAAAAAAGTCCTTTTTATGAGGCCGGGCTCGATCTCGCGGAGCAGAAGCCAAAGAAACAGCGCGGCGACGGCGAGGGAAACGAGAACATAAAGGATTCTCTTGCGAGGCATGAACTCTAATAAGACACGGTCGGGAGGAGAAGTCAACATGGGGCCGGATCGTTCGGGTGCCGGCGCGCGTTTGGGGCGCTCATTGACCGTCATCTTCGAACACTCTATAATTTGCGCATGCTCTCCGCTGAAATTGAGGCGCTTATCGATTCCGCTTTGAGGGAAGACGTCCCCGCCGGCGACGTCACCTCCGAAAGCCTGATCCCCTCGTCCTCAATGTCCCGAGCGGTCCTTCTGGCCAAAGAATCCGGACGGCTGGCCGGGATCGAGGTCGCGGCCCGCGTTTTCCGGAAAGCCGGCGCCCCCGTTTCCTTCGTGATCAGGATTCCCGACGGACGGGATTTCCGGAAGGGGGATGTCCTGGCCGACGTCCGGGGACGTTCGCGCGTGCTTCTGAAAGCGGAAAGAACCGCGCTGAATTTTCTTCAGCGGCTTTCCGGCATCGCCACGCTGACCCAAGCCTACGTCGCCGCCGTCCGCGGGACGGGGGCCAAAATTCTCGACACCCGCAAGACGACTCCGGGCTGGCGGGCCTTGGAAAAATACGCCGTCCGCATGGGCGGCGGGGAGAATCACCGCCTCAGCCTTTCGGACATGGCTCTCATCAAGGACAACCACCTCCAGGTCGCCGGAGGCGTTGCGGAGGCCGTGCGGCGGGTCCGGCGGAGGATCGGGCCGAAGATGCGCATCGAGGTCGAAGCCACGAATTTCGCTTCCGCCCGCGAGGCCGTGGAGGCCGGAGCCGACATGATCCTTCTCGACAACATGCCCCCGGCGGCCCTGCGCCGGGTCGCTTCCTGGGTCGACGGCCGCGTTCCCCTCGAGGCCTCGGGAGGAGTGACGCTCCGGCGCGTGAGGCGGATCGCGGCCAGCGGGATGGACTACATCTCCGTGGGGGCGTTGACCCATTCGGCTCCGGCCATCGACATCAGCCTGGAGTTTGAATCATGAGCCGACGCAACGACGACCGTCGACGGGACATCGACACCGACGTTCTTGTCATCGGCTGCGGCGTCGCCGGCGCGACGACCGCCTTGGAGGCGTCCAAAAACGGCCTGGACGTCGTGGTGATCACCAAGAACGCGAATCCCGAGGAGTCCAACACCTATTACGCCCAGGGAGGGATCGTTTCGCTGGGCAGCGACGACCAGCCCGAGCTGCTGGCCGAAGACATCATCACCGCCGGGGACGGAATCAACAACCCGGAAGCGGTGGAGCTTCTGGCCAAGGAGAGCAAGCCTCTGGTCGAACGCATCCTCGTCCGCGAGCTCAGGATCCCGTTCTCCCGAAGTTCCCCCGAAGGGCTCGATTACGCACAGGAGGGAGGTCATTCCCGTCGCCGCGTCCTTCACGTCAAAGACACCACGGGGCGGACGATCCAGGAGCGGTTTCTCCGGGCGCTCAAGGGCCGTAAAGCCCTCACCTTGCTCTCGGGCCATTCGGCCGTGGATTTGCTGACCGTGCCCCACCACTCGAGGAACGCCATCGCCTCTTATCGCCCGCCGCGTTGCATCGGCGCCTACGTCCTGGAGAACGAAACGGGGAAAGTGAGGACGATTTTCGCCCGGGCGACCGTTCTCGCCACCGGAGGCTGCGCCGCGCTGTTCCTGAACAGCTCCAACCCCCGAGGCGCCATCGGGGCCGGATACGCCATGGCTTACCGGGCCGCGGCCCGGATCATCAACATGGAATACCTCCAATTCCATCCCACCGCTCTTTTCCACCGCGACGAGGGGGGGTTCCTCATCTCCGAGGCGGTCCGCGGAGAGGGCGCCAGGCTCAAGACGCGGGAAGGCCGGACCTTCATGCAGAAATACAGCGACAAGAAGGACCTGGCGCCGCGCGATGAAGTCAGCCGGGCGATCTATGAGGAGATGATCGAAAGCGATTCCGATTACGTCCTTCTCGATCTGGCGTCCTATGCCAAGACCGACATCAAGAAGAGATTTCCCAACATCTATCGGACCTGCCTGCGGGCCGGAATCGACATCACGAGCCAGCCGATTCCGGTCGTGCCGGCGGCCCATTACTGCTGCGGGGGAGTGTGGACGGACCTCTGGGGGAGAACGTCGCTCGACGGGCTGTACTCCGTGGGAGAGACGGCCTGCACCGGTGTCCACGGCGCGAATCGCCTGGCTTCGACTTCTCTCCTGGAGGGGCTCGTGTGGGGCACGCGCGCCGCCCGGGCCATCGTCGAGAGCTTGCCCTCGGTGCCGCTCTACAGACCGTCGGAGATTCATCCGTGGTATTATCCCCGGAACGAGGAGGACATCGATCCGGCCCTCATCAACCAGGACTGGCTGTCCATCCGCTCCACGCTCTGGAACTACGCCGGCATCATCCGCACCCGCAAGCGCCTGGAAAGGGCCAAGGCCGACCTCGAATACCTCCATCACCGCATCGAAAAATTCTATCGGGAAGTCCGCATGGACGAAAACGTGGTCGCCCTGAGACAGGGGATTCAAGTGGCCTTGCTCATCACCCAGGCCGCCCTGAGCAACCCCGTGAGCCGGGGCGCTCACTTCCTTAAGTCCTGAATCCCGCCGCTGATCCGCAGCGATTCGAACCGTGCCGGGCTCCGAGACCTGCGCCCAGGTCTTCCGAAAAGTGAAACAGAATTTTTCGTTCCTCATCCTTTTCGGGACGTCAAGATCAACTAGGAAACGGCGCGTTTTTCGTCTATAATACGGGGCTTGAAACGACCGGAGAACATGATGCCTGACGCCCCGGACTACAAAGACACGCTCCATCTGCCGCGGACGGATTTCGCCATGAAGGCCAAGCTTCCTCAGCGCGAGCCGGAAATTCTCAAAATGTGGGAGGAAGAAGGCCTGTACGACAAGATCCTGAAGAAGGGAACCGGACGGCCCGCGTTCGTCCTTCACGACGGTCCGCCCTACGCCAACGGTCACATTCATCTCGGCACGGCGCTGAACAAGATTCTCAAGGACTTCATCGTCAAATCCAGGACGATGATGGGTTTCCAGACCGCCTATCTTCCCGGCTGGGATTGTCATGGGCTTCCGATCGAGATCAAAGTCGACCAGAAGCTGGGGGAGAAGAAGAAGAACATGTCCGTCATCGAGTTCCGGGAGGAATGCGCCCGGTACGCAAAGACGTTCATCGACATCCAACGCCGGGAATTCAAGCGCCTCGGGGTGCTGGGGGAGTGGGAGGCGCCTTATTTGACCATGGATCCCGTCTACGAAGGCCAGGTGCTCCGGCACCTGGCCGCGTTCTTCCGCTCGGGAAACGTGTACAAAGGCAAGCGGCCCGTCCATTGGTGTCCTTCCTGCCGGACGGCCCTGGCCGAAGCGGAAATCGAGTACCGGGAAAGGCGCTCGCCGTCGATTTATGTCCGTTTCCCGGTCGTCTCCGACCTTGCGCCTCTGTCTCCCGGCCTCAAAGGACGGAAGGCGTCCGTCCTGATCTGGACGACGACCCCCTGGACCCTTCCGGCCAACCTGGCCATCGCCTTTCATCCTGATTATGAATACGTGGCCTTCGAGGCGGACGGCGAAGTGCTCATTGCCGCCAAGAGGCTTGTCCCCCTGATCGTCGAAGAATTGGGTTTGAAAACGTCCGGAATTCTCGCGGAGTTCAAGGGCGCCGAGCTCAAGGGCCTCAAGGCCCGCCATCCGTTCATCGACCGCGAGTCGGTTTTCGTTTTGGCGTCATACGTCACGCTGGACACGGGCACGGGAGCCGTTCACACCGCGCCGGGCCACGGCCAGGAAGACTACGCCACGGGAGTCGAATGCGGGCTGGAGGTCTACGCCCCGGTGGACGAGGAGGGACGCTTTACGTCCGAGGTCGAACGTTACGCCGGAGTGAACGTTTTTGAGGCCAACCGGCTCATCATGGACGACATGGAAAAGGACGGAAGCCTCGCCGGACGGGGGGAGATCACCCACTCCTATCCTCACTGCTGGCGGTGCAAGAATCCCGTGATCTTCAGGGCCACGGACCAGTGGTTCATTTCCTTGGACGCGGCGGGCCTCCGGGACAAGGCCCTGGAGGAAGTCCGCCGCGTGACGTGGATTCCCTCCTGGGGCCGGGAACGGATCGCCAACATGCTCATCAACCGTCCCGACTGGTGCATCTCGAGGCAGCGCCTGTGGGGCGTGCCTCTGCCCGCTTTTTCCTGCCGGGCGTGCGGCCGCGTCCTGGCCGATGAGGAGATCTGTCTCCGGGCGGCCGACATCTTCTCCCGCGAGGGTTCGAATTCCTGGTTCCTCAAACCCGGACGGGAGTTCCTTCCGCCGGGCCGGGTCTGCCCCGGCTGCGGCTCCGCCGATCTGACCAAGGAGAGCAATATCCTCGACGTCTGGTTCGAGTCGGGGGCCAGCCACAACGTCCTCGACGCCCGGCCGGAGCTGCCCTGGCCTTCGGACGTGTATATCGAGGGCCACGACCAGTATCGGGGCTGGTTCAACAGCTCGCTTCTTGTGGGCGTCGCGGCCCGGGGCCGCGCTCCTTACGAAACGGTCATCACCCACGGATTCATCCTGGACGAGACGGGACGGGCCATGTCCAAATCCCAGGGCAATGTCATCGATCCCGGGGAGATCATCTCCCAGAACGGTGCCGAGGTCCTAAGGTTGTGGGTGGCCATGCTGGATTTCAAGGAAGACGCCCGGTTCGGCCGGGAGATCATGGCCCGCATCATCGAAGCCTACCGCAAACTGCGCAACACGTGGAGGTTTCTCCTGGGCAATCTTTTCGATTTCGATCCCGAGCGCCATGCGGTCGGCCGCAAGGACCTCTTGGTTTTGGACCGCTGGGCACTTCAAAAAACGGCGGAAGTCGGCCGCCGGGTCCTTCAGGCTTACCGGGACTACGAATACCATGTCGTTTTCCACGCCCTGTCCGAATTTTTTTCCGTGGAGTTGAGCAGCCTTTACCTGGACGTTCTCAAGGACAGGCTCTATTGTTCGGCCGAAAACTCTCCGGGGCGACGGTCGGCTCAGACGGCGCTGCACGGAATTCTCCGCGCCACCCTGCTGCTCATGGCCCCCGTCCTGCCTTTCACCACCGAAGACGCCTGGCGATTGGCGCCCCCGGGTCCGGGCGGCCGCAAGGCGGAGTCCATCCATCTCGAGGATTTTCCCTCTTTTCGTGAGACGTGGATCGAGGACGACGAACGGAGGAGCCTGGAGAGCGTTCTCGGGGTGCGGGAGCGGATTCTCAAAGAGCTTGAGAAAGCGCGGGAGGAGAAGCGTCTCGGGAACGCCCTGGAAGCCCGGGTGTTTCTTCGGGCGCCTGAGTCCTTGAGGGGACCGTTGGAGAGCTTTCGGGACGACTTGCCGCCGCTGTTCATCGTGTCCGACGTCGGCTTGGAATTCCACTCCGGTCCGGACCTCGAGGTTCTGGTGGAGAAAGCGCCGGGTCGGAAGTGCCGGAGGTGCTGGATGTTTTCGGACGAGGTCGGTAAGAACGCCGACCATCCGGATCTTTGCCGGCGATGTTGGGAGGTCCTGAAGGAACAACGCTCATGAAGCCCAAGTTCTTTTTTCTCGCCCTGGCCGGAGTCCTTTTTGCGGCGGATCAGTTGAGCAAGGGATGGGTCGAAGCCCGCCTCTTCGAGGGGCAGGCGCTGACCGTCATCCCCGGATTCTTCAACATCGTTCACGTCCGCAACCGGGGGGCGATTTTCGGGTTCCTGTCCGGAAGCGGCGATCCCTGGGTTCGGGCCGGTCTCCTGGCCGCCGCCTTGGCCGCCCTGGCCTTCGTCCTTTACTATTTCTTCAAAACGCCGGCTTCCGAGAAAGGGACTTTGGCCGGACTGATGCTCATCCTTGCCGGAGCGCTCGGAAACCAGATCAGCCGTTTCCGTTTCGGTTATGTCGTGGATTTCCTGGATGTTCATGTCGGAAACGCCCATTGGCCGTCTTTCAATGTCGCCGATTCCTGCATCACCATCGGCGCCGTATGGCTCATCGCCTCATTTCTCTTCCGAAGGAGGGTCTCATGCTGCCAGCGATAAAACTGGGCCCGTTGACCGTTTACAGTTACGGGATCATGATGGCGTTGGGCGTGGCCTTTGGGCTGTGGTTTTTGTATGTCCAGGCCAAAAAACAGGGGCTTCCCGCTCCGCGCGTCTTGGACGCGGCGTTTTACATTCTGCTCGTGTCGATTTTGGGGGCGAAGCTCATCCTGCTCTTTTCCGATTTCCGTCGGTATACGGGGAATCCCCGGGAGCTTCTCAATCTGGCCCGGTCGGGAGGCGTTTTTCAGGGCGGGCTGATTTTCGGCGTGTTGTTCGCCCTGTGGTATTTCCGCCGGCACAAGCTCCCGACGTGGAAGATGGGCGATCTTGTCGGTCCGGCTTTGGCTTTGGGTCACGGATTCGGGCGGATCGGCTGTTTTCTGGCCAGCTGCTGCTACGGACGGGCGTGCGATCTTCCCTGGGGCGTCACGTTCAGCAATCCCCGGGCCGGAGCGCTGACCGGCATCCCCTTGGGAGTGGAACGGCACCCCGTTCAGCTCTATGAGTCCTTCCTGAACTTCACGAATTTCGTGGTTCTGTTCCTCATCCTCCGCCGCAAGAGGTTCGACGGCCAGGTCTTCACTTTTTACATCATGAACTACTCGGTCATCAGGTTTTTTACGGAGTATTTCCGAGGAGACCATCCCGCCCGATCGATCCTGATTCAGGGGCCGACGCCGCTTGCCACCCTGACTTGGCCCCAGTTCTTTTGCGTGCTCGGCCTGGCGGCCGGACTGGTCCTGCATCTCATTCTCAAGAAGAGGCATGCCCCCACAGAGTGACCTGTCCGCCGGCCCTCGGGACGCCGGATTGCGCCTCGACGTCTTCCTCGCCCGAAACGTCCGCGTCCTCACCCGTTCCCGTCTTAAAGGGCTCATCGATTCCGGCCGGGTTTCGGTCAACGGCCGCGCCGCGAAGCCGGGGCAGAAACTCAAGACGGGCGACAACGTGAAGATGGAGTGGGATGAAGATGCAAGGCCGGGTCTTCGCCCGGAATTGATGCCCCTCGAGGTCCTGTTCGCCGATGAACATCTGGCGGTGATCGTCAAGCCTTCAGGCCTGGTCGTTCATCCCGGCGCGGGTCATCGCTCCGGCACGCTGGCGTCGGGCCTGCTGGCCCGATTCCCCGGAATCGAATCGGTCGGGGCCGAAGAAAGGCCGGGCATCGTCCACCGGCTCGACAAGGAGACTTCGGGCGTCATGGTCGTGGCCCGCAGCGAAGAAGCCTGTTTCGCGCTCCAGAGGATGTTCAGGAACCGCAAGGTCCGAAAGACCTATCTGGGACTGGTGTGGGGCCGAATGAAGCGGCCGGAGGGGAAACTGGATCGGGCCATCGGCCGAAGCCTTCGCGGAGGTGCGGCGTTCGCCGTTCAGGGCCGAAAACCGCGGGAAGCCCTGACGCTCTATAAGGTCCTCCGCGTCTTCAAGGAACATTCCCTTCTCCAGATCCGGCCCGTCACGGGCCGAACGCACCAGATCCGTGTTCATTTCGCCGCCGCCGGACATCCACTGGCCGGAGACACGCGGTACGGCCGCCGCCGGGGAGACAAAGCCTTTCCCCGCCTTTTTCTGCACGCCTGGCGCCTAGAATTCCCCCATCCCGTGACAGGACGCGAAATGGAATTTTCCGCGCCCCTGCCGGTCGAACTGGAAGAGGCGCTGGGACTCCTCGGATCCGGCGAGGGAGCGTGAACGGAGGCCGTCTTTATCGCCGCCACCCGACTCAAGGCCGAAAGAGGCTCTTGAGAAGGGGGGGATGTCTGGTGTATGATGAACAACTCGCTGACTTTGTTTCGAGGTTGGCACCCCGAATTCCGAACCCGCATCAGGGAATCGCGGAGGAACGATCATGAAAGACTATGCGCCCGACAAGATCAGGAACATCGCGCTCACCGGCCACGGCTCGTCCGGAAAAACTTCGCTGGCGGCGGCCATGCTTTTCGATGCCGGCGCGGTGAACCGTTTGCTCAAAGTGGACAAAGGGAACACCGTCACCGATTACGACCCCGATGAAATCGAAAGGAAAATCTCCATCAATTCGGCCGTCTGCCATCTGGAGTGGAAGGACAACCGGATCTGCGTTGTGGACACGCCCGGGTTCTCGAATTTCCTGTGGGACACGCGGGCCAGCCTGAGAGCCGTCGATGGCGCCGCCGTCCTGGTCTGCGGCGTGTCGGGCGTCGAGGTCGGCACGGAAAAGGTTTGGGAAATGATGGAGGAGCTCCGCCTTCCGCGGCTGATCGTGATCAACAAGCTCGACCGTGAGAACGCCAGCTTCAAGACCGCGCTGGCCTCCCTGCACGAATTCTTCGGCCGGAAAGCCGTGCCCGTCCAGATTCCCGTCGGAGAGGAGAAAAATTTCAAGGGCGTCGTGGACCTGCTGACCGGCAAGGCGTATCTCTTTGAGAAAGACGAAAGCGGCAAATTCGTGGAGACGGACATACCGGACGAGATCAAAGAGGAAGCGTCTCGCAAGAGGGTGGAGATGATCGAGATGGTCGCCGAGAGCGACGAGGCCCTGATGGAAAAGTACCTGGAAAAAGGCGAGCTTTCGCCCGAAGACATCGCGGCCGGATTGCGGAAAGGCGTCGCCTCCGCCCAGGTTTTTCCCGTGTTCGCCGCGTCGGCGCTGTTCAACATCGGCGTTCCGCTTGTTCTCGACGGCGTTTTGGATCTTCTTGCCCCGGCGTCCTCACGCCGGGAGATGACCATCATCTCCGGCGGCGAAGAAAAGCACAGGTCCGTCGGTCTGGACGAGCCCTTCGCCGCCCTGGTTTTCAAGACGATCTCCGATCCTTATACGGGCCGGATCTCTCTGATGAGGGTTTTTTCCGGCCGAGTCAACCCCGATTCCCTGGTGGCCAATCCCCTGCGGGAAGCGGAAGAAAAAATGGGCGGTTTGTTTTTCCTACAGGGGAAAGAGCAGACGCCGGCCGGCCAGGCCAAGGCCGGCGACATCGTGGCCACGGCCAAGCTCAAGGCGACGTCCACGGGCGACACCTTGTGCGCTAAAGGACAGGACATCGTGTTCCCGCCCATCAAGTTCCCCGAACCTTCGATTTCTTTCGCCATCGAGCCCAAGACGCGGGCGGACGAGGACCGCATCTCCCAGGCCACGCACCGCATTCTCGAGGAGGATCCCACGGCCCGCATCGAGCGCGACGCCGAAACCGGGCAGCTTCTGATTTCCGGCAACGGCGAACTCCACGTCAAGATCATCACCGAGCGCCTGAAAAAGCGTTTCAATGTGGACATCGACCTCAAGCCGCCCAAGATCTCCTACAAAGAGACGATCAAGGGCCGGGCCGACGTTCAGGGCCGGCATAAGAAGCAGACCGGGGGCCGAGGCCAGTTCGGAGACGTGTGGATCAAGGTCGAGCCTCTGCCCCGAGGCCAGGACTTCGAGTTCGAGGACAAGATCTTCGGCGGAGCGATCCCCCGCAATTTTATTCCTTCCGTGGAAAAAGGCATCCAGGAAGCGCGCAAGAAAGGCGTCTTGGCCGGCTACCCGACGGTCGATTTCAAGGTCGTCCTCTACGACGGCTCCTACCACGAGGTCGACTCCTCGGACATCGCCTTCAAGATCGCGGCCTCCAAAGCGTTCAAGCTGGCGATGAAGGAGGCCAAGCCGACGATTCTGGAGCCCATCATGAACGTCGAGATCTATACTCCCGAGACGTTCATGGGCGACATCATGGGCAACATCAACGGCCGCCGGGGAAAGGTCCTGGGCATGGAGCAGAAGGGCAACATGCGGATTCTCAAGGCCCAGGTTCCGATGTCCGAGATGCTGGATTTTGAGCCCACTCTGACCTCGATCACCGGCGGCCGCGGATCCTACATCATGGAGTATTCCTTGATGGAGGAAGTCCCCTCCCATCTCCAGCAGAAGGTCATCGCCGAGGCGGTCAAGGAAGGCCGGGTCAAGCCGGAAGAGGAATAAGTTTTTGATCCCTCAGCGGGAACACGCTCGGGCTCCCGTGTCAGCCTCAACATCCCATGGACCCCGTTACGGGGAAAATGAATATCTACAGGTCAGAGACGGCCATTGTTGATTTTTCGGGTGAGCGACTGGCCGCCAGAGTCGGCCGAGGACTTTTCAGCCGAGGCCTGCTTCCTCTTTTTGCCGTCCAGGGTCTAGGCGACGGTCATGTCTGTGGCTTCAATCGTGCTTAAGGATTCGCCCTCCCGGAAAGCGATAAGGATGCCCTGTTGATTTGCCCTCTCAGGAGAGGAAATCCGACGCCGGAGTTTCCTCATGCACCCTCCGGAGAATTGCGCGACGGTTCCGCTAGACCTTGAACTTAAAGCCTATGATGAACGCCAGAGGCGAGGGGCCTCCAGGGGCAAAGTCGAACCGGAGCATCAGGGGGAGGCACAAAGACGAACCCAGAGGGATCTCGGTGCCCGTGGCCAGGCTCAGGTGGAACAACGCGCTGCCCTCGGAAAACATGATTCCCGCCGATGTCTGAATGACGAAGAATCCCAAGCGGAAATCGGCAAGGCCGCCGAGGGAGAAAGCGGTGATCGTGTTTTCGCGACGTACGGTATAGTAGCCGTAAGGGTAGACATAGTAGAAATAGTAAAGGGAATAGAACCCGCCCTCCAATCCCACGCCCATCATGGGCGTGATCCGGTAGAGAGCCTGGGCGGCGACTCGCCAGTGAAACTTGCTCCATTCCTCAAAATACTTTTCAGCCATCTCCCGGGCCGCGGGGATGTCCACCATCGTTAGGCCGGCCCCGCCGAGCAGGCTGAATTCGAATTTTTTCCAAGGGAGCCTTGCCGGAACCTCCCTCGGAGGGGCGGGCGCGGGGGCGGCGGTCTCATCGGCCGCGGCCGGCGGAGGAGCGGGAGGCTCGGGCTGCGGCACCTCGGTGGCACGGACGACGCTGGAATGGATGTAGCCGGACTGGACCGCACCGCCCGTCTGGGCGGTCAGCGTCACCAAGAACCAGGGATCCTGTGCCTTTTCGGCTTCCAGGACCGTTCCCCTGGGCAGTCTGGCGATCACGGACGCGGTCAACGAAGGAGAGGAGCGCACATTGGCTATGGCCACCGTGACCTCGACTTTCCATTTGGCGGCCGGGCTGGAATCCGCATAAGCCTGAGAAAAGGCCGGGCACAGCAGAACGACGAACGACAGACACACCTTGAACAAATGACGAAGCATCCTGTCCCTCCCTATTGAAGTTTAAAGTACCGCCGCAAATCCCCGGACGTAAGTCCGTGGATGGAGTGGGTTCCGACGAAGTCGGACAAGCGAAGCTTGCCCTTTAG
>JAFGAV010000083.1 GCA_016933515.1 Candidatus Aminicenantota bacterium
ACGTGGCCATGGAGAAGGGGCTGCGGTTCAGCATCCGCGAGGGCGGGCGGACCGTGGGCGCCGGCTCGGTCACCGACGTTCTGGAATGACGGCGGACGGAAGAGAGGCGGCTGATGAGAGAGCAAATCACCCTGGCCTGTTCGGCGTGCAAGAGGCGGAACTACGTCAACACCCGCAACAAGAAAAAGCACGCCGAGAAGCTCGAGCTGAGCAAGTACTGCCCCTTCTGCCGCAAGCACACCGTTCATAAAGAGACGAAATAGACGAAAGGATGCAAAAGAGCGCAGGTGAGTAGCTCAACTGGTTAGAGCAGCGGTCTCCAAAACCGCAGGTTGCGGGTTCGAGTCCTGCCTCACCTGCCAGGTTCGAACATTCACCTCCGGGCGGCCGGGAAGCCGACGGATGTCAAGGACGAGAGTGGCGACATGAGCGAGGAAAAAAAGGTTTGGTACAAGCGGTTCTTCGTTTTCCTGAAAGACGTGCGGGCCGAGCTGAAGAAAGTCACCTGGCCGTCGCGCAAGGAGACGGTCAACACCACGATCGTGGTCATCATTTCCGTGTTTTTTTTCGGATTCTATCTTTTCTTTATGGACATCATCTTTTCCCGCATCGTCGACCTGGTCAAACTTATTAAGAGATAACCTCGAGACATGTCCAAAAACTGGTACGTCGTTCACACTTACTCGGGCTTCGAGGAATTCGTGGCCGAGTCCATCAAGCAGCGGGCCCTCGAACTGGGCATCACCGACGAGATCGGGCAAATCATCGTTCCCAAGGAGAACGTTCAGGAAATCAAGGCCGGAAAGAAGGTCGTCACCTCCAAGCGCTCCTATCCCGGCTATATCCTCGTCGAGATGGAAATGTCCGACGAGAACTGGCACATCATCCGCGAAACGCCCAAGGTGACAGGGTTCGTCGGCTCGGGGCGCAAACCCTCGCCGCTGAGCAAAGCGGACGTCAAGCAGATCGTGTCCCTCATGGAAACGACATCGGAAAGGCCCAAGCCCAAGCATTCCTTCTCCAAGGGAGATGCGGTCAAAATCATCGACGGCCCCTTTTTCAATTTCAGCGGCATTGTGGAGGAGGTCAACCAGGAGCGGAGCACCCTCAAGGTCATGGTGACCATCTTCGGCCGCTCCACCCCGGTCGAGCTCGAATTCCTGCAGGTGGAGAAAATCTAGGAGGCAGTCATGTCCAAGGAAGTCGTGGCCCGGATCAAGCTCCAGATCGTGGCCGGCCAAGCGAGCCCCGCCCCTCCCGTCGGGCCTGCGCTGGGCCAGCACAGCGTGAACATCATGGATTTCGTCCGGCAGTTCAACGAGAAAACGAGCAAGATGGAAGAGGGCATGATCATTCCCGTGGAGATCACCGTTTTCAAGGACAAAAAGTTCGTCTTCGCCCTGAAGACGCCGCCCGCTTCCTATCTGCTGAAGAAAGCGGCCGGCATCGCCAAGGGATCGGGCACCCCCAACAAGGAAAAGGTCGGCAAGGTGACGCGGAAGCAGGTCGAGGACATCGCCCGGATCAAGCTGCCCGACCTGAACGCCGATACGCTCGACGCGGCGGTCCGGATCGTCGAGGGTACGGCGAAAAACATGGGATTGGAGATCATCAGTGGCTAAGAGCGGCAAGAACATCGCAAAGGCCAGGGCGGTCAAGGCCGACAAGGCCGAATTCTCCCTGGAGGAGGCTGTCGGCCTGCTGAAGAAAGCGGCCTACGCCAAGTTCAACGAGTCGGTGGACATCTCCCTGCGGCTGGGCGTCAACCCCAAGCATTCGGACCAGATGGTCCGGGGCACGGTGGTTCTTCCCTTCGGAACGGGCAGGACCAAGAAGATCTGCGTCATCGCCTCGGGCGAGAAGATCAAGGAAGCTGAAGACGCCGGTGCCGATCACGCCGGAGGGGAGGAGCTCATCGAGAAAATCGCCGGCGGCTGGATCGATTTCGACGTCGTCATCGCCACGCCCGATGTCATGCGGGGCGTCGGCAAGCTGGGGAGGATCCTGGGAACGAAGGGCCTCATGCCCAATCCCAAGTCGGGCACCGTGACCGTCGACGTCAAAAAGGCCGTGGAGGAAACCAAGGCGGGCAAGGTCGAATTCCGCGTGGACAAAGCGGGCGTCCTGCATTCGGCCGTGGGCAAGGTTTCATTCCCCGAAGACAAGCTCGTGGAAAACGTCAAAACCTTCCTTCAGGCCGTGCTGCATGCCAAGCCTCCGGCGGCCAAGGGCAAGTATATCCGGAGCATGCACATCAGCTCGACCATGGGGCCGTCTTTCAAGCTGGCTGAAGAGATCCTGGAGAAGTAGGAGAACGGGAATGAAGCGCGAAAAGAAAGACCTCCAGATCAAGCAGCTGTCCGAGATTTTGAATCAGAAAGACAGTTTCTATTTGATGGATTTCACCAAGGTGACGGTCGGACAGTCGGTCGCCCTGCGCAAGGCTTTGCGCAAGAAATCCCACGTCTTCCGCGTGGTCAAGAACCGTCTGGCCCTCAAGGCCTTCGACGACCGTCAGCCGAAAGAATTGAAGCCCTACTTCCAGAAACCGACGGCCATCGCCTACACCGACGGCGACCCGGTGGACCTGGCCAAGTCGCTCAAGGACTTTGCCTCGCAGCACAAGGTTTTGACCGTCAAGGGCGGTGTTCTCCAGGGGCAGATCTTCGGACCCGATCGCTTCGAGGAGATCGTCGCCTTGGGTTCGCAGCAGGAAATGCTGGCCAGGTTCGCGTCCCTGATGGCCGCGCCCCTGAGCCGAATGCTTTCGGCGCTCCGGGCGCCTCTCGGCAGCTTGGGCGGCCTTCTCGGGCAGTTCAAGGCCCGGGGGGAGGGAGGGGCGCAATGATCAGCGGAAACAAGAAATGCGGCATCCGATTCCGCAGAATAGACAAGGAGGTATGAAAGTGACGAAAGAGGAATTCTTCAAGCACTTGGATGGCTTAACGGTCCTGGAGCTGGCGGATTACATCAAGGAGTTCGAGCAGCGCTACGGAATCAGCGCCGCCGCCGCGGTCCCCGTGGCCGCCGCTGCGCCCGCCGCCGCCGTCCAGGAGGAGAAATCGGAGTTCAACGTGGTGCTGAAAACGGCCGGGGCCAATAAAATCCAGGTCATCAAGGTCGTTCGGGAAGTCACCAGCCTCGGTCTCCGGGAAGCCAAGGACCTGGTGGACGGCGCCCCCAAGACGGTCAAGGAAAGCGTCCCCAAAGCCGAGGCGGAGGCCATCAAGGCCAAATTCGGCGAGGTGGGAGCGGTCGTCGAGCTGCAGTAAACGTTGAAACGTTCAGTCCGCGTCGCGGTCGTCTCCACGGGGGGGCGTGTCTCGGGGTTTTTTTTGTGTTTTGAGAGAACCGAATGAACAGAGAACAGGAAAACATCTACCGTCAACGGAACGATTTTTCCAAAATTCCGGGGAAATTCCCCATGCCCGACCTGTTGGCCATCCAGAGGCAATCCTATGCCGAATACCTCCAGATGGACCTTCTTCCCGAAGAGAGGAAAGACATCGGGCTGCAGGCGGCCTTTAAGGACATCTTCCCCATATCGGATTTCAAGGAGACGACCCAGCTCGACTTCATCAGTTATTCGATCGGCAACTGGGAGTGCACCTGCGGACGGCTGAAGGGCGTCGAGCATTCCCGCATGCGGTGCCTGAACTGCAAGACGCTTCTGCCGCCGGATGTCGAGCTGACCGAGAAGGAGATGTGTCCCTTCTGCGGCGCGGTGCGGAAGATCGACGTTCCCCTGTGCGAGCACTGCGGCGATTCGGTTCGGCTGAAGATGAAATACACCGCCAACGAGTGCCTGCAAAAGGGATACACCTATTCCGTTCCCCTCCGTCTCAAGGTGCGCTTGATTTCCTGGGACAAGGACGCGACGACCAAAGCCAAGAGGCTGAAGCACATCAAGGAACAGGAAGTCTACTTCGGCGACATCCCGCTGATGACCGAGAAGGGGACCTTCATTTTCAACGGCATCGAACGCGTCGTGGTCAGCCAGCTCCAGCGCTCGCCGGGCGTCTTCTTCCGCCCCGGAGAGGGAAAGGGGCTGTTCGTGGCCAAAATCATCCCCTACCGTGGAGCGTGGGTGGAGTTCGAATACGACGCCAAGAACATCCTGTACGTCCGGCTGGACCGCAAGAAGAAATTTCTGGCCACGGTGTTTCTCCGGGCCCTGGGTTTCGGTTCCGACGAGGACATCATCCGGCTTTTCCATTCCGTGTTCAAGATTTTTCCCGAGGAGGGGAAGCTGTACTGGGAGGTGTCCGAGTCCCTGGCCGGAAAAGCGGCCGGCGAAGACCTCCTCGATCCCAAAACGAAGGACGTTCTCGTCCCCGCCCACAAAAAAATCACGCCCGAGGCCCTCGAGCGGATCCGCGACGGCGGGCCTTCCAAGGTGCTGATCGATCCCAGGGAATGGAAGGGCGCCTATGCGCTGACGGGCATCAAGGGCAAGGTCCGGGTCAATGAGGAGATCAACGAGGTCCAGCTCGACCTCCTCGCCGGCCGGGGCGAGCCGTTCGAAGTCTTCTTCCCCGAGGCGGACAAAGCCGGGCTGATCATCATCCTGACCCTCAAGAAAGATCTGCGCAAGGACAGCCAGCAGGCCCAGGCCGAGATTTACCGCAAGCTGCGCCCGGGCGAGCCTCACACCATGGAGAGCGCTCAAAACCTTTTTCGCAGCCTGTTCTTCAATCCGCAGAAATACAATTTTTCCAACATCGGCCGGCTGAAGTTCAACATCAAGCTGAAAAAGAACACGCCCGCCGAGGAAAAGACCCTTTCGCCCCAGGATTATGTCGAGGTCATCAAGTACTTGCTTCAACTTCGCCGCGGAGAGGGCATGGTCGACGACATCGATCATCTGGGGAACCGCCGCGTCCGTTCGGTGGGCGAACTTGTGGAGAACGCCTTCCGCATCGGATTGACGCGCATGGAGAGGACGGTCAAGGAAAAAATGACCGTCACCGCCGACCTCGCTTCGGCCATGCCGCAGGACCTCATCAATTCCAAGCCGGTCATCGCCGCCCTAAAGGAGTTTTTCGGGAGTTCGCAGCTCTCCCAGTTCATGGACCAGATCAACAGCCTGGCGGAAATGACGCACAAGAGGCGCCTGAGCGCCCTCGGGCCCGGCGGCCTCAGCCGGGAACGGGCGGGATTCGAAGTGCGCGACATCCAGTCCTCGCACTACGGCCGCATCTGCCCGGTCGAAACGCCCGAGGGACCGAACATCGGCCTCATCTCCTCGCTGAGCTGCTTTGCCCGGGTGAATCCCTACGGGTTCATCGAGACTCCCTACCGCAAGGTTCGGGACGGGCGGATCACAGATTACGTCCGCATCCTTCATCCCGGCGACAGCGACGCCAAGGTGGGGGACATTCTCGAGGAAGACGCATACAAGAAGCATGTGGATAAGCTCAAAAGGGCGAACGCCCGGCATCTGCCGGTGGCGGAGCCGTCGTGCTTCTACCTGACCGCCTGGGAGGAGGAAAAATTCAACATCGCCCAGGCCAACGCCCGGGTGGACGAGAAGGGCGCGTTCCTCGTTGATCAGATCAGCGCCCGCCAGATGGGCAACTTCAAGTTTGTGCCCAAACACCAGATCGATTACATCGACGTTTCCCCCAAGCAGCTCGTATCGCTGTCGGCGGCTCTCATCCCTTTTTTGGAGCACGACGACGCCAACCGGGCCTTGATGGGATCCAACATGCAGCGCCAGGCCGTCCCTCTCCTGCGCCCCCAGGCGCCGCTCGTGGGGACGGGCATCGAACACATGGTGGCCAAGGGCTCGGGCGACGTCGTCGTCTGCCGCCGCCCGGGCGTCGTCGAGTTCGTGGACGCCGAGCGCATTCTCGTTCGCGTGGACGAGCACAGGGGGTCGCGGTCCCATGAAGTGGGAACCGAACTCTATCCGCTGATCAAATTCCTCCGCACCAATCAGAACACCTGTCTCAGCCAGAGACCCGTCGTCCGCCGGGGCGACCGTGTGGCGGAGGGACAGGTGCTGGCCGACAGCTCCTGCACGGACAGGGGAGAGCTGTCCCTGGGCCGCAACGTTCTGTGCGCTTTCATGCCCTGGCGGGGCTACAATTTTGAAGACGCCATCATCGTCTCGGAAAAACTCATCAAGGAGGATGTGTTCACCTCCCTGCACATTGTCGAGGAGACCATCGAAGCCCGCGACACGAAGCTCGGCCCGGAAGAGATCACCCGGGACATCCCCAACGTTCCGGAGAACATCCTGCGCAACCTGGACGAGAACGGCATCGTCCGCATCGGGGCCCAGGTCAAGTCGGGCGACATCCTGGTGGGCAAGGTGGCGCCCAAAGGCGAGACGCAGCTCTCGCCCGAGGAAAAACTCCTCAAGGCCATCTTCGGAGAGAAGGCCCTGGACGTCAAGGACGCCTCCTTGTACTGCTCGCCGGGTGTCGAGGGAACGATCATCGACGTGCGCATCTTCTCCCGGAGGGGCGCGGACAAGAACAGCCGGGCGAAGGCCATCGAGAAGGATGAAATCGCCAAGTTGAAGCGCAACCTGGAGGACGAAATCTCCATCCTGGACGCCGAGCGCTGGCGCAAGATCCGATCCTTCTTGAAAGGCCAGGAGATCGAGCGGGACCATAAGGTGGGCGAGTTGAGCCTCAAAAAGGGCCAGACGCTGACCGAACGTATTCTCGATCAGATCGAGCCCGACGATCTCTCGAAGCTGCGCCTGAAAAGCGATGAGGAACGGGAACGGAAAGTCCGCGACGTGGACAGGAAAGTCCGCCGCCAGGTTGAGGCCATGAAAGCCCTGTTCAAGGAAAAAGCCGACAACCTGAGAAAGGGCGACGAACTCGCGCCGGGCGTTATCCAGTCCATCAAGGTCTTCATCGCCATGAAGCGCAAACTCAGCGTGGGAGACAAGGTTTCCGGCCGTCACGGAAACAAGGGAATCGTGGCCAAGATCGTTCCCGAAGAGGACATGCCCCGACTGCCGGATGGAACGCCGGTGGAGATCGTGCTCAATCCGCTGGGCGTCCCCTCCCGGATGAACGTCGGGCAGATCCTGGAGACCCACGCCGGCTGGGCCGCCGAGAAGCTCAATCTCTGGATTGCGACGCCGGTGTTCGATGGCATCACCGAGTCCGAGATCAAGGACCTCCTGAGGAATGCCGGCCTTCCCGAGTCCGGCAAGACCGTGCTTTTCGACGGGATGGCGGGTGAGCCCTTCGATCAGGAAGTGACCGTCGGATTCATCTACATGATGAAGCTCTATCACCTCGTCGACGACAAGATCCACGCCCGCTCCACGGGGCCTTACTCCCTCATCACTCAGCAGCCCCTGGGGGGCAAGGCCCAGTTCGGAGGCCAGCGCTTCGGGGAAATGGAAGTCTGGGCCCTGGAAGCTTACGGCGCCGCTTACACTCTTCAGGAAATCCTGACCGTCAAATCGGACGACGTCGAGGGACGGTCCAAGATCTACGAAGCCATCGTCAAGGGCGACCTGGAATTCACGCCCGGTCTGCCCGAATCGGTCAATGTCCTCATCCGCGAGCTCCAGAGCCTCTGTCTGAACGTCGAGCTGGAGAAGGCCGAACGGGAGGAGAAGCTTCCCTGGGGGATCGAAGTGCCCCGCAATCCCAAAGGAGAATGACCATGGACCTCAGGCAACCCGTTGTCGGCAAGCCCAAGATGGAGTTCGACCGCGTCCGCATCAGCATCGCCTCCCCGGAGAAGATCAAAAGCTGGTCCTGGGGTGAGGTGACCAAACCGGAAACGATCAATTACCGGACGTTCAAGCCCGAGAAGGACGGGCTGTTCTGCGCTAAAATCTTCGGCCCAATCAACGATTTCGAGTGCCTGTGCGGCAAGTACAAGAGGATGAAGTATCGGGGGATCATCTGCGAACGGTGCGGCGTTGAGGTGACCAAGTCCAAAGTCCGCCGCGAGCGCATGGGCCACATCCAGCTGGCCTCGCCGGTGGCCCACATCTGGTTTTTCAAAAGCCCGCCCTCGCGCATCGGCCTGGTCCTCGACCTGTCGATCAAGGACTTGGAGAAAGTCCTGTACTTCGAATCGAGCATCGTTCTCAAGCCGGGCGACACGCCTCTCAAAGAAAAGCAGCTCCTGACCGAAGAGGAGCTCAAGGAGGCGCAGGAGAAGTACGGGGACACCTTCGAAGTGGGCATCGGCGCCGAGGCCGTCAAGGCGCTGCTCCTGAGGATTGACATCAAGAAGGAGGCCGAACGCCTGCGCCGGCTGATGAAAAAGGAGACATCCCAGCAGCGCCGGCTCCGTTACGCCAAGCGCCTGAGGGTCTTCAAGGCGCTGAAGAAGTCCGGCAACCACCCGGACTGGATGATCCTGGACGTCGTCCCCGTCATCCCCCCCGATCTGAGACCGTTGGTGCGCTTGGACGGCGGGCGGTTCGCCACATCCGATCTCAACGATCTCTATCGCCGCGTGATCAACCGCAACAACCGCTTGAAGAAACTTATCGAGCTCAAAGCGCCGGAGCTTATCATCCGCAACGAGAAGCGGATGCTGCAGGAGGCCGTCGACGCCCTGTTCGACAACGGCAAGCGGGGCCGCGTCCATCTGGGCGCCAACCGACGGCCGCTCAAATCGCTGAGCGAAGCCCTGCGGGGCAAGCAGGGCCGCTTCCGCCAGAATCTGCTCGGGAAGCGGGTGGACTACTCCGGCCGCTCGGTCATCGTCGTCGGCCCGGAGCTCAAGCTCAACCAGTGCGGACTGCCCAAGAAAATGGCCCTTGAACTCTTCAAGCCTTTCATTTTCCATAAACTGGAGAAGGAGGGGCTTGTGCCCAGCGTCAAGATCGCCCGTGAGTGGCATGAGGCGGAACGCCCCGAGGTCTGGGATTTCCTGGAGGAAGTCGTCAAGGAGCATCCCATCCTCCTCAACCGGGCGCCGACGCTCCATCGTCTGGGCATTCAGGCCTTCGAGCCCCTGCTTGTCGAGGGCAAGGCCATCCAGATCCATCCTCTGGTGTGCGCCGCCTTCAACGCCGATTTCGACGGCGATCAGATGGCCGTCCACATTCCTTTGTCCGTCGAGGCCCAGGTCGAGGCTTCGACGCTCATGCTGTCCACGAACAACATCCTCTCCCCGGCCCACGGCCGGCCGCTGACCATCCCCAGCCAGGACATGGTCTTGGGCTGTTACTACGCCACCCTGGCCAAGAAAAACGAGAAAGGGGAAGGCCGGATCTTCACCTCCAAGGAGGAAGTCCTCTTGGCCCTGGAAAACAAAGAGGTCGATCTCCATGCCTTGATCAACCTGAGGCTCAGCGGGCCGTACCAGAACCTGGCGGTATTCTACGACGACCAGGCCGTTTTGAGCTGCCCGGTCAACGACCTAGAGAACAAATTGGTCGAAACGACGCCCGGCCGCATCGTGTTCAACGACAACCTGCCGCCGGGGACGCCGTTCCTCAACGGTGTCCTGAAGAAAAAGGGCATGGAGAGTCTCATTTTCTCCATTTATCTCCGTGTCGGGCTCGAGCCGACGATTGAAACCCTGGACCGGTTGAAAGCGCTGGGATTCAATATGGCCACCCAAGCCGGTTTTTCCCTCGGGATAGACGATTTCGTCATTCCCAAGGAAAAAAGCGTCCTGGTCGAAAAGGCCCAACGCCATGTGCAGGCCATAGAGAACGATTACCGCGAAGGCCGCATTTCGGCCGGCGAACGCTTCAATCAGGTGGTCGAAATCTGGGGCGATGTCACGGACAAGGTTTCCATCGCCATGCTGGCCGAGATGAAGAGAATCAGCACCGAGGGAAAGGAGCTCAACCCGCTGTACGTCATGTCCGACTCCGGGTCGCGGGGCAACAAGCAGCAGATCCGGCAGCTGGCCGGAATGCGCGGGCTGATGTCCAAGCCCTCGGGCGAAATCATCGAGACGCCCATCGTCTCCAACCTGCGCGAGGGATTGAACGTTCTTCAGTACTTCATCTCCACAAACGGCGCCCGCAAGGGGCTGGCCGATACGGCTCTCAAAACGGCCAACTCCGGCTACCTGACCCGCAAGCTTGTCGACGTCGCCCAGGATGTCATTGTCGACCAGCACGACTGCGGAACGCTCAAGGGGATCATCGTCACGGCCATCGTCGAGAACGGTGAGATCATCGAGCCGTTCTACGACCGCGTCATCGGCCGCACGTCTCTGGAGCGGGTCGTCCACCCCGACACCGGGGAGGTCATCGTCGACGTCAATCAGGAGATCACCGAGGCCGTGGCCGAAGAGCTGATCAATCAAGGCATCGAGCGGGTTAAGATCCGCTCGCTCCTGACCTGCGAATCCAAGCGCGGAGTCTGCCAGCTGTGTTACGGCCGCAATATGGCCTCGGGATATCTTGTCGAGCTCGGAGAGGCGGTGGGCATCATCGCCGCCCAGTCCATCGGCGAGCCCGGCACGCAGCTCACCATGCGCACCTTCCATCACGGCGGCGTCGCCGTCCGGGGAGCCGAGAAATCGCAGCTCGAGGCCAAATCCGAAGGCGTGCTTCGTTTCGACAATCTGAAGTCCGTCGTCAATCGTGAGGAAGGCCTCGTGGTCGTCAACCGCAATGCCAAAATCGCCATCCTGGACCATCGCGGACGGGAAGTGGAGCATTACCAGGTGCCCTACGGCGCCAGACTTCTCCTCAAGGAAGGCCAGCCGGTCAAGGCCCGGCAGCATTTCGCCGAGTGGGATCCCTTCAACACCCTGATCTTGACCGAGGAGTCGGGCCAGGTCCAGTTCAAGGACGTGGCTTTGGGCGTGACCATGGAGGAGGTCCAGGACGAATTCACCGGACGGATCACGCCGGTCGTCATCGATCCCAAGGATGAGAAAATGCAGCCCCGGGCGGAGATCGTCGATCCCCGCCGGCGGGAGGTCAACCCCAAGACCAAGAAGGAAGAGCCCGTCGTTCTGAGGAGATATTATCTTCCCGCGGGCGCCAACCTGAGCGTTAAGGAAGGGGACAAGATCTATACAGGAGATATTCTGGCCAAGATCCCCCGGGAAGCCGCGAGGACCAAAGACATCACCGGCGGCCTGCCGCGGGCCGAGGAACTGTTTGAGGCCCGGAGGCCCAAATTCCCGGCCGTCATCTCCGAGATCGACGGCCTCGTCCAGTACGGCGGCCTGATCCGGGGGTACAGGAAGCTCGTCGTCAAGTCGGACTTCGTCGGGGACAAGGAGTACCTCATCCCCAAAGGCGCGCACTTGAGCGCAGGAGACGGAGAGAGGATTCGGGCCGGGACGTCGCTCATGGACGGGCCGGTCAATCCCCACGACATCCTCCGCGTTCTGGGAGAAAAAGAGCTGGCCGAGTATTTGCTCCGGGAGATCCAGGAGGTCTACAGGCTTCAAGGCGTGTCCATCAACGACAAGCACGTCGAAATCATCATCCGCCAAATGCTGCGCTGGGTGAAGGTCGAAGAGGTGGGGGACACCGATTTTCTTGTCGACGAGCAGATCGACAAGTTCGTTTTCCAGGAGGAAAACGAAAAAGTGATGAAAAAAAGCGGCAAACCGGCCAAGGCCCGGCCCCTGCTCCTGGGCATCACCAAGAGCGCCCTGAGCACGGAGAGTTTCATTTCGGCCGCCTCCTTTCAGGAAACGACGCGCGTCCTGACCGAAGCCAGCCTCTACGGCAAGGTCGACCATCTCCGCAGCCTGAAGGAAAACATCATCATGGGACGGCTGATACCCGCCGGAACGGGTTATAAATATTACCGCGATGTCGAGATCAAGGAGGATCTTGAGGCCTCCCTGGAAGAGAGGGTCGAAGAGCCCCTTCAGGACGCGGAGCTGACGGATTGACTCCGGCCCGCTAAAATCTTGACATGACAAGGGATATTTGCTAACATTCGTCCATTCGTCTCGAGTTAGCACGCCCTGCTCCGGGATGGATCACAAAATCGTATTGATGAGGAGTTTTTGTTTTGCCGACAGTCAATCAGCTGATCAGAAAAGGACGAACGCTCAAGAAGGACAAGAGCAAGTCTCCGGCCCTGGAGACCTGCCCTCAGAAGCGGGGCGTGTGCACGAGGGTGTTCACTACGACGCCCAAAAAGCCGAACTCGGCCATGCGCAAGGTGGCCCGCGTGCGTCTGTCCAACAACATCGAGGTTACGGGCTATATCCCCGGAGTGGGGCATAACCTGCAGGAGCATTCGATCGTTCTCATCCGGGGCGGGCGAGTCAAGGATTTGCCCGGCGTGCGTTACCATATCATCCGCGGCACGCTTGACAGTGAGGGCGTCCAGAATCGGATGCAGGCCCGGTCCAGTTACGGCGCCAAGAAGCCCAAAGAGAAGAAAGCCGCAAAGTAGAGGAGCCGCTCATGCCGCGCAGAGGGAAGATCAAGAAGAGGCCCTTGCCCTCCGATGTCGTTTACAACAGCAGCCTTGTGTCCAAATTCGTAAACAGTTTCATGAAAAAAGGGAAAAAGAGCACGGCCGAGGCGACCATTTACGGAGTCCTGGAACTCATAAGGGACAAGGCTAAGGAAGACCCCTTGAAAACGTTGGAGAAGGCCGTGGAAAACGTCCGGCCCCTCCTGGAAACCAAATCCCGCCGGGTGGGCGGGGCGACCTACCAGGTGCCCATCGAGGTGCCGACCGCCCGCTCGACGGCGGTCGGCGTCCGCTGGCTGCTCCACTACGCCTACGAAAGGGGCGGAAAGAGCATGCGGGACAAGCTGTTCGCCGAGATCATGGACGCCCTCAACAATCGCGGCGGCGCGGTCAAGAAGCGCGAGGATACGCACAAAATGGCGGAAGCCAACAGGGCTTTCGCGCATTATCGATGGTGAGAGTGAGATTTAGGCCGCTGGCCTGGAGTACGATGGAGAAGAGGTGTGGCGCGACTGTATCCGATCGAAAGCGTCAGAAACATCGGCATCATGGCCCATATCGATGCCGGCAAGACGACGACCACGGAGCGCATCCTCTTCTACACGGGAATCACTTACAAAATGGGAGAGGTCGACGAAGGCACAGCGGTCATGGATTGGATGGCCCAGGAGCAGGAGCGGGGAATCACCATCACTTCCGCCGCCACGACATGCTTCTGGCATGACCACCGCATCAACATCATCGACACCCCGGGCCACGTCGATTTCACGGCCGAGGTCGAGCGCTCGCTGAGAGTGCTTGACGGAGGGGTCGTGGTGCTGTGCGGCGTTGGCGGGGTGGAACCGCAGTCGGAGACCGTCTGGCGGCAGGCCGACCGGTACCGGGTCCCCCGGATCGCGTTCATCAACAAGATGGACCGGGTGGGGGCGGAGCCGGAGAAGGCCGTGGAACAGATCCGGTCCAAACTGGGAGCGCGGGCCCTGCCCGTCCAGATTCCCTTGGGACGGGAAGAGACGTTCCGAGGGGTATTGGACGTCATCGACCGCAAGGAATTGGACTGGGGAAATGACCTGATCGCCTCGGATTTCACCGTCCGGGACGTCGGGGAGGAATGGAAAGAGGAAGTGGAACGAGCGAGATCGGCCATGATCGAAACATTGTGCGATACGGACGACAGGCTGCTCGAACTCTATCTCGGCCATGCCGACGTTCCGTCCCAGGAGATCCGGGCCGCCATCCGCCGCAGCACGATCGGCCTGAAAGTGGTTCCCGTCCTTTACGGGGCCTCCTTCCGCAACAAAGGCGTCCAGCCGCTCCTTGACGCCGTGGTGGACTTTCTTCCCTCCCCCGCGGATATGCCGCCCGTCACCGGGCGCCATCCCCGCACCGAGGAGGCCCGGTCGCGCAAGCCTTCGGACACGGAGCCTTTCTCCGCGCTGGTTTTCAAGGTGATGAACGATCCCTACGTTGGAACCCTGGCGTTTTTCCGTGTGTATTCCGGGAAAGCCCGCCTGGGGTCCCTTCTTTACAATTCCTCCAAGGACGAGGAGGAAAAGGCCGCCCGGTTGTTGAAAATGCACGCCAACAAGCGGGAAGAGGTCCGGGAGGTGTACGCCGGAGACATCGCCGCCCTGGGGTCGACGAAGAACCTGGGGACGGGCGACACCCTGTGCGACAAACACCAATCCATCGTCCTGGAAACGATCCGTTTTCCCGAGCCCGTCATTTCCGTCACCGTCGAGCCGAAGTCCCGGACGGACCACGCCCGGTTGGCCGACGCGCTGGCCCGGATCTCGAAAGAAGACCCCACCATCCGCGTGGGCGAGGATCCGATGACGGGACAAACGCTCGTCTACGGAATGGGGGAGCTTCACCTGGAAATCCTCCTGGATCGCATGTTCCGGGAATACGGGGTTCGGGCCAACGTGGGCAAGCCCCAGGTGGCTTTCAAGGAAACCCTGGCCGCCGCCGCGGAAGGCGAAGCCGCTTATGACCGGCCGGTAGGCGGAAAAAAACAATTCGCCCGCTGCCGGCTCCAGGTTGAGCCGCTGCCGAGGGGCGCGGGCCTCGATTTCCAGGACAAGACGCGGGAGGCTCTCATTCCGCGGAGCGTCCTTCCGGCCGTCCGTGACGGCGTCCGCGAAGCGATGGACTCCGGGCTGCTGGCCGGATACCCCCTGACCGACGTCCGGGTGACGCTCGTCGGGGGGGGCTTTCAAGAATCGGAATCGACGCCCCTGGCATTCAAAATCGCGGCTTCGATGGCTTTCAAGAACGCCGCGTTCAAAGCCGGCCTGCTGCTGCTCGAGCCGATCATGAAGCTCGAGGTGATCGCTCCGGATGAATACCTGGGCGACATCGTCGGCGATTTGAATGCCCGTCGGGGCCGGGTCGAGGGATTGGACATGCGCGGGGCGTCTCGGGTGGTCCTGGGGCAGGTCCCACTCTCCGAGATGTTCGGTTACGCCACCGTCCTGCGCACCTTGACGCAGGGCCGGGGCGTGTTCAGCATGGAATTTTTCCAATACGACACGGCGTCTCCCCAGAAGACGGAGGAGGTCGTGGCCCGTGTGGAGGGACGAATCCCCCTGTCCCGCTGAGGGAGGAACGGCGTCTCCCCCGAGAAAGAAAAGAGGAGGTAAGGAACGATGGCCAAGGCAAAGTTTGAGAGGACGAAGCCGCATCTGAACATTGGGACGATCGGGC
>JAFGAV010000084.1 GCA_016933515.1 Candidatus Aminicenantota bacterium
AAAAAGACTTATCTTCGCATCACTTTCAAGGATTTCAAACCGAATATGGGGATATTGAGGGAGATCCTATCGGTGGGATTTCCGTCCACCCTGGCTCAGCTTTCCATGTCCGCAGCCATGATCGTTCTGAACCTGGTGGTCATTCAAGCCGGGGGAACGGACGGAGTGGCCGTGTTCACCAGCGGATGGCGCATCGTCATGCTGGGGACGATCCCTCTTATGGGGATGGCCACGGGGGTGGTTTCTGTAACCGGAGCCGCTTATGGGGCGAAAAACAAAGAGAAACTGAAAACAGCTTTTTTATACGCGGTCAAAATAGGGGTGGTCACCGAACTCTCGGTGGGGATTCTGGTGGCCCTTTTCGCCGGGCCCCTAAGCTATCTTTTCAGCTATTCCAAAGACGCTTCCCGTATCCAAGAAGATCTGACGGTGTTTCTCAGGATCACGTCCCTGTTTTACCCTGTGGTCCCCCTGGGCATGCTGACCTCGGCCATGTTCCGCGGCATAGGGAAAGGCATGCGGTCCCTGATTGTGACCCTCCTGAGAACGATCATTCTTCAGGTGCCGATAAGCTATCTTCTGGGAATCCCCTTGGGTTTGGGACTGAACGGCGTGTGGCTGGGAATCGTCATCGCCAATGTGGCCGCGGTTTCGGTCACTTTTTACTGGGGCAAACACACGGTCGAACATGTGATCGATGCTGAAAAACGGAAGAGGGCCCTTCCTTCACCGTCTCTTTCGGCCTAAGCCCTATTCCGAGAGGCGCCCGCCCGAATGACGACTCTCTTCTTTTAGGAGATGCTTCCTCTTTTCCATCCGTCCGATCGAAAGATGCCCCCATGCGGAGCGAGAACAATGGATTGGTCTATGGAAGGTTGTTTTCTGGGTCGGGGAGCGATTTGTCCGGATCTGATTCCTTCTCCTTGGCGGCCCGCTGCTCGCACGTCTTGCACAATTCGGTGATGTTCTTCAATTCCCTGGCCTGAGCGACCGTTCCTTGGAAGATTTCCTCGGTCTTGCTTGTGTTGATGTGGTAGCAGTCCGAATAGAGGTGATAGCGCGTCCCGGATTTCGTCCAGAAGACGCTGTTGGCGCCCGTCAGCTGCTCAACGCGGCTCGTCTCGGCCGCGTACTCTTCCTGAGAAGGAGGATTGAAATCGGTGCCCATGAGACCGGCAATGACCAGGGCCACGATGGCTACGGCGCCGACGACGCCTTTCTGCTTGCCGCTCAGATCCTTGTTGGTAAAAACGAGGATGACGAGCGGGAGGAAGGCGATAATGGCGATGATGAGGCCGAGCTGGTTTTGAACGAAGAATTTGAGCTTGTTCTTCCTAGAGGCGGGGTCGAACCGGTTGGCCTTTTTCCAAAGCAAGGAGCCGATGACGGCGAAGATCAGGTCGGCCCCAATGAGGACGATGAGCCAGACTGTATTGACGGGGGGCTTCAGGAGCAGGAGAATCGCCGCGATCTCCAAGCCGATGGCCAACACCCAGGACAGGATGGCAAACAGGCGCAGGCGCCCCGCCTTGGATTTGCTTTCGGGGGTTGGGGTGAAAACCCTCGCTTCCTTGGCCGCAGCCGCCGGAGCGGCCGACCCGCCTCCCACGACGGTCAATTTCTTTTTGGTGCCTTTGTCTGTCATGCGATCATCTCCTTTCCGTGCGCCAGAACCGTCATTTTTCGAAGCCTTGCGGCCCCATCTAAACTCAACTTGAATTCCCCCCGTGTTCGCAAAGTACCTGATAACGCCAAACTCAGAGAGAAATCAAAGTGAATTTTTTTACCATTCCTATTCCCGGGATCCGTTCACGGCTTCTTCCCGCATTTTTGGACGTAATAGACCAGCGTGTTATGGAACTTGTCGATGATGAATTGCTGTTTCGCCTTGACGTCTTTTATGCCCTCGGCAGCCGTGCAATCGTCGGCCTTCAACCAGCCTAATGCCTTGATGTTGCTGAAAAGAAAAAAGACTTTCGATTTGGCCCAGTCCCCCAGGTCCGGATACATCGTCTTGGCCAGGTCGGTGTAGGCGACGGCCAACACCAGGAGGCGGCTGAAATAGGCATCGTCGGCGGCCTCGTTCATGATGATGTAGTTGATGATGAGCGAACCGTCCGACTTCTGTTTGTAAATCTCGATTTTGAGATCGGGGAAGATCTTGGACAGGGCGTTCATCATGTTTTGCTCGATTTTCGGCATGGCCGTAAGCTCATCAGAGCCGACCTGGACGCTTATGAAATCCTTGCCGGAGAGGAAGAACAAAGATCTTGTGGAGCCCCGGTCGCGCCAGATTTGCCTGAAATGATGATAGTTCAGGCCGCCTTCTTGATAGTATTCCAAAAAGAACGGCATGTACCTCTCCATTCCGTACCGAAGCAGGATTTCGATGAAATCGGACGATTTGTTTCTGAAGGTATGGGCGATGGTGACGATCGTGCCTTTGTCGTTCACTAGAAGCTGCCACTGATCTCCCTTGCTCGTATCGCCCTCCCAGAGGGTGAGGCCTGCTTGATAAGGCCCGCTCCTCCATTTCGAGAGGTTGTAGGCGGATACGGGTTTGTTGAGCGTCAAGGTCGTGATCGAATCCGGGAGGTTCGTGAGGGTTCCCTTTAGCCATTTCAACATGTCGATATTGAACTTCCTCTTGATTTCCTTGTAAGTCGACTTCTCTTCGCTCTGGGAGGGAGCGTCCGGGAACGCGAAAGCCGGATTGATGTTCATCATCATCAGGGCCGAGACAAACGCGCCCGCGCAAAAATTCCGTTTTCTTCCGTTCATGACTCTCCCTCTGCAAAAATGTTTGGTGTTGTAATCGATTATGTTCCCAAACCCCGTGCCAGTCAAGGCTCAAGGGGAGAGACGAGAACGAGTGGCTGTAATTTTCCGGGCGGTGCTGTCAGCTGAACAACTATCAGGGAAAAACATGGGGTGAGTGAGGGGTCTCGAACCCCCAACCTTCGGATCCACAGTCCGATGCTCTAACCAGTTGAGCTACACTCACCGCCCGGGAATGGGCAGATTTTCGCATTTTAGATGGGATATTGTCAAATTTAAGGCTGTGTCTGTTTTGAGCTACAGCCGAATTTTCAGGGGGGTGAAATGAGCGGAAGTGCGGAGGAAACCGAGTGGTCTGAAGGGCAATTAGCAGCCTCGGCCATTTCCAAAGAATGATTCAATTCAGGATCAATGATCAAGTCCGCAGGCGTCATCAAGAAAGTGGAAAGTGGAGACACGGCCCCGTCTTACTTCTGGCCTTCGATGAGGTCGAGGACGTCAGCCGAGTCGCGCCACCCGGCCCGGACCTTGACCTGGAGGTCGAGGTAGACGCGCGTGCCGAGGTAGCGCTCCATGTCCCGGCGGGCCTCGATGCCGATGTTCTTGATGACCCGGCCCTCGCGGCCGAGGACAATCTGCCGGTGATTGGGCCGCTCGACGAAGATCGAGGCCTGGACGTAGGTTACGGGCAGGTCGCGCCTCCGCCGGCCGTCGATCAGCCGTCCCTCCTGGAAACCCGGCGGCCTGTCCGGCAGAGCGGTCCGGATGGGCGTTTTCGGCATCGCCGAATCCTCCGCAGCCTCCGTTTCCGCATCCGGGGAGTACTCATCATGCTCCTCGCCCTTCACGGCGGCGTCTCCGGCATCCGCGAGGGTTGCGTTCTCGTCCTCGACTCGTGAGGAAGCGAAATTCAGATCGCTTTCCTTGCCCTTTTCATCTCCGGCGGAAGCTCCGGAAATTTCGCCTTCGGCCCGGCGCTCGACGCGGTCGACATAGACGGCGGTGACGAAGGGCAGCTCCATCCTGACCCGGCCGAGGAGCTTCTCCCGGATGAGCTCGGCAAGGTAGAACCGCTCGGACTGGTCGGAAAGGCTTCCCTCGGGGAAGATCCTTTCCGCCCGCGGCAGGGACTCGAAGAGGAGGCGCTCCAGAACGTCGAGGTTCGTTCCCTTCAGGGCCGAGATGGGAATGATTTCCCGGAAGGGGTGGAGGTCCTTGTACTTGTCGATCATGGGCAGGACGCGGTCCTTGCGGACGGCGTCCACTTTGTTGATGAGCAGGAAGGAGGGCTTGGCCGTCCGGCCGAGAATTTCCAGGACGTAGGCGTCGCCCTGACCGAAGCTCGCCGTGGCGTCGATGAGCAGGCAGACGACGTCGGCCGTCTCGAACGATGAGTCCACGTAGCTCATCATCCGCCGGTTGAGCTTATGGAGGGGCTTGTGGATGCCGGGGTTGTCGATGAAGACGATCTGGCCGCGCTCCGTTGTCTTGATGCCGAGGAGGCTGAGGCGGGTCGTCTGGGGCTTGTCCGAGACGATGGCGATCTTTTGCCCCAGCAGGCGGTTGAGGAGCGTGGACTTGCCGACGTTCGGCCGGCCGACGAGAGCCACGTGCCCCGCCCGGGTCTCGGGCGGTTTGGGGCGCGCCGCGGCCGGGGCGCGCTTGGGGCCGGCCTTTTTTCGGGCCGCGGGTTTCCGCTTGCGCGTCTTTTCGGCGGTCATGACTTTCCTTCGTCCGGCGGCAGCGGCTTTCTCCGGAGGCGGATCTTGGTCACGCGCTTCTGGTCCACCTCGAGCGCCTCGATCTCAAGTCCCCGGACGGTCAGCCGCTCGCCGGGGCGGGGGAGGCGGGCCAGCTGGTGGGTGATGAACCCGCTCATGGTGATGTAGTCGTCCCCGGCGATGTCCAGGCCGCCGAAAAGGTCCTCGACCTCTTCGACCCGGACTTCCCCGGAGACGACGATGTCGTCGGGGCTGTTCTGATGGATGAGGGCTTCCTCCTGGTCGTACTCGTCCTGGATCTCGCCCACGAGCTCCTCGAGAAGATCCTCGAGGGTCACTAGGCCCGAGACGCCGCCGTACTCGTCCACGACGATGGCCATGTTTTCCTTGCGCTTCTGGAGGTCTTTGAGCAGCTCGTCGATTTTCATCGCTTCGGGCACGAAGTGGACCGGCCGGATGAGGGGCTTGATCGGCTGGGATTTGTGCTCGTCCTCGGAAAAGGCCAGAAGGTCCTTGACGTGGATGATGCCCTCGATGTTGTCCAGCCTGTCCTTATAAACCGGGATGCGGGAATATTTTTCTCCGATGGCCAACAAGCGGACGGCTTCGATCGTGGCTTCTTCGCCGATGCCGACGATCTCCCGGCGGGGGATCATGATCTCCCGCACGATGGTGTCGCCGAACTCGACGGCGCTGCGCAGAAGGCGGCCCTCGCCGGGCTCGATGATGCCCTCTTCGTGGGCTTCCTGGATGAAGGCTTCGATTTCCGGGTCCGTGGCTTCGCGGACCGTTTTCTTCTCGGCTCCAAGACGGCCGAGGAGGAAAAAGAAGGGAGAGGAGAGCAGATGAATCAGGGGAAAAAGGGGGAGGAGCAGAACGACGACCCGGCCGCGGCTCAAGGCGGTCACGAGGCGGGGGACTCCGTCGAGGACGACGACGTAGACGGCGGCTGCGACCAGAAAAAGCCTCAGGGGCCGGAGTCCGCCGCCGGGAAAAAGGAGCGAGAGAAGGACGAGGAAACCGATGAGCAGGATGTTCCTCCAGAATCCCGAGGCGACGAACACGGGCTCGTAGAGGCGCAGCAGGCGCGCCTGGGCTTTCTTGGCCGTTCCCCGGTCCTCGAGCAGGCGGCTGAACGAGATGACGGATGAATCCTCCAGGGCGATGCGCAGGAGCGCGAGAAGGAACGTCGCCGTGAACACCGCGGCCAGGGCGATCCACAACAGGTCGCGCCCGCTCATCGGCCGGCAGCCCTCCGCGGCCGCTCCAGGGCCCGGCGCTCCGCGCGCTCCATCCTCGCCGAATGGTCGTATCCCAGAAGATGGAGAAAGCCGTGAACGGTCAGGATTTCGAGCTCGCGCTCCAGGCCGTGGCCGAGCGACCGGCAGTTTCTCCGGGCTTGTTCCGGAGCGATGACGATGTCGCCCAGATGGAGCCGGCCATCGGCCTGCCGCGAGGAGAGGGGAAAGCTCAGGACGTCGGTCGGCTCGTCTTTCCTGCGGAATCTCCGATTGAGGCTTCGGATGCGGTCCGTTCCGACGAACGACAGGCACACCTCGACCTCGCCCAGCCGGCGGGTTCGGATCAGCCTCTCCAGAAGCCTCTTAAGGTTCCCGATCCGAATCTTGTGACGGCTTTGCCGGTTGAGGATGAAGATCATTGTCCTTTGTCTTGCGGGTTCTTTCGGCCGTCCCCTCGCGGGAGTCGGGTTCGAAGCCGGTTCTCGGATAGGTCACCCGGGGATGATGAATCGATTCGAGGGCCGAGAGGAACGAGTGGCCGACGTCCTTGATGTCCTTGAGACTCAGACCGCTTTCGTCCAGCTCGCCTTCCCGGATGAAGTTGTCGAAAAGCTCCTGGATGACGCGCTTCAGATTGTCGGAGGAGGGGTGGCGGAGGCTGCGCGAGGCGGCTTCCACGGCGTCGGCCATCATGACCAGAGCGGCTTCTTTGCTCCGGGGAGTCGGGCCGGGATATCGGAAGTGCTCCTCGCCTACGGTCTGCATTTCGGGATCGTATCTTTCCTTGGCTTTCTGGAAGAAGTAGCGGACAAGGTTGGTGCCGTGGTGCTGCTCGATGATTTCCCGGACTTTGCTCGGCAGTCTGAGCCGCCGGGCCATGTCCACTCCGTCTTTGACGTGGTTGACGATGACCAACCGGCTCATGCTGGGCGTCAGGCCGCTGTGAGTGTCGAGGTTCCGGCCTCTGTTCTCGTAGAAGTATTCGGGCCGCTTCAGTTTTCCGATGTCATGATACAGCGCCCCGGCCCGGACCAGGAGGGAATCGACCTTGAGGGCCTCGGCCGCTTTCTCGGCCAGGGTGGCCACGACCAGGGAATGGTGGTAGGTGCCGGGAGCCCGCAAGGCCATCTGCCTCAGGATGGGCGTCTCGGAGTTTGTGATTTCGCTCAGACGCGGCGCGGTGAGAAAGCCGAATGTCGTTTCAAGAATGGGCAACAGCACGAACGCCGCCGCCCCGGCGACGACCCCTCCGGCAACGGCCATGAAGGTCTCGCTGAGGAGCAAGCCCGCGTCTCCTCCCTGCCGCTTGACCAGGTGGAGAGCCAGAATGAGCAGCACATTGATGGGCGTCACCAGGAACAGCCCCGCCCGCAGAACGGTCGTCCGTTTCTGTTTCTGGAAATGCTTGACGCCGTAAATGGCCGCCAGGCCGCCGATCAGAAAGAAAATCGTCAAGTAGTAATCCGCCTGAAACAGATAGCCGGCGGCGAGGCTGTTGAGAATGACGAAGACAAGAGTGACGGGAATCGAAGTCAGAAAGGCGAACAGCAGGCTGCCGAACTGGAGGGGGATGGCGTAGGCATAGGCGTCCCGGTGAGTCAGCGCGAACCATGTGGCTCCGGGGCTGATGGTCTCCCCGAGAAGCTGAAAGAGCCTGTCGAGGAGCACGCCCATGACGAGAAGCACGCCCAGGAGGACGAGTATCTTTACGGATTCCGGAGGTTTCTCCAGAGACTGGATGTAAAACCACATGGCGGTGAAAAGAAGGGCGAGCAGAACGAAGGTCCCCAGGACGTTGAGGAGCCAGGAAGGCGTCGTCCGCAGGCTGCTGTTGATCATGCGGATCTGCCTCACGCCTTCGGCCGTGACTTCGTCGCCCTGGCGGACGATGACTTTTCCTTTTTTGATCTGGTAGAAAACGGGCTCCACGCCCGACCCGGCGTTCCGGCGGCGCGTCTCGGTCTCGACGGTTTCCTGGGTGATGTTGGGTTGGAGAAAGACCTCTCCCAGGCGCCTCAGGAGGGTTTTTCTCCGTGAGGGAAGGTTCAGCTGATCGATTTCGGCCGCGATCCTCTCCGTCGCTTCGGAGAGATCGAAAAACTCCGAGGCGCGGACCGTTTTCTCCGGCTCTCCGGGGCGGATGAGCACGAATCCCCTCTCCCGTTCGCGGTGGATGAGGAGGCCCTTAGAGACGAGGACCCCGCGATCCAGGATTTTGCCCAGGATGTTGATCAGAGGATCTTCGAGGGCCGCCGGGAAGCCGCTCTGAAGAAGATAGGCCAAGTCGTCGAGGGGAACGTCGACGTCGAATTTCTCGGCGACGGCCTTCTGCAGGGCCTCGACTCCCGGCTCCTCCGTCTGCCGGTTCCAGCCGCGGCCGAGTTCGAAAACCTCGGTGATATTCTTCCTGACGTCGGGCAGGACGCTTGGGTCGAGGGCGTAAACGGGCAGGACGGCCTCCTCCGCTTCCCGACGCTTGGCCAGGGTCATTTCCATGTCGACGATCGTCAGGTCGTCAGGCGCGGCGATGTCCCGCGGGGCGATGTCCCCCACCTCGGGAGTGGGAAGGGCCTTGGAGGGGAGCTGGGAGAGAAGATAGGACATGACCAGGATGAACAGGCCCAGCCACAGGAACGGATTGAGCAGGAACGCCCCGATCCTTTTGAACACTCCCGGTTTGGCGGCGGTTTCCGTCCGGGCCGCCGGCCGGGAGGAGGCTTTGAACAGTTTGAATTTCTTTAAGGCGATCATGGGCGGCGTTTCAGTTTTTCCGGGCGCGGGTCTCGTCTTTTTGGTAGGCCTGGATGATTTTTTGCACCAGGGAGTGGCGCACGACGTCCCGATCGTTGAATCGGATGATGGCGATCTCCTCCACTCCCCCCAGGATCTTGAGCGCGTGGAGGACGCCGGACTTGCGGGGTTCGGGCAGGTCGATCTGGGTGATGTCGGCCGTGACGACGACCTTGGCCCCGAAACCGGCGCGGGTCAGAAGCATTTTCATCTGCTCCCGCGTGGTGTTTTGCGCCTCATCGAGGATGATGAAGGCCGCGTTGAGCGTTCGGCCGCGCATGTAGGCCAGGGGGGCGATCTCGATGATGCCCCTTTCCACGAGACGGTTGGCCTGGTCGGAGTGGCTCAGGTCGAAGAGCGCGTCGTACAGGGGACGGAGATAGGGATTGATTTTCTGGTACATGTCTCCCGGCAGAAAGCCCAGTTTTTCCCCGGCTTCGACCGCCGGCCGCGTGAGAATGATGCGTTCGACTTCTTTGTTCTGAAGAAAGGACAGGGCCAAGGCCATGGCCAGATAGGTTTTGCCCGTTCCGGCCGGGCCGATGCCGAAGACGAGGTCTTTGGCTTTGATGGCCTCGATGTACTGCTGTTGGTTGTAGCCCTTGGGAGTCACGGATTTCCGGCTGAAACTCAGGGATTCCGACGGAGCGTAGCTCTCGAGTTGCTGGGGACGCCCCTCCTCGAGGAGGTCGAGGGCGATTTGAAAGTCCTCCTCCTTGAGGTCCAGGCCCTTTTCCTCCATGTCCCGGAGTTTGGAAAAATACAGCTTGGCGAATTCGATCTTGCGCGCCGGGCCGTCGATGAGGATGTGGTCGCCGCGGATGGCCAGGCTGACTCCCAGCCGGTTTTCGATTTTTCTGAGGTTTCGGTCGAGGACGCCGAAAAGTCCGGACCGGTGGGCAGAGGGATGGTTGATTTTTTCCATTATCAGGCGGGCAAAAAGGCTTCTTCGCTCATGAAGAAATCATTATCCTTCTCCCCGCGAGGCTTTGTCAAGGCAAGCCTCAAAAAGCCCCTTCCCGGCGGATGACAACCTTGACCGTCTGGAGGAGGATGACGATGTCGAGCCAGAGCGACCAGTTTCGGATGTAGTACTCGTCGAGAGCCAGGCGATCGCGGAAAGACAGGCGGTTTCTGCCCCGGACCTGCCATAGGCCGGTCAATCCGGGCCGAACCCGGCGGATGAACTCCCGCACCGGGCCGAGCCGGCTCTTTTCCCGTGGGAGGTAGGGCCTCGGGCCGACCAGGCTCATGTCTCCGAAGAGGACATTCAGAATCTGGGGCAGCTCGTCCAGGCTGGAGGAGCGGAGAAACCTCCCGACCCTGGTGACCCGAGGGTCTTCCCCTTTGAGTTTCTGATATTTGTTCCACTCCCGCCGCGCTTCCGGGCGGTTGCGGAAATGGGCCGCCAGCCGCTGCGGGGCGTCCCGGTGCATGGACCGGAACTTGATCATTCGGAATTCTTTTCCCCTGCGGCCGAGCCGCTTCTGGGTGAAGAAGGCCGGTCCGGGAGAGTCGATCTTGACGGCCGCGGCGATGAGGACAAGGAACGGCGAAGCCAGAAGCAGGAAGACGAAGCCCAGGGAGAGATCGAACGTGTTCTTGATGACCTTGTTCCACGGCTTGGACAGGTTGCGCGGCAGGGAAAGCGTGATGATGTCTCTCAGCTCCTCAACCCGGACGCCGGACGTGTAGTCGCTTCCGGTTTCGGGGACGATCTTGATGTTTTCGACGAGATGCTCGCAGGATTTGGCGATTCCGAGGACGCGATTCTGTTTTCCGCGGGACAACGAAACGACCACATCCCGGGCGTCGAGAGCGGTGATGAGGCGCCGGAGGTCTCCAATGACCCCTACGACCGGAATCCCGTCGGCGAGAGAGCGCCCGACCTGGTTTCGACGCTCGGAAAGAAAGCCGACGATGGTCAAACCGAGCGACTTGTCCCTGCGGATCTCCCGGGCGACCTTTTGCGCCGTTTGTCCCGTCCCCAGAATAAGGATGTTTTTGCGCCACAGGCCGCTTCGGGCCAGGAGTTTCTTGATCAGGAGGCGTTCGAGAGGGAAAACGACAATACTCAGGACCCAGCCGACGACGATCACGGTCCGGGAGAAACGAGTGTGGGATCTGGCAAGAAAGATCATGGTCATGATCACGAGGAAGGCGAGCGTCACGCCCTCGACGAGAAGCCTCGTTTCCTCCCAGAAGGAAAAGCGTCGGGAATAGAGCTTCAGGGAGGCGAAAATCAGGACCAGAATAACGGCGCCCGCGGCAAAGCCCGAGCCGAGCTGCACGTCCAGGGGAACGGGAGGCTTCCGGAAGATCGGCAGGGAAGAGAACACGCTGTCTCGGAAGAAGAAGCCCGCCTGAAAGATCAGGAAAAGGGTCAAAACATCGGTGACGATGAGCGTCCCGAGACAGGCCAATTTTCGCCAGAGAGACATGATGCGCGGCCATTATACCGATTTTCTCCTATCGGCGGCCAGGGGCGGGTTGAAAAAAGAGGGAATCTGGTATATAAAAAGCTTTACTTCAAGCCGCGATCCGCGTTCCTGAAGGGCGCTTTCGAGGTCGACAAGGAGAGAGCATGGACAAAGAATTCACCCCTGTTTCCATACCGACATCGCTTTATAGGAAGATCGAAGAAAAGATCAAGGGCTCGGACATCACCTCCGTCGCCAGCTATGTCAGCAAGGTCTTGCGGGAGCATTTCTCCAAGCCGGAGGAATCCGCCGAGGTGTTCTCCCAGGAAGAGGAAGAGAAGGTCAAGGAAAAGCTCAAAGCGCTGGGCTATATCGATTGATGTCGGGAGCCCCGTCCCTCCCCCTCCCGCGAGAGGCCGTCGTCCCTGAAGCCGTGAGCACAGCAAGGAGGAGATCATGATCGCACCCCATGGCGGAAAGCTCGTGGAGCGCGTTCTGCCGGAGGACCAAAAAAAGGAGGCTCTCGATCGGGCGCGGTCTTTGCCCGCCATCCGGCTGGACGAGGACGCGGTTTCCGATGTCGAGAACTTCGCTACGGGCGTCTACAGCCCGTTGGAAGGATTTCTGGGGCCCGAGGACTTCTTCGGCGTTCTGAGGTGCGGTCGCCTGGCCGGCGACGCGGCTTGGACGGTGCCCATCGTTTTGGACGTCGAGGAGGAAACGGCCGCCGGTCTCAAGGAGGGCGGCGACGTCCTCCTGGCCTTGAAGACCGGTGAGCCGTTGGCTCTCCTCCGCTTGGAATCCAAGTTCCGTTTCGACCGGCGGGAGATGGCCCTTAAGGTTTACGGCACTGCGGACGAAAAGCACCCCGGAGTGGCCCGCACCCTCCGCCTGAATCCCGTCCTGCTCGGCGGCCGCGTGGATCTCATCCAGGCGCCCGCCCACCCGTATGCCCGCTGGCACCTCACGCCCAAAGACACCCGGGTCCTGTTCAAGCAGAAAGGCTGGAGGACGATCGTCGGATTCCAGACGCGGAACACGCCCCATGTCGGCCATGAGTACGTTCAGAAGACGGCCCTGACGTTCACCGACGGCCTGTTCATCAATCCCGTCATCGGCCGGAAAAAGAAGGGGGACTACAAGGACGATGTCATTTTGGCCGCCTACGACGAGCTCATAAGGAATTATTACCTCAAGGACAGGGCGGTCATGGCCATCCTGAAGATGGAAATGCGCTATGCCGGCCCGCGGGAGGCCATCCATCACGCCATCGTCCGAAAGAACTTCGGCTGCACGCACATCATCATCGGTCGGGATCACGCCGGCGTGGGCTCTTATTATCCCCCTTACGCCGCCCAGGACATTTTCGAGGAATTTCCCGATCTGGGGATCGCGCCCCTGTTTTTCCGTTCTTTTTCTTATTGTCGGAAATGCCGTTCCGTGGTCAACGAGAAAACCTGCCCTCACTCCGAGGCCGATCACATCCCCTTCTCCGGGACGAAGATCCGCGATATGCTCCTCCGGGGAGAAATTCCGCCCGAGGAGATGATGCGGCCCGAGGTGGCCAAGATCATCATGGACTTCAAGGAGCCGTTCAACGAATGACCGCTATGCGCGCATGGAGGCGGCCGTGAAGAAAAAACTTCTCATCATGGGACTGGATTGCGCCCCGCCCGAAATCGTTTTCGACCGCCGGGCGGAGCTGCCCGTTCTGCGGGGCCTGTTGGAGAGAGGGATGTGGGGGACGATGCGAAGCTCGGACCCGCCCATCACCATCCCCGCCTGGATGGTCATGTGCACCGGACGGGATCCCGGGTCGCTCGGGGTCTACGGATTCCGGCACCGGACCGATTATTCCTACGATAAGATGTGGATCGCCACCTCTCAATCGATCAAGGCCCCCAAGATCTGGGATTACATCGGCCAAGCCGGGGGCTTGAGCTGCCTGGTCAGCGTCCCGCCCACCTATCCTCCGCCGCGCGTCCCGGGCTGGCTCGTGTCCTGCTTCATCACGCCCGGCGCGGACAAGGACTACACGTATCCGCCCGAGCTCAAGGAGGAGATCGAGTCGCGCTTCGGCCCGTACATCTTCGACGCCGTTTTCCGCACGGAGGACCGGGGCGAAATCCTCAAGAAGACCTACGAGATGACCGACCAGCGGTTCCGGGTCATGAACCATCTCCTGCGCACGAAACCGTGGAACCTGTTCATGTTCGTCGAGATCGGTGTGGACCGCATGCAGCACACCTTCTGGAAATTCCATGACGCCGGTCATCCTCTCCACGAACCCGGACATCCCTACGGCACGGCCATCATGGATTACTATCGCCATGTCGACCGCAAACTCGGGGAGCTTCTCGAGGGAACGGACGGGGAGACGGCGCTCCTTGTCGTCAGCGACCACGGCGCCAAAATGATGAAGGGCGCGTTCTGCATCAACGAGTGGCTGATCGACGAGGGCTACCTGGCGCTTAAGGAGCGGCCGGCCAAGGTCACGAGCATCGAGAAGCTGGCCGTCGACTGGCCGCGCACCAAGGCCTGGGGCTGGGGCGGATATTACGCTCGGATCTTTCTCAACGTGGAAGGCCGGGAACCCGGAGGGATCGTCAAGCCCCAGGATTACGAACGCGAGCGGGACGCCCTGGCGGAGAAACTCCGGGCTGTCCGCGGTCCCCGGGGCGAGGCCTGGCGGACGAGGGTCATCAAGCCTCAGGAACACTATCCCGAAGCCCGGGGCGATTATCCCGATCTGATGGTGTATTTCGACGATCTTTTCTGGCGTTCGGCCGGCACGCTGGGCTGGAAGAGCCGCTATCTCCAGGAGAACGACACCGGACCGGACGACGCCGTCCATGCGCAGGAAGGCATCTACATACTCGTGGACCCCGCCACGGGCTTGAAAGGCCGCAAGGACATCGATATCTTGGACGTGGCGCCCACGGTTCTCCGGACCATGGGCCTCGACGTTCCGGCCGAAATGCGGGGGAAGCCGATCCGGCCTTAACGGCGGCGGAAAGGCGACCGGCGGCTTGGAATCGAAGCCGAGCGAAAGGAGCGAGACCTCATGTCTGGCGCAAGAGAGCAGAAAGGCGTCACCCTGTGGTTCACCGGCCTGCCCTGCTCGGGCAAATCGGCCGTGGCGGACGTGGTTGCGGAGCGCCTCCGGGCTTCGTCGTTGAAGGTGGAGCGCCTGGACGGGGACGTCGTCCGGCAGGACCTGACCCGGGATCTCGGTTTTTCCAAGGCCGACCGGGACGAGAACATCAGGAGGGTGACGTTCGTCTCCAAGCTATTGACCCGGAACGGCGTGGCTGTCCTCACATCCTTCATCTCTCCGTTTCGGGAGATGCGGGACCGCGCCCGCAGGGAGATCGGGAATTTCATGGAGATCTACGTCAAGTGCCCCGTCGAAGTCTGCATGAAGAGGGACGTCAAAGGCATGTACCAAAAAGCCCTTCGGGGCGAGATCAAGGAATTTACGGGGGTGTCCGATCCCTATGAAGAGCCCGAGCGTCCCGAGCTTGTCCTGGAAACGGACAAGGAAACGCTTGAAGAGAGCGTCAACCGGGTTTTGAGCAAAGCAAGGGAGCTGGGGTACCTTTGACATGCCGCTTTTCCTCGTGACGGGGGGCGCGGGTTTCATCGGCTCTCATCTGGCCGAAGAGCTCGTCCGCGCCGGCGAGGAGGTGCGCGTCCTGGACAATTTTCTCACCGGGCGGCGGGAGAACCTGGCCGGAATCTCCGACCGGTTCGAACTCATCGAGGGCGATGTCCGCGACGAGGACGCCTGCCGACGGGCGGTCCGGGGCGCGGACTGCGTCCTTCATCAGGCGGCGCTGCCCTCGGTTCCCCGCTCCCTTCGGGACCCCGCCCTGTCGAACGCCATCAACGTCGGCGGGACGCTGAACATGCTGGCGGCTTCCCGGGAAGCCGGCGTGAAACGCTTCGTCTTCGCTTCCTCGTCTTCGGTTTACGGCGACGATGAGCGCCAGCCCAAGCGCGAGGGCGCCGAGGGGACGCCGCTGTCGCCCTATGCCGTCACCAAAGCGGCCGGGGAAAAGTACTGCCAGATGTTTCACCGGACCTGGGGCCTGCCCACCGTCTGCCTCAGGTACTTCAATATTTTCGGTCCCCGGCAGGACCCGTCCTCCCAGTACGCGGCCGTCATCCCCCTCTTCATTTCCGCTTTCCTTGAGGGACGGTCCCCGACGATCTTCGGCGACGGGAGCCAGTCGCGGGATTTCACTTATGTTTCGAACGTCGTCCGGGCCAACATCCTGGCCTGCCGCGCCGAGGGGGCCGCGGGCCGGGTGATCAACATCGCCTGCGGCGCGCGGACGACGGTCAACGAGCTGGCCTCTTCCCTTCGAGACATCCTCGGCGGACGGGCGGAACCGGTTCACGGCGAGCCCCGGCCGGGCGACGTTCCCCATTCCTGGGCCGACCTGAGTGCGGCGCAAAGCATTCTGGGCTACCGGCCCGAAGTGGGGCTCCGCGAAGGATTGGAAAGGACCGTCCGGTGGTTCAAGGAGAACGTGTCGCGATGAACACACTGGCCCGCAAGCTTGAAAAACGCATCAAGGACAAGACGGCCCGGGTGGGCGTGATCGGCCTGGGCTATGTCGGACTCCCGCTGGTCAAGGCGTTTCTCCAGGCCGGCTTCCGCGTCACCGGATTCGACATCGACCGCAAAAAAATCGACATGCTCATGCGCGGCCGAAGCTACATCCGGCACATCTCCGCGGTCGAACTCAAGAGATATCTCTCCCGCCGGATGTTTTCGGCCACCGATGATTTCCGCGGGCTGAAGAACGTCGAAGCGGTCATTGTCTGCGTGCCCACGCCTCTCGACAGCCACCGAAACCCCGACCTGTCGTTCGTTCTGGACACGGCGCGGGTCGTGGCCCGCCACCTCCGCCGGGGACAGCTTGTCGTCCTGGAGAGCACGACCTATCCCGGGACGACGGAAGAGGAGATGCTGCCCATCCTTCAGGCGGGAGGGTTGAAGGTCGGCCGGGACTTCTTCCTGGCCTTTTCGCCCGAGCGCGAGGACCCCGGCAACAAGCAGTTTCCCACGGCGCGCATCCCCAAGGTCGTGGGCGGGGTCACCCGGGACTGCCTGCGGACGGCGAAGGCCCTCTACGATCAGATCGTGCTTCGCACCGTGCCTGTGTCCTCCACGCGCGTGGCCGAGTCCTCCAAGCTGCTGGAGAACATCTTCCGGGCGGTCAACATCGCCCTGGTCAACGAGCTGAAAATGATCTTCGATCGCATGGGGATCGACGTTTGGGAGGTCATCAAGGCCTCCTCGACCAAGCCCTTCGGATTCATGCCTTTCCATCCCGGCCCGGGCCTGGGCGGGCACTGCATCCCCATCGATCCCTTCTATCTGACCTGGAAGGCCCGGGAGGTGGACTTCTCAACGCGCCTCATCGAGCTGGCCGGAGAGATCAACACCCTCATGCCCTATTACGTCGTTCAGAAAACCGCGGATGCCCTGAGCAGGACGGGCAAGAGCGTGGCCGGGGCGAAGGTTCTGGTGCTGGGCATCGCCTACAAGAAGGACATCGACGATCAGCGGGAGTCCCCCTCGCTCAAGATCATCAGCATTCTCCGGAAGGCGGGCGCCCGGGTGGATTACAACGATCCCTATGTGCCCCGCTCCTCAGGCCACCGGGAGTACCCGGATCTCGACCTCCGGTCCGTGCCGCTGACCGCGGGCCGCTTGAAAAAATACGACGTCGTCATCATCGCCACCGACCATTCGGCCTACGACTGCGACTGGCTGGTCCGGAACGCCGCCCTGATCGTCGACACGCGCCACGCGGTGGGGAAAAAGCATCGCCGCGTCGTTCCGGCATGACCCTCAAAGGAGAACCATGGTGAAAATCGCGGTGTTCGGCACGGGATACGTGGGGCTGGTGACGGCCGTCGGCCTGGCCGAGTTCGGCCACCGGGTCGTCGGCGCGGACAAGGTTCCGGAAAAAATCCGAATGATTTCCACAGGGAAGGCGCCCATATTCGAACCGGGGCTGGAAGCCCTCCTGGCCAAAAATTTGCGGAGCGGCCGCCTGGAATTTTCGGACGATCTCGACCGCGCCGTCCGGGAGTCGGACGTCATTTTTGTCTGCGTCGGCACCCCGCCCCACGACGACGGCGGCGCCGACATGAGCCAGATCGAGGAGGTGTCGCGCCTGATCGCCGGCAACCTGAACGGCTACAAGGTGGTCGTGGAGAAAAGCACCGTGCCGGTCAAGACCTCCAGCTGGATCCGGCGGACGATCTCGCTCTACAGGAAGACGGACATGCCCTTCGACGTGGCCTCCAATCCGGAATTCCTGCGCGAGGGATCGGCAGTGAAGGATTTCCTCAATCCCGACCGGATCATCATCGGCGTCGAATCGGACCGGGCCCGGGACATGCTCGTCCGCATCTACGACCGCCTGAAGGAACGCATCCTCATCACCAACATCGACACGGCCGAGCTCATCAAGCACGCCTCGAACTCGTTCCTGGCCTTGAAGATTTCTTACATCAATCTCATCGCCGACCTGTGCGAGAAGACCGAGGCCGACGTCGAGCTTGTGGCCCGAGGCATGGGGCTCGACTCCCGCATCGGCGGCCAGTTCCTCCGGGCGGGGCTGGGCTACGGCGGATCGTGCTTCCCCAAGGACATCAAGGCCCTGACGAAGATCGGCGAGGATCTGGGCGTGGACATGAGGCTCCTGCGCGAGGGGGAGCGGATCAACGCCGAGCGCGTTCGGATGTTCATCAACAAGGTCAAGCAGTCGCTCTGGATCCTCAAGGACAAAACGATCGGCATCCTCGGACTGTCCTTCAAGCCCGAGACGGACGACATCCGCGAGGCGCCGAGCATCAAGGTCATCTCCGGCCTTCAGGCCGAGGGCGCCAAGCTGAGGCTTTACGATCCCCAGGCCATGGCCCGCATGAAGGAGCTGTTCCCGGAGGACGGGGAGCGCCTTGTCTACTGCGGTTCGGCCCTCGAGGTCGCCCGGGGCGCCAACGCTCTGCTCATCGTCACCGAGTGGGACGAATTCAAGTCTCTCGATCTGAAGAAGGTCAAGCAGGCGATGGCCAACCCGATCCTCATCGACGGACGCAATCTCTTCGACCCGTCGAGCGTGCGGGCCCTGGGATTCGAGTACTCCTGCCTCGGCCGGCGATGAGCGGCCGCCCGCGTCTTTGAAGACGGACGGGGCGATGAGGGGCGGGATTCAGCGGTGGCGGATCTTGAGGCGGCGGTTCTTGAAATCCGTGTGGAGGATGACGAACTCGTCCTGAAGCACCCGGGTCTTGCGAAAGGCGACCGCTTGTCCGTCGAGGGTCACCTCGAGCTCGTCGGCCCCCACCTCCCGGGACTCTTCGGCGATGAACACCCAGGGCAGGAGGACTTTGACCATGCCCGTCCCCGGGAAATTGCTGTTGAAGTCCAAAATGAGCGTCTTTCCGTCGGCGAGCACCCGGTGCTCATAAGCCAGAAAGAGATCCGCCCCCGGCAGGTAGGCGTGGACCTTGGCCGACTCGCCCCCCAGCTTGGGTTCCAGGCTGACGGCCGCGGCCGAAAGCTTCAGCCCGAAGTAGCCGCGAAAGAGAGCCAAGCCGAGGCTGCCGGCGCTGCCGCTGAAAAAATCGCTCCCCCGGGCGGCCCCCCGCATGTCGTCCCACTCCGAGAGCGTCCCGTTGGCGACGCATTTGCGCGTGATTTCCCAGAGCTTGTCCTTGGCCGCCCGGCTGAATCCGTTCTCGAAAAGGGCGTAGACGAGTTTTCCTCCGAACCAGTCCCACAGACCGCCGTTCTGATATTCGAAGGGCGTGTCCACGGCGGGGTGCTTGAACACGCCGGCGGGATATGGAGGCAGCAGGACGCCGCTCACCGTGGGCAGCCCGTATGTTTTCTGCAGATCCAGGGCTTTGCTCAGGATGAGGCTGCTCTGCGTGTCGTCGGCCAGGCCGGTCAGGACGGCGGTGACGTTGCCGCCCAGGGCGAACATTTCGTCCTCATCGAAATCGTGGACGCATTCGGGGTCGAGGTGAATGTGGACGCGGTAGAATCCGCGCTCCGGCTGCCAGAGCCGGTCATCGGCGTTCTTCCTGACCGCCTGGGCCTGGACCGTCCAGAACATGGCCTTTTCCTTGTGTCCGGCTTCCTCGAGCATGGCGGCCAGGTCGAGGGCGGCCCGGTAGAACATGGCCTGATCATAGATGTCCGCCGTCCACCGGGAGCCGGGCCCGGCGATGACGGCCTCTTCGTCGGCGTCCGCGTCTTCGACGTCGCCCCAGTCGATGGTGTGCGCCCCGGTGACCAATCCGAGGCTTTCGTCGAAGCGCTCTTCGAGGACAAAGAGCATCGCATTTTCCAGGCGCTCGAGAAGGCTGCGGTCCCGGACCGTCTTTTTCAGCCACTGAGCGCCCACGATCTGAGCCGCATGGAAGGCCGCTTGGACGGCGCTCGACTCCTGGTCGGTTTCCACGGTGTTTTTATCCTTCAGGCCCTGCGAGTCGAACCAGTCCGGAAGCGCCCCCGATTCCTCCTGGAAAGCGAGATGCTCCTCAAGCCACGAGGTGAGGAAAGAGGCGTCATAATACCACCGGGAGGCGGGCAGGATTGTCGCGGCGTCCCGAATCCAGATCTGCGGATAGCCTGAGCCGGCCCGGAATCCGGAGACCTTGCCGGTTTTGCCCATGAGCGTCACGGCGTTCCGATGAAGAGTGATTCTCATGAGCTTGAGGAGGTCGGACGGCTCGCGGCGGGCGGTGCGGAAACCCGTGAAGGATCCATAGTCCAGAGTCAGCGATTCGGCGTTTTCGGGCCACGGCCTGGCTTTGACGAGGAGAGCCGCCAGTTTCGTTTTGTTGCCGTAATCCTTGAACCAGGCCGTTCCCTCCCTGACCAGGTCGGGCTCGAGATGATACAGGCCTTTGTCCAAGGGCGCCTTGGCCCGCAGAACGAACTCCGCCGTTCCGCCCGGCGGGACATTCTCGGCGAAAGGAAACCGTTCGTTGTCGAAGCGGATCATGCGCCGCTCGGCATCCCGGAAATGATAGGACAGGCAGACGGGATCGTCTCCGGCGGGCGTCCACGTTTTTCTTCCGGTGTTGGTCACCGAGATGTTCAGGGAAAACGGTTCTCCTTCCCAGGCATGGACGCTTTTTGTCGGAAAGGAGAGGACGCAGGCATAATCCTTTTTTTGGATGTCCTTGACGGAGGCTTCCTCGTCGCGGCAGCCGCCGGAAAGAAGGATCAGAACGGCCGTCAGGACGCAGGGCACGGCTTGCCGGATCATGTCAGCAAATCCTCGGAAGAAGCTCGGAAGTCAGGGGCTCGAGTTTTCTCAGCCCGCCGGCCAGCGTGGCCAGAAGAAGCTCGCCGGGCCGTCCCCTGGTCTTTTCGACCCGGCCGACGACCGCGGCTCTCCGCCCCAGAGGATGACGGCGGAGGGAGTTCAGAACGGCCGCGGCCCGGCTTCGGGAGACGATGAGGATCGCCCGGCCTTCGCAGGCCAGGTAAAGGGGATCGATGCCCAGAAGTTCGCAGGCCCCCCGGACCGGACGGGAGAGGGGGATGCGCTCTTCCTCGATCACGACGGAATAGGGAAGCGTTTCCGTCAGTTCGTGCAGGTTGGTGGCCAGACCGCCGCGGGTGATGTCTCTCATCCACAGGACCCCTTGCCGCCAGAGGGGAAGAAGAAAAACGAGCGGGGCGCAGTCGCTTTTTACGGAGGATTTCAGGCTGAAATCCCCCCGGGCGAGCAGCACGGCCAGGCTGTGCTCCCCCAGCGTTCCCGTGACGATGACTGCGTCGCCGGGCCGGATGCGGCGCGGATCGGCCCTGGCCACGACGCGTCCCACGCCCGAGGTCACGATGTACAGCTTGTCGGCCTGGCCGCGGTGGACGACTTTGGTGTCGCCCGTCACCACCTGGACGCCGGCCCGGGAGGATGCGCGGGAGATCGAGATCAAAATTTTCTTGAGGTCCTCCTCCGGCAGGCCCTCTTCGAGGATCATGGAGACCGAGAGGAACTCGGGCACGGCTCCCGAGACGACGAGGTCGTTCACCGATCCGTTGACGCACAGCATGCCGATGTCCCCGCCCGGGAAAAAAATCGGATCCACGACATATCCGTCCGTGGTCAGGGCCGTCTCCCTCCGGACATGAGCCGCGTCCGGAAGGTCCTTGAGGAGCGGGCTGCGAAAAGAAGGCAGGATATGCTTTTTGAGAAATTCCCGCATGAGAAGGCCGCCGCCGCCCAGCTCCAGGCTCACCCGGCCTGGAGAGTCGGCCGGGGACGGACCGAGGGAAAGGCGCGGCGGGTTTTTCTTCGGTGAAGGCTTCGGCGAACGGCGCGAAATCATGATTTTGCGAACCTATAATACACCAGGCAGGCGCCCTCGGGGGAGACCATGCACGGGCCGCGAGGCGATTCGGGGCGGCAGGCGCCGCCGAAGAGCCCGCAGTCCGTCGGTTTGATCACGCCGCGAAGAACCTCGCCGCATCGGCATCCGGGAAGCTCATCGGCGGCCGGCGCGATGTTCAACCCGTATTTTTTGAGGGCGTCGAACGCGGAGAAGCGGCTGCGAAGCTTCAGACCGCTGCGCGGGATGAGGCCCAGGCCGCGCCAAACGGCGTCCGTCGTTTCGAGGACTTCGTCCATGAGGATCAGGGCGCGCGGATTCCCGTCGGTGCGGACGACCCGCTTGTATGTGTTTTCCACGGCAGGGGAGCGGCGGATCATCTGATTGAGAACGGCGGAGGCGGCCAGAAGGATGTCCGCCGGCTCGAAACCGGCGACCGCTCCCGGAAGGCCGAACTCCTCCGCCACGAACTCATAAGGCCGGCAGCCGATGACGGCCGAGACGTGACCGGGGTAGAGAAATCCCTGGATGCGGACCTCTTCCGATTCCAGGAGGGCCCGCAAAGGCGGCGGGATGAGCCACAGGGCGGACAGGAGGCTGAAATTCTCCACGGCCTCCTCGGCGGCCTGTTTCACGGCCAAGGCGATGGAAGGAATGGTCGTCTCGAAGCCGGCGCCGAAGAACACGACATCCCGATCCGGGTTTTCCCTCGCGGTTTCGAGGGCGTCCTGAGCGGAGTACACCACCCGGACGCGGGACCGAGGCGCGGGAATCGCGGTTTGAAGGGAGCCGTCGCGCGTCGGGACCCGGGTGATGTCCCCGAACGTGGCGAGGATGAGATTTTCCCTCCGGGTGACCAGTCCGATGGCCGCTCGGTGATGGGCGTCGGGAGTGATGCACACCGGACAACCGGGTCCCGAAGTCATCTCCACTCCGGCCTCATGGAGGAGCGCATGAAGGCCGTAACGGTGGATGGCCATGGTGTGCGTTCCGCAGACCTCCATCAGGCGCACGGGAGGCCCCGCTTGGCTTGCCTGGCGGCCGATCGTCCGCAACAGACCGGCGATGACCTTGCGGTCGCGGAATTCTTTCATGAATCCTGGGATTCGGCCAGTTCCCGGAGAAGGGCCAGCGTTTCCTGCGCTTCGTCTTCATTCAGCCGGGAAATGGCGAATCCGGCATGGAGGATGACCCAGTCTCCGGGACGCGCATTTTCAATGAAGGATAGGTTCGTCCTCACCCGCGTCCCGAGATAGTCGACCTCGCCTTGGCCGTTTTCGTCCAGGCTGATGATTTTGGCCGGAATGCCTAAGCACATTTTCGAATGTCCTTGTGATGACGGAGCTTCTTCGGACTCATCAGACTACCAGATATTCGGCCGCCCGTCCATCCCCGCTTCCTCAGACCGAATTTGCTGATCGCCTCGATAGGAATTTTCAGACTTCACCGGCAATTTCGCGTCTCACACTCACTTGGTCTGCCGGGCGTTTGGGGTTATAATGAGCGCCATGTTGGAAAAACTCAAGGGCTATCTCAAGCCCGGAAGTCCGGAAGAGAAGCTCGCCGCCCAGCTCGATCCCAAACGCATGCCCCGCCATGTGGCCATCATTATGGACGGCAACGGCCGCTGGGCCGGCAAAAGGAACTTGCCCCGCATCGAAGGGCACCGTGCCGGCTCGAAGTCCGTGCGCGAGGTCGTGGAAGCCTGCGCCCGCTTGGGAATCGAAGTCCTGACCCTGTTCGCTTTTTCCCGCGAGAACTGGAAGCGTCCCAAGAGAGAGGTCGCCAGGTTGTGGAAGCTCCTGGAAGAGTACTTGAAAAAAGAAGACAAGGTCTTGATGGAAAACAATCTGCGGCTGAAGACGATCGGCCGGCTGGAGGACATCCCGGAGAGCACCCGGCGGCAGCTCGAGCGCGTCATGGCCTTGACCTCATCCAACAGCGGGATGCAAATCGTCATGGCCCTCAATTACGGGGGTCGCATGGAGATCGTCGACGCGGCGAGACGCTGGGCCCTTCAAGGCTCCGTCCGTCCCGAGGATTTGGACGAAGACGGTTTTTCCCGTTTTCTGGATACGGCCGGCCTTCCCGATCCCGATCTGCTCATCAGGACAAGCGGCGAGTCCCGGATCTCGAACTTTCTTCTGTGGCAGATCGCATACTCCGAGATATGGATCACCAAGGTGTTCTGGCCGGAATTCCGCAAGGCGCATCTCTTGGAGGCGCTCGTGGAATTCCAAAAGCGAGAGAGGAGGTTCGGCGCGCTCTGCCCCCCGCGCGGGCGGGGTTGAAGCCGCTGCGCCTATGCCCGTCCCCGAAAACTCCGCAGGTCGCGAATGTGGAAAAAACTGAACGCCCATAAACGGCTCCCCACGGCCCTGATCCTGATTGCGGCCGTCGTCGCGCTCGTTCAGTGGGCGCCTCACTGGCTCCTGGCCGCCGTGATCCAGTTTCTGATCCTGGGCGCCCTATGGGAATTTTACGGGCTGGCGCGGAAGAAAAGGCTGCGGCCCCACGTGCCGGCCGGAGGGATCGCCGCCGTGTCCCTCGGCCTCCCGTACGCCGTTCCGGCCGTTCCTCCCGGCGCCGCTTTCTTGGCGGCGCTGACGGCCGTCGGAATCATTTATCTCTTCCGCGCCAATACGCTTGAACGGGTGATGGATTTCACGTCTTCGGCGGCCGTGACGCTGTTCGGGGCCGCCTATCTGAGCCTCACGCTGAGCCATTTTCTGCCCCTGCGCCGGGAATTCGGTCCGTGGGCCGTCTATTTCCTTCTGGCGGCTGTTTCCGCCGGAGACACGGGAGCCTTTCTGGTCGGATCGCTTTTCGGCCGGCACAAGATGTTTCCTCTGGCCAGCCCCAAGAAAACATGGGAAGGAGCGGCCGGCGGTCTGGTGTTCGCCGTCTTGGGGGCGATGGCCGCCCGGGCGCTGTTTTTCCCTGAGCTCTCGATGTTTCGCGCGGCCGGCTACGGGCTGGCCGTCCACTGTTTCGCTCAGATCAGCGACCCTCTGGAATCGCTCTTCAAGAGGGCCGCGGGGGTCAAGGATTCGGGCCGGCTGTTTCCGGGACATGGAGGGCTGCTCGACAGGGTGGACAGCTTCATCTTCTCGGCGCCTCTTTTTTACTATCTGATGCACTTCCGTCCATGAAAGCCTTGACCATCCTCGGCTCGACCGGCTCGATCGGCCGGAACGCCTTGGCCGTCGCGGACCACCTGCCTTCTCTTTTCCGCGTTGCCGCCCTGGCGGCGGGATCCAACATCGGCCTTTTGGTCGAGCAGGCGGTCAAACACCGTCCCGCGCTCGTCTCGACCGGGGATGAGGCCGGGGCCCGGGAATTCCTCCGACTCTACCGGGGGCCGGGCCTGCGGGTCGTCTGGGGGCCGAAAGGCGCGGAAGAAGCCGCTGTTCTGGAGGAGGCGGACATCGTCGTTTCCGCCATCAGCGGCCTGGGCGGTCTTCGGGCGACGCTCGCCGCCGCCGGTGCGGGGAAGCGCCTCGCTCTGGCCAACAAGGAATCCATGGTCGTCGCCGGAAGACTTCTTCGGGAGGAAGCCAAACGATCGGGAGCCGACATCGTTCCCGTAGACAGCGAGCACAGCGGCGTTTTCCAGTGCCTGGCCGGAGTCCGGCGCGAGGAGGTCAGGAAAATCATCCTCACCGCCTCGGGAGGCCCGTTTTTTAAGACGCCGGCCGAAGAGCTCGAGGGGAAGAGCGTGGAAGAAGCCCTGGCTCATCCCCGCTGGGCCATGGGGCCCAAAGTGACCATCGATTCCGCGACGATGATGAACAAGGGACTGGAACTCATCGAGGCCCACTGGCTGTTTGACGCCGGCCCGGACGAGCTCGATGTGCTCGTCCATCCCCAGAGCATCGTCCATTCCCTGGTGGAAATGAGGGACGGCTCCGTCCTCGCCCAGCTCAGCCCCACCGACATGCGTTTTCCCATCCAGTACGCCCTGACGCATCCCCGGCGGGAGCCGCCGCCTCTGCCGTCCCTGAACCTGGCCGCGGTCCGCAGCCTGGAATTCTTCCCGCCCGATCCCGAGAAATTTCCGCTTATCGACCAGGCCCGTCGGGCGATCGAGGAACCCTCGAGCTTCAGCATCGCCCTCAACGCCGGCAACGAGGAGGCGGTGGCCGCGTTTCTCGACGGCCGGATCCGCTTTACGGACATTCCGCGGGTCGTCATGGGCGTTCTGGATTCCCATCGCGGCCGGGAGGCCGACGATCTCGAAGACATCCTCCGTCTCGACAGCGACGCCCGCCGGGCGGCCGCGAAATTCATCCCCTGAAGGTGCCGCCATGTCAAACATCCTGAACGCCGTCGTCAGCAACGCCCAGTACGTGATCGCTTTTCTCATCGTCTTCACGGTCATCGTCCTCGCCCATGAGCTCGGGCATTTCGTGGCCGGGAAACTCATGGGCATCCGCGTCGAAGTCTTCTCCCTGGGGTTCGGCCGGAGGCTGTTCGGATTCAAGCGCGGCCATACGGATTACCGGATCAGCCTTCTGCTCATGGGGGGCTACGTGAAATTTCTGGGCGAGGGTCTCATGGAGCCCGGCCGGACTCTGGAGCCGGACGATTTCATGGCCAAGAATCGGGCGCAAAGGTTCGTGGTCATCGCCGCGGGCGCGTTCATGAACATCGTGCTGGCCGTCGTCCTTCTGGCCGGGATCAATATGTCCGGTGTCCGCGTTCCCCGCTACCAGGAACAGGCACCCGTTATCGGTTGGATCGATCCGGGATCTCCCGCCGAGAAGTCCGGCCTTCGGCCCGAGGACGTCCTGCGGCGCATCAACGGCCGCCGGGTGGACACCTGGGCCGATGTGGAGCTGGCGGTCGGGATTCAGCCCGAAAAAGAAATCACGATCGACATCGAGCGCGACGGCCGGAACATGCCGGTCAAGCTGACGACCGAGAAACGGACGCGCTTCGAAATGGGCTACGCCGGTTTTTTCGGCAAGATCCTGACCCAGATCCAGGCGGTCCTGCCCGGATCTCCGGCGGAAAGAGCGGGCGTGAAGCCCGGAGACCTCATTCTCCGGATCGACGGCCGTCCGGTCTATTTTTATTCGTTCATCGAGGTTGTCGAGAACAACCCGGGACGTGCCCTGGAGTTCGAGATCGCCCGCGGCGGAGATGTTCTCCGTCTGAGCGTCACTCCCCGACGGGAAGGGCAGGTCGGGAAAATCGGCGTCCTTCAGGCCGCCGAGTCGGTCGAGAAGAAATTCGCTTTTTTTCCCGCCATCGGACAGAGCGTCCGGGACAACCTGCGGCTGACGACTCTCGTCGTGCGGTTTTTGGTCGGCCTGTTCACCGGGGAGGTTTCGACCGACCAGCTGGGAGGGCCGATCGCCATCGCCCGCGTCTCGCGGGAGACGCTGCGCATGGGATTCGGCGCGCTCATCGGCTGGATCGCGTTCTTCAGCCTTCAGCTGGGCATCATCAATCTCATCCCCATCCCCGTCCTGGACGGCGGTCAGCTCTTCGTCCTGACCCTGGAAAGCATTCTCCGCCGGGATTTCAGCCCCAGGCTGAGAAGGATCTGGCTTCAGGTCGGGTTCCTCATTTTTGTCTTCATCATCGGCTTCGTCATTCTCAACGACATCGTCAAGTTCCTGCCGAACGGATGGGAGAGCCTATGGCCGTTTTGATTCCGCTTGGTCCTCGGCGCTCCGCCCGGCGGGTTCATGTGGGATCCGTGGCCGTGGGCGGCGGCGCTCCCGTTTCCGTCCAATCCATGACCAAGACCGACACGCGGGACGCGGAAGGGACGATCGCCCAAATCCGGAGCCTGGAGCGCGCCGGCTGCGAGATCGTCCGGCTGGCCGTTCCGGACGAGGACGCCGTTGCCGCCTTGGGCGCGATCAGGAAGGCCGTCGAGACGCCTCTCGTGGCCGACATCCATTTCGACCACCGCCTGGCCCTGGGGGCCCTGCGGGCGGGAGTGGACGGCCTGCGGCTCAATCCCGGAAACATCGGCTCCCGGTCCAAGGTCGAAGACGTGGTCCGGGCGGCTGCGGAGAGGAAGACGGTCATCCGCATCGGGGTCAACTCCGGGTCCCTGGAGAAGGACCTCTTGGCGAAATACGGGGGCGCTACGGCCGAGGCCATGGTCGAGAGCGCCCTGCGCCACGTTTCCATCCTGGAGGCCCTCGGCCACGAGGAATTGAAGATCTCGCTCAAGGCCTCGGACGTCGGCCGGACCCTGGAGGCCTACCGGCTCATGGCCTCCAAGGTTCCTTATCCCTTCCATGCCGGAATTACTGAGGCCGGAGGGCTTCAATCCGGAGCGATCAAATCCGCCGTCGGCTTGTCCCTCCTTCTGCGTGAAGGGCTGGCCGACACGATCCGCGTTTCGCTGACCGCTCCGCCTGAAGAAGAAGTCCGCACGGCTTACCGGATCCTCTCCAGCCTGAATCTCAGACAGCGCGGCCCGGAAGTCGTTTCCTGTCCCACGTGCGGCCGGTGTGAAGTCGATCTCATCGGCCTCTCCGCCGAGGTCGAGAAACGGCTGGCGGGCCTGAAGACGCATTTCGTCGCGGCCGTCATGGGGTGTGAGGTCAACGGACCGGGGGAAGCCCGCGAAGCCGACATCGGCTTGGCGTTCGGACGGGACAAGGCCGTGTTGTTCCGGAGGGGAGAGGCGGTGAAACGGGTCGCCGCCTCAGAAGCCCTGGAGGTATTCGTTCAGGAGGCCTACGCGCTGGCGGAGGAGATCGAGAAGGAGGGCCGATGAGCCCCGGGGACATCCCGCTCGAAGCCGAGCTCGCGGCTAAGGAAGAAGCCTTGCGCGCGCTTCTCGCGGGGATGGGGAGCGTTCTCGTCGCTTTTTCCGGAGGCCTGGATTCTTCGTTCCTGCTGTGGACGGCCGCCGAAACGCTGGGAGAAAACGTCCTGGCGGTCGTGGCCGCCTCGGAGATTCATCCCCGCCGCGAGGTCGAGGGAGCGTTGAGACTGGCCGGGGAGTGGGGTGTGCGCTGCCGTCTCGTTCACACCCGCGAGATGGAAGATCCGGCCTTTACGGTCAACGCCCCGGACCGCTGTTTCGTGTGCAAGCGCGAGCTCTTCTCGAGGCTGAGGGGCATTGCCGACGAAGAAACCATTCCTTTCGTCATCGACGGGCAGAACCTCGACGACATGGAGGATTACCGGCCGGGGTCGCGGGCCGCCGAAGCATTGGGGGTTCGTTCCCCTCTCCGGGAGGCGCGGCTCTCCAAGGCCGATCTCCGCCGGCTGTCGCGCGCGAGGGGCCTCCCGACTTGGGATAAGCCGGCTCTGGCCTGCCTGGCTTCGCGTTTTCCCTATCATACGCCCCTCGACCGGGAGAGCCTTCGCCGGGTGGACGAGGCCGAAGAGCATCTGCGGGGACTGGGATTGAGGCAGGTCCGTCTTCGCCATCACGGCGACATGGCCCGGATCGAATGCGATCCCGCGGATTTCCGCCGGGCCATGGAGGAGCCCGTGCGGCAGGGGATCATCCGCCGCTTAAAGGAGTCGGGCTACCTTTATGTCGCTCTTGACCTGGAAGGCTACCGATCCGGAAGCCTCAACGACGTACTGAAAAGCCGCGCCTGAGACGGCGTGTCCGGAGAAACGGAAAATGACGAAGCTGCGCGCAGCGGGCCGGCGGCTCGCGAGCCGTCTGTTTCGGTGGATGCTGCGATTGTCGCCGGCGGAGTCGGCCGGGCTGCGCAACGAGGCAGCGGACGATTCCCGCCTTGAAGGGCAGCAAGCTTCTTGGAACACCGCTGCGGAGAGGTACTACGAGCAGCGGCGCCCCCTGGCCGATGAGGACGCCCGCAAGCCCTGGATGCCCGACGCCTCGGCCTCCCGTCTCGCCGCCAGACTGGGGTGGATCCTTTCGGAGCTGGTGTACGGGGAGCATCTCATCATTCTCGATTTCGGCTGCGGACTGGGATGGCTGTCGCGGATTTTGAGGCGGATGGAATTCAACGTCGTCGGACTCGATGTGTCCCCGTCGGCCGTGGAGGGCGCGGCGAGGATGGCGCGACGGCAGGAGGCGGGGCTCCATTTCGAGCACTACCTGCTCTACGACGGGGGGACGTTTCCCCTCGGCGATTCCTCAGCGCATTTCATCATCTCCCATGACTCGTTCCACCATGTGCCCGGTCAGGGAGCCGTCCTCAGGGAAATGCACAGGGTTCTTGTGCCCGGGGGAAAGCTCATTCTGTCCGAGCCCGGGGCCGGGCACGCGGCCGAGCCCTCGACGCTCGAGGATGTCGCCCGATACGGTGTGCTGGAGAGAGAGGTCCGCATCGAGGATTTCACGGCCAAGGCGTTCGGCGCCGGATTCAAGACCGTCTCTCTCAAACCCTGTCCTGTCCCCTCGGAAGAAAAGTGGACGCCCGAGAAGTTCCGGGCCTTCTTCCGGGGGGACGTCCCGCCGGATGTCTACTTCGCCCTGAGGCGGTCGATGATCGTCAATCCCCTGTTCGTCTGCGAAAAGGCGGGCGAGCTCCGAGAATCCTTTCATCATCGTGCCGACGTCGAAACGCCGGACGGTCCCCTTCAGGCCCGCTCCGGCGCCGGACTTGAAATCCCTATCATCCTCAGGAACACGGGGTCACTGGCGTTCTTCTCCCGAAGGCATCCGGGAGGAGGATTCGTGACCTTGTCCCTGAGGGTGTTCGGATCGAAAGACGCCGCGCCCTCGGAGCCCGTAGGCAGGCTCGAACTGGACCGGGATCTCCCCCCCGGAGAGGCTGCGGCCCTGTCCTTCAGGCTGGACGCTCCCCGTGAGCCGGGCGAATACCGCTTGGTCATCGAGCCGGTCTATGAGCGATTCTACTGGTTTTCGGAAAAAGGATCGCGGCCCGCGGAAATCCCCCTCACCGTGATCTGACCGCGCGACTCTTTCCCGTCAAACACCCTGCAGGACTCTTATAGACTTTCCGCATCCGCCGGGGAGGAGGTCAAGCCCACAAGGGCTCTATGACGCATTGTGCGGTGAATTCCAGTCTGAGGGCCAATGCTCACGCTAAAGGACCACACAAAACGTCATGGAGCCGCCCAGGAGGGGAGAGGAATAGGACGCCGCGCGTCGCGAAGCCTCCCCGGATTCGGGGGGATTCATCCGGGAGAAAAAACTGTGACAGGAGCGACGGGTGATGTTGAGGCGCGGGACGGAGGTTGCGCGCGGCGGCTCTTCCTTCATAGAATGGGGACGTGGACCTGAAAGTCCTGAATCCCCTGAACATCGATCTCTCGGACGAGCGGTTCCGCGTCTCGTTCCTTGCTCCCGCCGAACGGCTCGTCGTTTCGCTCCGGGCCGTCGGATTGGTCCAGCCGCCCGTTTTTGTCGAACGGGAGGGCATGCTCGTCCTCCTGGCCGGATGGAAAAGGGTCTCGGCCTGCCGCCGGCTTGAGTGGCCGGAGATGCCGGCTTGGATTTATGCCGAAAAGGACGACCGGAGGTGTTTCCGTTTGGCGCTGTTCGAGAACCTGGCCGTCAGGGAGTTGACGCTCCTGGAGAAAGCGGAGGCGGCCGCCCGGCTCCTTCGCTTCGGCGAAAGCCGGGAAGCGCTTCTTACCGAGTGCCTCCCCCGGCTGGGATTCCCGGCGCATCGGGGGACGCTCGAGGTCCTTCTCCGGGCCGCGGCCATGGAACCGCGCATCAAAGCCGCGGCGGACGGGCACATCGGGGACCTGACGGTCCTGAGGGAGCTGGTCCTCTTCAGCGCCGAGGAGCAGGACGCGCTCATGCCCTTCCTGCGCTCGGCCGGACGCAACAAACAGCGCGGGATCCTCGAGCACCTTCGGGAAGCCTCTCGGAGGGAGAAGAGATTGCCGCTCGAAATCCTGGGCTCCGCGGACATCCGCGACATCCTCGGTTCGCCGCGCCTCTCGGAGCCTCAAAAGACCGATCGTCTGCGGGCGGCTTTGAAAAAAAAGAGGCATCCGTCCTACTCGCGGCGTCGGGAGGAATTCGAAAGCCTCTTGAAACGTGCGGGCTGGCCCCGCAGAGCCGGCATCGAACCCTCTCCGTTTTTCGAGGACGACATCCTCAGCGTTCGGGTTCGTTTCCGGACGACGCGGGAATTTCTCGGCCTCCTCAAAGACATGGAGCGGGCGGCCGGGCGGAAGGAATTCTCCGAAGCCCTGCGCATCGGAGAAGCGGGGGAGGACGACGACGTTTCCTCATAAGGTTTTCGTCGAGGACGGGTGTCTCGGTGAACCTCTCGCCAGGCGCATTCTCGGCCGACTGGGGGACCGGCCCGTCGAAGTCGTAAAGGACGCGCGGCAGGCGGCGGAGAGATTTTCGGGCGTTTCGGACCCGGTGGGCGAGGGAAAGAGGCATGTTCTTCTGGCCAGGCAGAGAGGCCGGTTCGTGAAGCCCTGCCCGTGCTCGCCGGGCGTCGTCGGCTGCGGATACATGATCATCGACCAGATCCGGGGCTGCCCCCTGGACTGCAGCTACTGCCTTCTCCAGGGCTACTTTGGCGCCGCGCCCGTCACCGTCTTCGTCAACTTGGACGGTTTGTGGCGGGAGCTGGAGAGCTTTGTCCGCCGGCTGGCCGGCAAAAGGAGGCCGCGGATCGGCACAGGCGAATTCGGCGATTCCCTGGCTCTTGATCCCCTGACGGGGCTCACCGCGGATTTTTTGTCCTATTTCCGTCGGCAGCCGGGCCTGGTGTTCGAGTTGAAGACCAAAACGGTCGAGATTGAAGGGCTGCTCGGCCTCGACCCCCCCGAAAACGTGGTCGTGGCCTGGTCGCTCAACGCCCCCTCGGTGGCCGAAGCCGAAGAACACGGCGCTCCGACGGTCGGAGACCGCCTCCAGGCGGCCGCCCGACTGCAGAAGAAAGGCTACGGCCTGGGTTTTCATTTCGATCCGCTGGTGGATTTTCCGGGATGGGAAGAGGAATACGAGGAGGTGGTGGACCGTCTCTTTCGATGCGTCCCGGCGCAAAGCGTTCGCTGGATCAGCCTGGGCGCTCTGCGCTTTCCTCCCGGCGGCCGGCGTCTTATGGAAACGCGTTTTCCGGATTCGCCGCTTCCGGCCGGAGAATTTGTCGTCGGTTTGGACGGCAAGGACCGATATTTCCGTCCCCGCCGCGTCCGGCTGCTTCGGACGGTCGCCGAACAGATCCGGCGGCGGGGAGGAGGGGATGTTCCCCTCTACTTGTGCATGGAAACTCCCGCGGCGTGGAAAGGAAGCCTAAAAAAAATCCCGGGAGGAAAAGCTTCCCTCGAGAGAAGCCTTTCCTCCCGGGAACGGGAGATCCGCGGCCGGTCAGACCGGCCGGGGGGTTAACCGGATCTTTCGGCCTTCTTTTCGGTGATGATGCCGACGACTTCGACGCCCGAAACGCGGATGACGTCGATCAGTTCGACGATCTTGCCGTATTCCAACTCCTGATCGGCGCGCAGGTAAAGCTGTTTGTCATCGGCCGAGAGGAGCGCCTCTTCCAACTTGCCCTGAAGCTGTTCCGGAGTGACGATTTCCTGGTTGAGGTACAGTGTCCCGTCTCTCTTGATGTACAAAACGACATCCGTGTTTTCCGGCATGTCGATCGTGTTCAGGGCGCTCGGGATCCGGACATCGACGCCCCTCTGGGCGAGGGGAGTGATGATCATGAAGATGATCAGCAGCACAAGCAGGACGTCGCACAAGGGCACGACATTGGGCTCGGATTGATAATCTCCGTGCGATGATGATGATTTAATGGAAATGCTCATCTCTCACCCTTAAGCCGGCGGGCTCGCTGGAGCCGCCCCGGCGGCGATTACTTGCCTTCCTTGCGGATGAAATAATCCAGCAGCTGGGACGAGGTGTTGGCCATTTCGGCTTTGTAGATTTCGATCCGGCTGTTCAGGTAGTTGAAGCACCACAAGGCGATGATGGCCACCAGAATGCCCACGCCGGTCGTGATCAGCGCTTCGGCGATGCCGCCGGCCACGGCGCCGATGCCGCCCGAGCCGGTCCGGGCCATGCCGCGGAACGCGTTCATGATACCGAAAATGGTCCCGAACAGTCCGATGAAGGGTGAGGAGGTGGCGATCGTCGCCATCCAGCTCAGACCCCGGCGCAGCTCCTGCTCGAACATGGTGTTGGCGCGCTCGCATCCGCGCTCGGCGGAATCGATGATTTCCTGCGTGTCCAAATTGACCTGCTTGGCTTCGACGAATTCCCGGGTTCCGCCGGCGGTCACGCGGGCCAGATGGCTGCCGCGATACTCGGCCTTTGAGGACAGGGCCAGGGCTTCGCTGATCATGCCTTTTTTCAGCAGATCGGAAAGCTTGGGAGCGATCTCGCGGGATTTCCTCTTGGCGGAGCCGTAGGTCAGGATCCGTTCAATGAGCAGATAGATGGTGACCAGAGACAGGACGATAAGGATGATGGCCACGGTTCGGGCGATGAAGGCCATCTGGTTCCACATTTCAATAAGGCCGAATTGCATCTCGATACCTCCTTGTTATATCAGGCCATCTGTTGGGATGGTCAGTTTGATTTCAGGGTGAAGCGGACGGTGACGGTGAAGATGACGCCCCGGGGCTTGCCGTTGATGACCATGGGCTCGTAGACCCACTGGCGAACGGCGTCGATGGCGGCCTGGTCGAGCAGAGGGATCGAACGCAGGACCTTCCAGCTCACCACGCGTCCGTAGATGTCGGTCGTGGCTTCGATGATGACCACGCCCTCAACGCGGGCCTGGCGGGCGATTTCGGGATAAATGGGTTCCACGGACCGGATCAGGCGCGGGGGCCGGATCTCGCCCATGGCCCGCACGGGGGCCTCCACGTCTCCCACGACGCCGCCGAGAACGCCGCCCACGACGCCGCCGAGAACGCCGCCCACGACGCCGCCTTCGACGCCGCCCTCGACGCCGCCCTCGACGCCGATGTCGGAGAGTTGTTCTTCGGCGATTTCATCGGGGATTTCGATGGGGGCGACGAGCTTGCCGGCCTCGATGTTGGACTGGGCCTGGACGGGCTTGATGCGCGTCGAACGGGTGGAGCGTTTTTTGGCCGCCGGCGGGGGAGGCGGAGGAGGCGGGGGAGGCGGAGGAACCAGGAAGGCGCTGATCACCTCGACCTGAGGAAGCTCGGGAGTGCTCAAAAGCGGGACGACCACCAGGGATAGGCCCAACCCAAGATGGAGGACCAGCGCGACGATCAAGCCGATCGTGGCGCGCTTTTCGGAAACCTTGCCCGAAAAAAAGGAATCCCTGAAAATGTCGCCGCCGACTTCTTTTTTCGCTTCAGACTTTTGGCTCACTGGCATTTCATGACCTCATCCGCCCAAAGTTCCTGCGGGGAAATTATAAAGGAAAGGAATCTCGGATTTCAAGTCTTTTGCCAAAATTTATTTCCTCATCCCTTTCTTGGGTTTGAAGATCTTCCACCAGAAATAGAGGAAAGGACAGGACTGGAAGATCGACGAGTAGGTGCCGACGAGGATGCCGAGCAGCAGGGTGAAGGCGAAGTCATTGATGACCTGGCCGCCGAAAAGCACGAGGACGACCAGGGACAGCAGGGTCGTGCCGCCGGTGATGATCGTCCGGCTGAGCGTCTGATTGATGCTGAGGTTCATGAGGTCTTCGAAGTCCGCCTTGCGGAGAATTTTCAGGTTGTCGCGGATGCGGTCGAAGATGACGATGGTGTCGTTGATCGAATAACCGACCAGGGTCAGGAATGCGGCGATGACGGGCAGATTGATCTCCCGGCTGGTGAAGGAGAAAACGCTCAAGGTGAAGAGGACGTCGTGGAACAGGGTCAGGAGCGCGGAGACGCCGTAGGCCAGCTTGAAGCGCACGGCCATATAGACGAGAATGCCCAGCAGGGCGTAGATGATGGCCAGCCGGGCACGGTTCCAGAGGTAATCCCCGGCGATGGGCCCCACCGACTCTTTGCTGAGCACGGCCAGGGAAGCGAGATGGCAGCGTTCTTTGAGCCGGGCGATCGTGTCCGGGCCCAGGCCCAGGCCTTGCAGCTCGTCCCAGCTGCGGATGACGCCACGCTCCACGCGGAACTCCAGGATTTTTCCGGCGACCGCCGCCGCCTCTTCGAGAAGCAGGGGTTCGAGGATGAAGGTGAGGCTCTTTTCGTCCAGGCTGCTGATGTCCTGGAGGCCCTCCTCGGCGGCCTTCCGGTCCTCGTCGGAGAGCAGGATGTCGATGACGCGGTTGGCCATGATTTCCGTAGCTTCGACCTCAGCCGCCTCCGCGTTCGCCAGGCTGGCCTTGGAGAGGGTCGTGCGGATGATGTACTCGCGGTTTTCCGTGCCGACCTCCTGGATCTTGCTTTCTCCCAGCTTGATCTCGGACAGGCGGTTGCGGATGTCGCTGATGGGGACGGGCTCCCGGAATTTCACCCGGACCAGGGTCCCGCCCGAGAAATCCACGCCCAGCTTCAACCCGCCGAAGAAGAACATGTTGACCAGCCCCGCGGCGATGATCGTCCAGGAGAAGGCGAGGCCCAGATACTTGTACTTCAGGAAGGGAATGCGCGTTTCTTTGAACAGTTGCACCATGGCTAGATACTCAGCTTTTCCGTTTTTCTGTGCCTGGGCACGACCAGGTCGAAGATCAGCCGGGAAACGAAGACCGCGGTGAACAGGCTGGCCAGCACGCCGATGATCAGGGTGACGGCGAACCCCTTGATCGGGCCCGTTCCCCACTGGATGAGGAAGAAGGCGGCGATGACCGTGGTGACGTTGGAGTCGATGATCGCGCTCAGCGCCCGGGAGAATCCGAAGCCGATCGAGCTCGGGACGCTTCGCCCGGACTTGAGCTCCTCCCGGATGCGCTCAAAGATCAGGACGTTGGCGTCCACGGACATGCCGATCGTCAAGATGATGCCGGCGATGCCGGGCAGGGTCAGGGACACGGGAATCTTCATGATCACCAGGGCGCCCAGGGTGCCGACGATGATGACCAGGTTGAAGAGCAGGGCCACAAGGGCGTTGATGCCCGCGCCCCGGTAATAGAACACCATGAACACCAGGGTGATCAGGAACGAGGCGAGAATGGCGATGAGCCCCCGGCGGATGGAATCGGCTCCCAGGGAGGGCCCAATCGTCCTGTTTTCCAAAATCTTGATCGAAGCCGGCAGCGCGCCGGACTTCAGGGTCACGATCAAGTCGCGGACTTCCTCGATGCTGAACCGGCCGCGGATGATGCCGCGGTCGGAGATGCGGTCCTGGATCGTGGGGGCGGACTGGACCTTTCCGTCCAGGATGATGGCCACCGGCTTGCCGATGTTTTCGCCCGTCAGCCGGCCGAAACGTGCGGCGCCGTCGGGTTTGAGTTCGAAACCGACGGCCGGATTGTCCATCTCGTCGCGGTCGAGATGCACGGAGCTCAGATCCTGCCCGGTGATGGTCGCGATGCGGCTGACAAGGTAAAACCCTCCCTCCGTTTTCTTGGGATCGCCCTTGACGATCTCCATGTCTTCGGGAATCCGGCTCCCGAAGTTCTGCAGCAGGGCGGATTCTTCGGCGGCGGGCCCGGCATGGACCAGCTTCCATTCGAGAAGAGCCGTGGTGCGGATGAGGTTCATGGCCCGCTCGGGATTGGAGATGCCGGGAAGTTCGACGACGATGCGGTCTCCCTCAGTCCCTCCCTGGCGCTGGATTGTGGGCTCGGAGACGCCGAAAAGATCCACGCGGTTGTTGATGGTCGCCAGGGCCTGGTCGACCGTTTCGGTGCGGATCGTGCGCTCGGCCGCATGTTTGAGGGTCAGGTTCACGGCGCCGGCGGTCAAGCCGTAGTCCCAGTCTCTCAGGTATTCATCCAGCAGGTCGCGGATCTTGCCTTCGTCATCCGGGGAGAACTCCGTCAGGGCGAAGCGGCCCAACTGTTTCTTGGTGAACGAGCGGACCGTGATTTTTTTCCTGGCCAGTAGCTCTTTGAGCCGGCCGATCGTCTGGTCGACGTAGATTTCGATCGCGTCGTCGGTCTGCACCTGGAAGACGAGATGCATGCCGCCCGCCAGGTCGAGCCCGAGGGGGATTTTCTTGGGGGGCCAGCCCAGGATGAAGGCCGTCCCCATGACGACGAGAACCAGGATGACTTTTGCCAACAGGTTTTTTCTCATTGCGGATCCTGTGTCGCGGATTCCGGGCGCCGCCGGAGCGGGAGTCGCGAGCGGCCGCCGGGATCAGTCGGCCTTTTCCGTCTTGGGCAGAATGACGCCCACAGCGCTTTTCGTGATTTGAATGACGGTGTTCGAGGAGATCTTGACTTCGAGCTTGTCGGCGCTCTTGAAGCCCATGACCGTGCCGAAGATGCCTCCCGTAGTGACGATGCGATCGCCGGGCTTGAGATTTCCCACCATCTCCATGTGTTTCTTCTGTTTTTTTCGGGCGGGCATGATCAGGAGGAGGTAGAAGATGATGAAAATCCCGAACATCATGACGAACATCATCAGCGAGGACCCGCCCGTCGCGCCTCCCGGGGTCGGGGCCGCAGGCGTGGGTGAGGCCGCGGGCTGGGATTGGAGAGCGAGCAGGTTGAAAAGCGTCATAACGATTCTTCCTTCCGTGAAATGAAATTCCTCTTAAATTCTTTAAAGGAAAAAGAGTCAATACTCTGCCGCATTTCCCGGAAGAAGTCAAGATAAAAATGAAGGTTGTGGATGGTGTTCAAAACGGCGGAGCCGATTTCGTTGCGCTCGTAGAGGTGGCGGAGGTAGGCCCGCGAAAAGTTCCGGCAGGTGTAGCAGGCGCAGCCGTCCTCAATCGGGCGCTCGTCCCGGGCGTATTTTTGGTTTTTGATGACGATCGTCCCCCGCCGGGTGAACAGGGTGCCGTTGCGGGCGTTGCGGGTGGGGAGGACGCAGTCGAAAAAGTCCGCTCCCCGCTCCACGGCCTCCAGGATGTCGGCCACGTAGCCCAGTCCCATCAGGTAGCGGGGCTTGTCGTCGGGAAGCCGTTCCAGGCACAGACTCACGATGTCGAGAAGCCGGGTTTTGGGCTCGCCGAGGCCCAGGCCGCCCAGGGCGTAGCCGCTGAACCCGATGTCGAGAAGGTCGTCGATGCTGCGCCGTCTGAGATCCCGGTCCACTCCTCCCTGGGCGATGCCCCACAGCTGCTGGCGGGTGTCGTGCTCCTCGAACCGGGCCCGGCAGCGCCCGGCCCACAGAGAGGTCCGCCGGACCGCCTCCCTCAACTTCTCTTCGGGAGCGGGGTAGGCGGGAAAGCAATCGAGGGGCATGATGATGTCCGCGCCGAGCTTGACCTGGATGTCCACCGCGTCCTCGGGCCTGAGGAAAATCTTGGTTCCGTCCAGGTGGGAGGAAAAAAAAACGCCTTCGTCCTTGATCCGCGGCGGCGGGGTGAGGCTGTAGACTTGAAAGCCCCCGCTGTCGGACAGGAGGGGCCTGTTCCAGGAGATGAAGCGGTGGATGCCGCCGAGACGGGCGACCTCCTCGGCGCCCGGACGAAGCGACAGATGATAGGCGTTGACCAGGAGGATCTCGGCGCCCAGTTCCCGTAGCTGTTTGTGGGTCAGGGCTTTCACCGCTCCCTGGCTGGCCACGGGTCCGAACGCCGGGGTGCGCACGCGGCCGTGGGCCGTGCGAAGCAGGCCGGTCCTGGCCCTGGAGCCGGGGTCTCGGGAAAGGACGGAGAACGTCGTTTTCATGGTGCGAAACGGAAGTGGATCACGTCTCCGTCCTGAACGACGTATTCCTTCCCTTCCAGCCTGAGGGCGCCCTTCTCCTTGGCGGCCGGCATCGAGCCCAGCCGGAACAGCTCCGGGCCGGGGACGACTTCGGCGCGGATGAAGCCCCGCTCGATGTCGGTATGGATGACCCCCGATGCGGCCTGAGCCGTCGAGCCCGACCGGACCGGCCAGGCGCGGACCTCGTCCTTGCCGATGGTGAAGAAAAACACGATGTCCAGCAAGCGGGGCGCAGCCTCGAAAAACCGGTCCCGGATCGTCCGCCGGATGCCGAAGGCGTCCCGAAAGGCCTCCGCCTCGCTCGGCTCAAGCTCCGCGATCTCGCTCTCCGCGCGCCCGCAAAAGGCCAGGACGTCCCCCCGGTGGGGGGCCAGCCCGTAGAGGCCGTCGGGATCGTCGAGCCGGGCCGCATCCTTGTCCGGGGCGTTGAGGGCGTGCAATAGAGGCTTGCGGCTCAGAAAGGCGAAGCTCCGGATGAGCTTTTCCTCGGCCGCCGTCAGCTCGACGTCCCGCAGCCCCGCCCCGCCTTCGACCGCGGCGCGGAGCTTCTCGAGGAGCGCTTTTTCCTTCTCTCCCTCGGGGGATTTCGATTTCCTGAGATCTTTGTCGAGTTTTTCCCAACGCGACTGAAGCGACAGAAAGTCGGCCACGGCCAGCTCCTCCTCCATGACGCGTATGTCCCCTGCGGGATCGACCGGCCGGGAAGGAGCCGCCGCCTCGTCCTCGAAAGCCCGGACGACATGGACCAGGCCGTCGGCTTTGCGCAACAAGGACAGGAGGGCGCTCGTCTTGACCTCGCCGGCCGAGATCCCGGCGAGGTCGACGAGGTCGAGGGCGGCAGCCACCTTCTTTTTTTCTTTATAGAGCTCTCCCAGCCGGTCGAGACGATCGTCGGGGATGCGGCAAGTGCGCAGAACGGGCTCTTTTTTCCCCTCTTCGTAGGCATGAACTTCGAGACGAGCGCCGGTCAGGAGGTTGAAGAGCGTCGTTTTGCCCGTCCTGGGATAGCCGAAGAGCGTGAAATTCATAGGCTAAGTAAAGCCCGATGTGTGCGGGCTGTCAAGCGGGGGGCGGACAAGGGAAAAGTCCTCCGCGCCCGGCGCGGTTCCCATCGATGCGGAAGCGGAACGGCGCATAACGCCTCGGGCCTTTTCTTGCCGTTCAGAAGGTGTGATCGGCATTCGGGCAACTCGCGGGCGGAGGCCGTTGTTATGAGAAAGAGAAAACGCTATTCTATCTGACGGGAAGAGGTCACTCGATTTGAGCAATAATAAAAACGGGAAACCGCGGACGAAAAGCGGGCTGCGCGAGACGTTCGAGCTCCTGGTCGAGACGGCGGTTTTCGTCTTTTTCGTCCTGACGTTCGTCGTCCAGTCGTTCGGCATCCCCACGCCCTCCATGGAGCCGACGCTTCTCGTCGGGGACTTCGTGCTGGTCAACAAAATGATCGCCGCCGGAGGGTCCTCGGCGTTCGAAAGAGCCGTTCTTCCCAAACGAAATCTCCGCCGGGGGGACATGGTGGTGTTCAAGGCTCCCTCCGAAAACCTGGGCCAGGACTACGTCAAGCGGATCGTCGCCCTGGAGGGCGAGGAGGTCGAAATCCGGGGAAAAGAGGTTCGGATCGACGGCCGCCCCCTCGCGGAGCCCTATAAAGTCCATCTTTACGGCGCGCTGCGCCTTGAAAACGACGACTTCGGGCCTCGGACCGTGCCGCGCGGCCATCTGTTCGTCATGGGCGACAACCGCGACAACAGCGCCGACAGCCGGGCGTGGGGCTTCCTTCCCCGGGAATGCGTCAAGGGCGTTCCGTGGATCGTTTATTTTTCCTATCGCGCCGAAGCGGACGCGCACTTGAAGACAGGCCTCGGCGACCGTCTCAAGCGCCTGGTGAGCTTCCTCCCCAAGGCCCGCTGGGGCCGGCTGCTCTGCGTTGTCCGCTGAAGACGCGCCGCCGCATTCGTCTTGGCCGCGGCGACGAGTCCAGATCGGCCTCATGCGGCCGCACTCCCAAAAGGGATCGCCTTCGACATCAATCCCCGGCGGTTCTTCAGCCGCAACCGGTCTTAAGCCGCTTGAACGGTTTGAGGAGCGGCAGAATCGGAACGGCAGTCAGCCGCCTCTTCCGCCGGCTATTGATGAAATCATCCGTTTTTAATATAGTAGCCCTTCCTGTTCATGAGAAATCCGAATCGAGGTGATCGCCCGTGAAGACCTACCGTTTGGTCCGCATCCTATCCCTTCTGGCCGTGGCGGCCGTTGCCCTGTTCTTCCCGGTAACCAAAGCCCTGAACGCCCTGCTGGTGGGCATTGTGCTCTATGTCGTCCGGGGCGTCATCCTGACCGCCGTCTTCGAGAAACAGCAGAAAAAGGATCGGGCCAAAGCTAAAAATGTTTTCCGGGAAATGTTCGAGCTCGTTGTGGAGACGGCGGTGTTCGTGTTTTTCGTCATGACCTTCATCGTCCAGGCCTTTCAGATCCCCACGGGCTCGATGGAGCCGACGCTCCTGGTGGGGGATTTCCTCCTGGTGAACAAGTTCGTCCACGCCTCGACCGCATGCCCGCTGGAAGAGGACATTCTCCCGCGGCGCGAAATCCGCCGCGGGGACATCGTCGTCTTCAAGTCTCCGCCGGACCTGAGCAAGGATTTCGTGAAGAGAGTCATCGGCCTGCCGGGAGAAACCGTCCATATCCGCGACAAGCAGGTCCTGATCGACGGCCGGCCGCTCGACGAAGACACATACAAGGTTCACATCTATCCCGAATACGTCATGGACGGAGACAACTACGGGCCCGAGACCGTCCCCGCCGGGCATCTCTTCGTCATGGGGGACAATAGGGACAACAGCGCCGACAGCCGGGTCTGGAGTTTTCTTCCCCGGGCGAACATCAAGGGCCGCCCGTGGATCATTTATTTCTCGTATCAAGCCGAGAGCTCCGCCTTCGAGGCCGGCGCCTCGGGCGTCAAGACGAATCTGTTCAAGGAGATTCTCGTCCTCGTCAGGGAGGGCCGGATCAAGCGTCTCTTGAAAGTCATCCGCTAGGGGCCGGGCCGGAATCTCCTAGGGTTCCGGAGCCTTGATGCGGATGTCTTCGTAGGAGGAGATGGTGAAGATCGGGTTCTCGGCCGTGAACTCCTTGACGAAAACCTGGCTGCGCGCGATGCCGTCCATGTCCCGGCCGACAGGGAGCCCCAAAAAGTAGAGGAGCGTCGGCGCGAGATCGATCACCCGAAAACCCTCGATGTTCCTTGCCCGGGCGATTTTCTGGCCGTAGAAAAAGATCACGCCGTCCGGCGCCTGTTCATGGGCGGCCGAAACGCCGGGCCGGCCCGAAACCCAGCCCAGGAGTCTTTTCCAAAAGGGAAGGGGTTCGATGCCGTGAGGGGAATAGACGATGAGCGTTTCGTCCTCCTTGAGGGAAGTCAGATACCGGCCGATGATGCGGTCGTAGAAGCGGTAATATTTTTCGATGACCGAGCCGAACCTGGCCGCTTCGGCGGCGTCCACGCCGCTGTAAAGGTCCGGAAAGCTGTATTGATAAAAGTATTTCTCCACGGTGTTCAAGCCGGAAAGCGTGAGGGAAAAGACCTGAGGCTGAAGGCGCTGGCGTTCCTGATTGACTTCCTCCTCGAACAGCGAATCCCGAAAAAAGGACTGGCGGGCGGGGGTGAAGAGGGGAGAGGTCTCGTATCTCATGTCGGGGAATAGGAGGGAAAAAGCCGTCTCGGCCTTTTGGCCGGCGGATGCCGTTCCGGCCTCCGAGAAACGGTCGCGCCGCAGGACGGACAGGCCGCAGTCGGAGAAGATGCGCCACAGGTCGGTGAGCCGGAGGGAAGGCTCGGCCGGGGCGGATTTCAGGAAACCCAGTTTGGAGAGCTGGCTGAAAAAGAGGAACCGGGGGATGACATCCAGCCGTTGGGGATGACTCCCCAGGCGGTAGGAGAAGGCCGAAAGCCGGCGATGCTTGGCCGGCAGCTTTCCCGTGTCCAGAGAGGCGCCCAGGACTTCGCTCTCGTTGGGGGTGAAGCCCGACAGCCGCCCCCAGCTTCCGTTTTCCACGAGAAGGCTGAAATTGGGCAATTGGCCCTCGGCGAGCAGAGGGATGATGAAATCGAAACTCAGTCCTTCCATGCCCAGAAGAGTCAGTCGGCTTTCGATCCGGGGGGCTTCCAGAACGGATGTCTTGATCCCCCGATGCGAGGGAAGGGCCGGAGGTCTCTGCCAGACGAGGACGGCCAAGCCGGCGGCGAACAGGACGCCGGAGGCCCAGAACACGAGGGGCTTTTTCTTGAGGCGATAAAAAAGGATGACGGCTGTTATCCCCAGCAGCCCGAGCGACAGGAGAACGGCCTTCTGTCTGTTCAGATGAGTCAGGACCGGAGGTTCGAAGAAAGAACGGAAGTGTCGGATGTTCGCCTGGAAGATGAGCAGGTGGGTCAGAATCACCAGGGAGAAACCGAGAGTCAGGAACGTCGGCGAAACGAAGAAGATGTTGTTTCTTTTGGCGGAAAAGAAGTCGGTAATGAAGAACACCAACAGGGACAGAACCGTCGCCGCCAGGCCGTAGATCGGGAACAGCTCGAGGGACAGCCCGGCCAGGAACCAGGGGCTGAGGCGGGAGTTGATGTTCAGGCCGTCCACGAGAAGCGCCAGAAGGAAACAGAAGCAGAGCCCGCAGAGCAGGGAATTGAGAAGCGCCTTCAGGAATTTCACGGCACTCAAATTATCATGACCCCGCGCGGCCGGTCAAACCGGGCGGTTGACCGTCTCCGGGGGATGGCATATCATCGTTTGGCTGAGCGAAATTCCTCGAGCCGCGGCCATGAAGAAGACGACCGTTCCCCCATTCCCTCCGGGACCGGATCCCTCACCCGGGGGCGGATCGCTGGAGGGCGTGGTCGATCATATCCTTTTTTACAACCCCGAAAACGGCTACACCGTCTGCCGCTTTCTTCCGGACGACGGCCGGGAGATGAACATCGTCGGCGCCTTTCCGCCGCTTTCTCCGGGAGAGAGGCTGAAGATCTCCGGAGTCTGGGAAGTCAACGCCAAATTCGGCCGGCAATTCAAGGTGACCTCCTTCCTTCCCGTGCTCCCGGCCACAGCCTCCGGAGTCGAGAAATTCCTCTCCTCGGGCTTGATCAAAGGCATCGGGCCCGTCCTGGCGCGCCGCATCCTCAAGGCCTTCGGATCGGAGACCTTGAGCGTCATGGGAGAAGCGCCGGAGCGGCTGCTCGAAGTCCCGGGCCTGGGAGCGGCCAAGCTGGCCGAAATCAAGCGGTCATGGACGGAGCACCGAGACATCCGTGACCTGATCATCTTTCTTCAAGAGCACGGCGTTTCCACCAATCTGGCCACGAAAATCTACAGGCAATACGGGCCGCGCTCCTATCAGGTTCTTCGTTCCAACCCCTATCAGCTCTGCCTGGACATTTGGGGCGTCGGTTTCAAGACGGCCGACCAAGTCGCCCTGCGGCTCGGCCTCGACCCCGGCTCTTTGGACCGCATCAAGGCGTTCCTGCTCTATCTTCTGGAAAAAGACTCCGAGCAAGGCCACGTTTTCAGTTTTCAGACGGATTTGGAGGAATCCTGCCGGCGCGAGCTCGATGCGGACGCCGGCCGCGCGGCCGCGGGACTGCGGGAGCTCTGCGCTTCAGGGGACGTGGTGGCGGAAACGACGGACCGGGGCCGGGCCGTTTATCTTCCCTTCCTTCATCGCGCCGAGAGCGAGGCCGCCCGTCTTCTCGGCGAGCTGTCCGCTTCGCCGCCTCTGGCTCCCGCTTTCGATGTCGAAGCCGCCTTGCGCGAAGCGGAAAAGGACGCGGGTTTGAGCTACTCGCCCGCGCAGCGCGACGCCGTTCGGGAGTGCTTCCGGCGGAAGGTCCTGATCATCACCGGCGGCCCGGGGACGGGGAAGACGACGATCATCAACGCCGTGGCCGAGCTGTTTCGCCGTTGGGGACGGCCCCTCCTCCTGGCGGCTCCCACCGGCCGGGCGGCCAAGCGTCTTCAGGAAACGACGGGGCGAGAAGCAAAAACGATTCATCGGCTTCTCGAGTTCAATCCCAAAACGGGAGAGTTCAAGCGCAACGACCGCCGTCCCTTGGCCGGGGAGGCGCTCGTGGTCGACGAATTCTCCATGGTCGACCTTGTTCTCCTCTATCACCTTCTCCGAGCCCTGCCGGCCGCAATGCGCCTCATCCTAGTGGGAGATAAGGACCAACTTCCGTCCGTCGGTCCGGGAAACCTCTTGCGGGACATCATCGCTTCGGAACGGCTGACCGTGGTGAGGCTGGACGATATCTTCCGCCAGGAGAGGGACAGCCTCATCGTTCTCAACGCCCATCGGGTCAACCACGGCCAACCCCTCCTCTATCCCGCCCGCGGCGACCGGGACGCCGATTTTTATTTTCTCCGTCAGGAGAGCGAGGAGGGCGCGTTCCGGACCATCCTTACCCTCGCCTGCCACAGCGTGCCCCGGCGGTTCGGATTGCCTTCCCTCTCGCCCCACATCCAGGTCATCAGCCCCATGTACCGCGGCCTGGCGGGCGTGGACCGCCTGAACGAGGAGCTGCAGAAGCGCCTCAATCCTTCGGGCGAGAGCCTGCGGCTCGGGGCGCGGGAATTTCGGCTCCGCGACAAGGTCATGCAGGTCCGGAACGATTACGAGAAAGATGTTTTCAACGGCGACATCGGCTTGGTCTGCGGCCTGGACCGGGAGCGCTACAGGTTGGTCGTTGATTTCGACGGCCGCCAGGTCCTTTATGAAAGGGACGACCTCGATGCTCTCGTTCTGGCCTACGCCGTTTCGGTTCATAAGGCCCAGGGCAGCGAATACCAAGCGGTCATCATGCCCCTCCTGACCCAGCACTTCATCATGCTTCAGCGAAATCTGTTTTACACCGCCCTGACGCGCGCCCGGAAACTGAGCATGGTCGTCGGCTCGGTCAAGGCGCTCCATATCGCCGTCAAGAACGACCGGCAGGTCCTGCGCAACAGCCTCATGAGGGAAAGGCTTGCCCGGGCGGCGGATCTCCGTTTCTAGAAGATCCGCCGCCGAGGGCGTGAAGCGCGCGCACTCGGCCTTCCGAAAAGAAGAAGGATTCCGCCGCGACGTGACGCCGATCGTTTTCCGGGAGTTGGCAAAGTCGCGATTTTTTGGAATAATGATTCCTAACGAGCGGCCTAAAGGAGGTGAGGGTGAAGCGCAACACAATCACCGTTATTATGGGATGCGTTCTTCTTGCCGCGGCGCTTTTCGCCGCCCAGACCTATGCCGTCAAGGTCCGGACGTCCGCCCTGCGCTCGGGACCGAAATTTTTCGCCTCCTCGCTTTTGAACGTCAAAACCGGCGACGGCCTCCTTCTGCTCAAGCGGGAGGCGGACTGGCTCCAGGTCAAGGCGCCGGGCGGGCAGGTGGGATGGATCCACGTCAGCGCCGTCGAGCCAAAAAAAATCGACATTTTGGCCTGGAACAAGAGCACGAAAAACCAGGCCTCGGCCACGGAAGTGGCCATGGCCGCCAAGGGATTCAACAAACAGGTCGAGAGCAGCTACCGGGCCCGGAACAAGAACATCAGTTTCGTCTGGGTGGACAAGATGGCCCGCATGGCCGTCGGCCGGGCCCAGCTCGAGGCGTTTCTCAGGCAGGGCCGTCTGGGCGAATTTCGAGGCGTCAAATGACCGCCCGCCGCGTTTCCGCGCTCGCCCTGGCCGCGCTCCTCTTTTCGTTCCTCTTGACATCCTGTTCGTTGTTTGAGCAGGGTCGGGAGCTTCTGACCGAGGGCAACATCAAGAAAGCCGGCCAGGTTGCAGGCGTCGTCCGTAAAACTTTCGCCGACATCACTGAGGAAGAGGAATACTACATCGGACGCTCCGTGGCGGCGCTCATCCTGTCGCGCTACAAGGTCTACAACGACCCGGCCCTCAACGCTTACGTCAATCTTCTGGGCAATGCCGTGGCCGCCTACTCGGACCGTCCCGAGATTTACGGAGGCTGGAGGTTTTTGGTCCTCAACACCTCCGAAATCAACGCCCTGGCCGCCCCGGGCGGATTTGTGTTCATCACGAGAGGCCTGATTCGGCAGTGCCGGGACGAAGAGATGCTGGCCGCAGTGCTGGCCCACGAGATCGGGCACGTGGCGGCCAAGCACGGTCTGAAATCCATAAAAAAAGCCCGGCTCGTCGAAGCTTTTAAAATGCTCGGCCAGGAAGCGGCCAAAAAATACACTCCTCAGGAGCTCAGCCGGCTGACCATTGTGTTCGAGGACGTTTTGGGCGACATCGCCGGGAGCCTGATCGAACGCGGCTATGACCGGAAATACGAATACGAGGCCGATACGTTGTCGGTGAAATACGCGCTGGCCACGGGCTATCATCCCGGCGGATTGTCCGATTTTCTGAAAAGTTTGGCCGCCCAAGAGGGTCAAACACAGGCTGCGGGCTGGTTCAAAACCCATCCCGCCGCCAAGGACCGATTGGCCAGGGTGGAGAATCGGATCAAAAGGATTCGCGATCTTCCCGTCCGGGACTCCATCCGTCTGAATCGCTTTAAAAGAAATTACAAGGGCTAATTGCCGAAACGTCTCCTCCGCGGGCTGGTGATCGGGCTCCTGGCTTTTACGGCGGCGGCGCTTGTTTCGCGGACGGGGATCCTCGAATCCTTGGAATGGAAAAGCTGGGACGCGCGTGTCCGTCTTTTGGCCCGGCCGGAAAAAGCCGATCCTTCTCTCGCCCTTTTTCTGATCGATCAATACAGCCTCGACTTCTATGAGAATCAGGGCCTCTCCTGGCCTTGGCCCCGACAAATGTATTCGGCCGCCGTCGATTTTCTCCGGGCCGGGGGGGCCCGGGCGGTTTTCTTCGACCTTATCCTTTCCGAGCCCTCGGTCTACGGAGAAGAGGACGATCTGAATCTGGCCCGGGCCATGAGCCGGGCGGGAAACGTGTTCTTGCCCATCTTTCTCGGTCGCGAGGACCCGGACCGGGAAGACGAGAGCGGGGCTGTGGAAAGGTCTTACGCGCTTCTGTCCGGCCGGAAATGGGACCGCCGGAAACCGCCCGTCCGCGCCGTCGTTCCTTCCGTTTCGGCCTCTCTTTGTCTCGATGTCTTGTTCGATGCGGCCCGGGGCGTGGGGAACGTGCGGTTCGAAGCGGACGGGGACGGGGTGTTTCGGCGCGCGCCTCTTCTGTTCGGCTATCGCGGCCTCGTTTTGCCGGCTCTCCCCTTGGCCTTGGCCGAGCATGCCCGCGGGCGGGAGATTCGTCTCGACGACGTTCCCCTCGACCGCGAGGGGAGAATGGTCATCAATTATCACGGGCCGACGGGAACGTATCGCGCCTATCCGCTGGCGTCGATCATCAATTCCTGGGCGGTGATCGAGGAGGGAGGGGAACCCCGGATCAAACCCTCGGAATTCGCCGGCAAGATCGTGCTCGTCGGAGGGAGCGCCCCCGGACTTCTCGATTTGAGACCCACGCCTCTCAGCCCGGTCAGCCCCGGAACGGAGATCCAGGCCGCGGTCGTCGACAATCTCCTTCATGACGATTTCGTCCGCATCGTTCCCTCTTGGATGTCGCTCGGACTTCTTCTCCTGTTCTCGCTTCTGACCGGAACGGCGGTTTCCTCTCTTCAGAAAACGTGGCACCTTGTTCTTTTTCTGGCGCTCGGTCTCAGCCTGCCGGCTGCGGCCGCTGCGGCGGCATATCGAGGCGGGTTGTGGCTTGATCTCGCCGCGCCGCAGCTGGCCGTGCTGGCGGCCTTCATCGGCGCCGCTTTAGGCAATTACAGGACCGAAGGACGGCAACGGCGGTTCCTCAAGACCGTTTTCAAGCATTACCTCAGCCCGCAGGTCATTGAGGGCATCCTCGAAGATCCTTCGCGGCTGCGTCTGGGGGGGGAAAGGCGGACGGTTTCCTCGTTTTTCTCCGACGTGCGGGGATTCACCTCAATTTCGGAGAAGCTTTCGCCCGAGGAGCTCGTCCGCCTGCTCAACGCCTACCTTTCGGAGATGACCGACATCATCCTGGATCTGGGAGGGACCCTGGACAAATACGAAGGGGACGCGGTCATCGCCTTCTGGAACGCTCCCCTGGAGCAGGAGGACCACGCTCTCCGCGCCTGCCGGGCGGCGCTCCGCTGCCAGGCGCGCCTGGCGGAGCTGCGGCCGTTCTTCAGAGAGAAGTGCGGATGCGATCTTGCGATGCGCATCGGACTCAATTCGGGCGAGGCGGTCGTGGGCAACATGGGCTCCCGCAGCCGCTTCGACTACACGGCCATGGGCGACGCGATCAACCTGGCGGCCCGCCTCGAGGGCGCCTGCAAGGCTTACGGCCTTTTCCTCTTGGCCGGCGAGGAAACCGTGGCCCGGGCGGGAGACGCCGTGGTTTCCCGGGAAGCGGACATTCTCCGCGTCGTAGGCCGAAAGCGCCCCGTTCGCGTGTTTGAGCTTGTCGGAGAGGAGGGGGCCGTTTCCGAAGAAACTCGGGGCCGGCTGCGGACGTACCGGTCGGCGCTCGAAGCCTACCGGTCCCGGAGTTTCGGCGAGGCGCTCGAGAAATTCGAAACTCTTGAGGGAGACTCCTTGGCCGCGGTCTATGCCGGACGTTGCCGGGACTTTCTGGCCGCTCCGCCTCCGGAAAACTGGGACGGGATTTTCGAGCTGAAATCCAAATGACGGTCGGAAGCCCGTCCGTCCGCCCGGGGAGAAGAGAGCCGGGATGAAGGGAGAAGGGAATGGAGCTTGAGTTCTGGGGAACACGGGGAACCTGTCCGGTTTCGGGGCGGAAGACGGCGGGGTGCGGAGGAAATACGGCCTGTGCGTCGCTCGCCGTATCCCCCGAAGAGCTGATCATCATCGACGCCGGCACCGGGCTTCGAAACCTGGGCCGGAAACTCAAGGAAAGCTCCCGTACGGAGCGCCTCGAGATTCATCTGCTCTTGACGCATTTCCATCTGGATCATGTCTGGGGGCTGCCGTTTTTCGAGCCGCTTTATTCCGACAGGACCGTGGTGACGTTTTACGCCGACGAGGAGCCTGAAGAAACCGAACGGCTGCTCGCGTCTCTCATGAGCCGCCGGCTGTTTCCCCTTGAGTTTTCCGAGCTTCGCTCCAGGAGACGTTTCAAAACCCTTCCGGCGGGCCGGATGCATCTGGGAGGCGTGGATGTCTCCTATCAGCCCCTCACGCATCCTCAGGGCTCGGTGGCCTACCGCCTGGACGGCCGGCACGGGTCCATCGTCTTCGCCACGGACACCGAGCACCCCCTCAAGGGAGCTGACGAGGCGCTGATCGGATTCAGCCGCGGCGCGGAGCACTTCGTATGCGATTCCACGTACACGCCCGAGGAATACGAAGACGGCCGTCGCGGTTGGGGCCACAGCACCTGGGAAGCGGGAGTGAAGCTGGCCGAGGCGGCCGGAGTCAAGAACCTTCTTCTTTCCCATCACAATCCCGACCATGACGACCGCGCGGTGGGCGGGATCGTCCGCCGCGCGCGGCGACGTTTTCCGCGCACCCAGGCTGCGCGCGAGGGATTGAAGCTGCGGATCTGAGCGCATCCTCCGAGGATCCGCAGGGAGCGGGGAAGGGCATCGCACCCCGGCGCGGATCCGACGGCTGCGGAGTTTGCGGCTTTTGAGGACGGGAGTCTGTCGATCTCGGGAGAGGCCCTGTTCTCTTGCGGTTTCGGCTCCTCCTTTGCTATAGTGAGGCCGATCGCCGGGCGGGCGAAAGCGTCCGCCGTTCCCCAGGCGGCCCTGTAGCTCAGGCGGATAGAGCAACGGATTCCTAATCCGTTTGTCGCCGGTTCGAGTCCGGCCAGGGCCTCCACGCTTTCACCGCGCCGGACGGGAGTTTCCGGATCGGGAATACGGTCATGGACGAAAGAGACGAAGTCGAACGGTTTCAACGCGAGCTCCAGGAGCAAATCCTGGAGGATCTGCGCCGGACCTACAGCCCCGTGGCCATCGATCATTGGATGCACCCGCGGAATTTTCGGAGTCTTGAAGACCCGGACGGGTATGCCCGGGTGCAAGGGTCCTGCGGGGACACCATGGAGATGTTCCTTCGGGTCCGGGACGGCCGGATCCTCGAATGCGGATTTCAGACCGACGGCTGCGGACCGACGATCATCTGCGGCAGCGTGGTCACGGAGTTGGCCGCGGGCAAGACGTTCGTCGAAGCCTTGGCGACGGTCAGCACTTCCGAAATCCTGCGGATCGTGGGCGGCCTTCCCGAATCGCACCTTCACTGCGCCCGGCTCGCGTCCGAGACGATGCGCCGGGCCTTGGCCGATTACCAATACCACCAACAGGCGCCCTGGGGGAAAAAGTACAGAAAAACTTGACGGTCAGGATTTCAGGCTGCGGCTGCCGGGCTTGACCGCGACGCTTCCCGCCCGACAGAGAGGACAATCGGAGGGGTCATAGTTCACGATGTCCATCTGAATGAGCGAAAAATAGGGAACGTCGAAGAGGGCGCGTCCGGAACTCCTGTCCACGACGGCCGTGACGGCCACAACCACGGCCCCCGCTTCCCGGGCGACCCCGATGACTTCCGAGACCGAGCCGCCGGTCGTCGTTACGTCCTCGGCCACGAGAACGCGCTCTCCCGCCGAAAGCTCGAATCCTCGGCGCAAGACCATCCGTCCCTCGACCCGCTCGGTGAAAATCGCCCGGGCGGGAAGGAGGCGGGCCACTTCCTGGCCGAAGACGATGCCCCCGACGGCGGGCGAGACGACGACATCGATGTTCTCTCCCTTAAAATGATCAGCGATCTCCCGAGCCAGGGATTCGGCGTGGTGAGGGTGCTGGAACACTCTGGCGCACTGGAAGTAAGTCCCGCTGTGCAGACCCGAGGTCAGGATGAAGTGGCCTTCCAAAAGGGCGCCTGTTTCCTTGAAGATTTTCAGGATTGCGTCTTTTTCGAGAGCCATGGAAGATCCTCCGTGTTTTCGGACAGTTTACCACAGTCCGATTGTTTCCGGGAGGACAGGGATTGGATGTGGACGATCTCCGCCTCCCGCCTGATTCTCCGGAGGAGCGAGGGGTTGCGGGCGCTTTGGTGGAAAGACAACAGCCGAGCGTCGCCCGCCGCTCGGACGAAGCGATCGACGGAATTTTTTGCCCTGTCAAACCGTGTCGTCTTTCCGCCCTCTTATGGTATGCTTTCGGCTATGGGCGTTGTGTCCAGCCGGGTCCGGAAATCGAAAATCGCCTCCGCGGTCGTGCGGTTGGAAAACGTCAGCCGGGTCTATGGGTCCGGCGGCGGCGCGACTCACGCCCTGCGGGACGTCACCCTGGATATCGGGGCCGGAGCGTTCGTCAAGGTCGTGGGAACGTCCGGATCGGGAAAGACCACCCTGCTCAACATCATCGGCGGATTGGACACGTCCTACGCCGGCCGGGCTGTCGTGGCCGGCCGGGACCTCCGGGCGCTCAACGACAAGGCGCTCAGCCGTTTCCGAAACAGGACGGTGGGTTTCGTGTTCCAGCATTTCCATCTCCTCGACCATCTGGACGCCCTGCAGAACGTGGCCCTGGCGTCCTTTTTCTCCGGACGGGAGGAGGACTCTCGGCAGCGGGCCGAGGAGGTTCTGGCCCGTGTCGGTCTGAAGGACAAGATGCGCCAGCTGCCGGGCCAGCTTTCGGGGGGGCAGAAGCAGAGGGTGGCCATCGCCCGCGCTCTCTACAACCGGCCGGCCCTCATCCTGGCCGACGAGCCCACCGGGAACCTCGACACCAGGACGAGCGGCCAGATCATCGGCCTCTTCGAGCGCCTCAACGCAGAGGACGGCATCACCGTTGTGGCGGTCACCCACGAAGACCACTTGTTTCGCCGCGCGACGCGCGGCGTGCGTCTTGAGGACGGCCGGGTCGTGGAGGGCAGGGAGGCATGAATTTCTCAAGCCTCGGACGTTTCGTCGGCCAGGACCTCCGCCGCAACCGGAGGAATTTCGTTTTCGCCGTCGTCGGCATCGTGGTCGGCATCTCGAGCTTCGTCTTTTTCATCGGCTTGGGCAGCGGCATTCAACGCGTGGTTTCCACGGAGATCTTTCCCCTGGAGGCCAACCGCATCCGGGTCGTGCCGCGCATGATGCAGTTCGACGACGCCGCGAGCGGCCGGGTCATCGATGCGGCGGCCCTCGGGGAATTCTCCCGGATTCCGGGCGTCGCGGCCGTCTATCCGAGGATGAAGCTCGCCGTGCCTTCCACCATGGCCATGGTCGGAAGCCGCATCGACCCTGAGGAGATCGAGAGAATCTCCCGCATGCCCGGCGTGCGGCCGGAGTGGCTCGTGGCCGTCAGAGATTTCAACTCCTGGCTGGAAATCATGGCCGACGGCCTCGACCCGCGGCTGGTCGAGAACGACGCCGTGTTCGGCGAGTTTCGTGACCCCGATCCCGGCCGGCCTGTGCCCATTCTGCTTTCCAAGCGCCTGGTCGAGCTTTACAACTCCGGCTTCGCCCGGACCCGGAACCTGCCCCCGGTCAACGACATCCTGATCCCTTATCTTCCCGCCCTGCCCTTGACGGTCAACGATTCGTTCGTCTCCGACGCCCAGGTCCGGGGCGACAAGGTTCCTCTCCAAGTCCGTTTGGTGGGGACGAGCCATCATGCCCTGCTGGGCGGGATCTCCATGCCGTTGGAGACGGTGCGGAAGCTCAATCGCGCCCTGCGGGGAGAGCGGGCCGCCGATGCGTACGACATGGCCGTCCTGGAGGCGGAATCCTCGGCCCGTTTGACCTCGATCCAGGAGGCGGTACGGGCCCTGGGTTTCGGGATCGACACCGGCCAGCAGCGCATGGCCGAAAGCGTCGGTTTCGTCGTGACGCTCGTCACCCTCGGATTCACGCTCATCAGCCTGGTCATCGTCGCTCTGGCGGCGGTCAACATCGCCCATACCTTTTTCATGATCATTTCCGAAAGACGGCGGGAGATCGGCCTCCTGCGTGCCGTGGGGGCCACGCGACGCGACATCCGGGTTGTCTTCCTGGGAGAGGCGGCGCTCGTGGGCGGACTGGGCGGCGCGGCGGGCGTGGCCTTGGGAACGGCGGCCTGCCTGGCCGTCGACTGGCTGGCCGTCCGCCTCCTGCCCGAATTTCCCTTCAAGCCCGATCGCTTTTTCGGCTATCCGTGGTGGATGCCGGTCGGAGGCATCCTCATCGCGGTCTTGTTTTGCGTCGCCGGGGCTTTCCCTCCTTCCCGCCGGGCGTCCGGCCTCGATCCGGCCAGCACCCTCACCGGACGCTGAGAAGGAACGGACGTTCGAGGGAGGAGGATCAAAGCACGATGTTCTTTTCCCGCAGCCAGTCGTCGTTGAAGATCGTGCTCAGATAGCGTCCGGCCGAATCGGGGAAGATGGTAACGATGCGGGCCGGACGGTCCAGTGTTTTCGCCAGTTCGAGCACGGCCCAGGCCGCCGCGCCGCTCGATCCGCCGGCCAGCACTCCTTCCGTCCGGACCAGATGCCGCGTCATGGCGAACGAGTTCCGATCGGCGACCCGGATCATGTCGTCCATGACGCTGAAGTCCACGCAGCCGATGAGGAATTCGTCCCCCAGGCCTTCCAGGAGATAGGGGGAAGGCTTGATGAGCCGGCGGGAATAGAAGTAGTCGTAAAAGATCGATCCCACGGGATCGACTCCCACGACGCGGATTCGCGGATCTTTTTCCTTGAGGTACTTCGCCGCGCCGCACAGAGTTCCGCCCGTCCCCACCCCGGCCACGAAGAAATCGATCCGACCCTCCATCTGTTCCCAGATTTCCGGGCCGGTCGTCCGGTAATGGCATTCATTGTTGTCTCTGTTGTTGTGCTGGTCGAGGTAGTAGCCGCCGGGCGTTTCGCGGGCGACGCGGGGCGTGATGTTGTTGTAGGAGTCGGGAGATTCGGGGGGGAGGGTGTGGTCGACGAACACGAGCTCGACCCCCAGGGCTCTGAGGAACTTGATCTTTTCCGGGCTGAGGCTGTCCCGGACGACCATCTTGATTTTGTAGCCCTTGACGGCGCCGACCATGGCCAGACCCAGGGCGGTGTTGCCCGAAGAGTTGTCGACGATCGTGTCGCCGGGCTTCAGACGGCCCTCGCTCTCGGCTTTCTCGATCATGTACTTGGCGATGCGGTCCTTGACGCTGCCCATAGGGTTGAGAAATTCGATTTTAGCGAACAATGCGGCCGAGAGGCCGCGGCCGAGACGTTCCAGGCGCAGAAGAGGCGTCCGGCCGACGCCGTCGAGCATGGTCGCGTAGATGTTCAGGGAATTACGCTTTCGGTTTTCGGATCGTCGAGAATTTGAAAGGCACGTAGAGGGGGCAGAAACGGATCAGGCTGGTGACGAGAAAAACGACTCCCAGCGCGCCGAAAATCCAGGCCAGTGTTCCATGGAGGATTTCGGTCCAGATCAGAACGGCGATCACGACGGCCGAAATCGTGCGGATCAACCTGTCGGTTTTTCCCATGTTGGCTTTCATCTGAGGACTCCTTAGGTGGGATAAAAACAAAATGATAAACAAATTCGCCGTCTCTGGCAAGAGGACGGCCGGGAGAGGCCGCTCCTGCCGGCCGCGGATTTGACGGTCGTCGGGCCTTGTGATAAGAAGACGCGAAGACAGGACAACGCTCGACCATGAAGGCGGAAACGGAGCGGGGAAAAGAGCACATCGTCCTGGTCAATCCTTTCTACGCCAACAGCGTTCTCCTCCAGGGCCTGGTCGATTATCTCAATGATCATTTCCACGTCCACTTCATCGACCTGCCGGGTTTCTCCCTGGCCGCGCCGCCCGTGGAAGACGTCAGCCTGGAGAGTTTCTGCCGCTACGTGGAGGACACGATCGATCGCCTCGGCCTCGAGCATTACATCCTGGCGGGCATTTCCTTCGGCTACACGATCGTCAGCCGTCTGCGCCGGGATCAGAGATGCAAAGGCGTGGTGGCCATTTTCCCCTTTCTGGGCGGGAAATCCCTGAACCTTACGCGCAAGAAAAAACTGTTCTACGTCCTGTTGGTGAGCGTTTTCGACGCCTTCGGGCTTTCCGCCCGGATGTGGCGCACGCGTCTGCTCCGGAGGTTCGCTTTCTGGTACAGCTCCTACCCTCCGGAAAGAGTCCAAATCATCCTGGACCACATGGATGGGCGGACGTTCTTCGCCGTGAGCCGGATCATTCTCCGCCGCCGTCACGAGATGTGTTTTCAAGACCACCCTCATGTCCTGATCCTGAATCCCGAGGATGCGACGATCCGCTACGATTACGCCCTGCGGGCGTTCTCTGAAAACGTCCGGGAGCTCTTCGTCGTCCACACCAGCCTGGAACATTATCCGGTCAATCCGGACAAGGGGCATTTCGGCAAGCATTTGCGGGCGGACGACCTGCAGCGCATGGTGGATTTCCTGAACGAGCGCCGCGGCGCCGGGCGTGGCCGTCCATTGGCTTCGGCCGATGTTTGTGATACATTCCCGCCCGGCCCGTTCGATCGTCCCGAAAAGAACGGATTTTCGATGTGGCAAGGAGCCGGACATGAAGAGAACGGAGAGAAAACACCTCAAGGAAGATGAATTCGCCTCCGGGCTTCAAAGAATTTACCGTTTCCTGGACGCCTACAAGATGTGGATCATCGCCGTCGCCGGAATCGCCGCGGCGGGGGTGTTGATCTTCCTCGGCGTCCGGTTTCTTCAGGATCGGGCTTTGGAAAGACGGGGCCGGATCGAGACCGAAATCCTGGAGCTCTTCCGGGACATCGACAAGAATCCGGAAAGCGTCGCCCGTCTTGAGGCGTGGACCGCGAAAGGCCGGACCGGTCGTCTGGCCGCGGTGCTTTTGGCCGGGCACTGGATCGAGAAAGGTGATTTGGATAAGGCGGAAGCGGTCCTTTCCCCCGCGGCCGAAGGGCCCAAGGATTTTCTGCACTACCGAGTCCGCGACATCCTGGGGCAGATTAGCTACCGCCGCGGGGATTACGACCAGGCGATCGAGATCTACAGATCCCTTCAAGCCGAGAATCCCCGGGATTACGTCCTGGACGTCGTTCTCTTCCGTCTCGCCGAAGCTCTGGAGAAAAAAGGCCAGAATTCGGAAGCGCTGGAGCTTTATAAGACCGTGCGCGATGACTATATCGAGGGGGCCTTCAGCCAGCAGGCCGCCCAGAAAGTCCGGGAACTGGAATGAGCCGCGGTTGAAAAGGCCATGAGGGACGCCGCCCGCGCGTCCGGCGGTTGACCTTCGGCGTCTCTTCCGGTATCATGCTCCCGCCTCTCGGTGGGGCTGTAGCTCAGTTGGGAGAGTGCTTGACTGGCAGTCAAGAGGTCGCCGGTTCGATCCCGGTCAGCTCCACCATTCCTCAACGATCCGCGAGCGCCCCCCCGACGGCTCCGAAAGAAAGAGACTCTTGAGCCTGTCCGATCGAGGTCTTAAGCATCGGCGGTTTTTGCTGGCCGCCCTGCTTTTCGTTCCGGCCTTCCTCTCATCGGCCTGCACAATGGAAACGCCCGCTCAGCCCGTCGTCCCTCCCGTTCCGCCGGCGCCCGCCGAAACCGAGCTTTACGCCGACGCGGTCAACGGAAACGACGGCTCGGGAGACGGCTCGTCCTCCAATCCTTTCCGGACGATCGGCGCGGCCCTGCAGAACAGCTCCTCGGGAATGACCGTCATCGTCAATCCCGGAGTGTACGATGCCGCTTTGGGGGAGAGCTTTCCGCTCCTCCTCCGCGAGGGAGTCACGCTCCGGGGCGTCGACGCCGGCCAAGTGACCGTCGACGGAACGGGCGCGGATTTTGTCTTTGAGGATGCCGCTCAAAGCCGGGTCGAAAGCCTGACCATCCGGGGAGGAAGGCGGGCGGGGGTGATTCTCCGGAACGATTCCACGCTTGCTTCAGGCGCGGTACGGCATCGATGACGCCCGGAGCCCGAACCGGGGGCAGATCTCCGCCGTGGGCAACACCTGGGACGATCCTCAGCCCCAGGGAACGATTTTCGGACCGGCGGAGTGGCGGCCGGTTTACTTCATCAAAGAAGCCGGAAACAGCATCAAATTTTCGGACGGAAACTCCCGGACCGCGATGTGCGGCGGTCGGCACGGCGGGCATCGCCAACGGCATCGTCCGCCAGCCGAACAGCAGTCCCGGAGACAGGCCGGTCGACGGAGACTCTATTTTCTCCGCGCCAGAAGCTTCTCGATGTCCTCGACCTCCTTGGGGACGTCGGCCGAAAGGACCTCGCATCCGTCCCGGGTGATGAGAACGGTCTCCTCGATGCGGATGCCCAAATTCTTTTGCGGGTCGTACAAGCCGGGTTCGATGGCGAACACCATGCCTTCCTGAAGGGGAAGTCCCCGCGGCCCCACGTCGTGGACGCACAATCCGACGTAATGGCCGATCCCGCCGGTCAGGCCCCGGCCGTCCACGCCGCGCGCATTCAGGACCCGGTCGACATGGTCCTTCACCTGGGCGTCGGTGACGCCGGGGCGGTAGGCTTCCAGGCAGGCGTTGAGAACGAGGAGGACGATCTCATAGGCTTCCCGCTGTTCGGGAGTGAACCGCCCCGATACGGGCCAGGTCCGGGTGATGTCCATGCACAGGTAATCGAGGGTCGCCCCGAAATCCATGAGCAGCAGGTCGCCGGCTTCGGCCTTTCGGTCGTTGCGCGCGTAGTGAAGGATGCAGGAATTCGGTCCGGACCCGACGATGGGCGGATACGCCGGTCCCCGGGCGCCGTGTTTGGCGATCCAGTGCAGGGCCGCGGCCTCGACTTCGTATTCGTAAACGCCCGGACCTGAAGCCAGCATGGCCCGCTTTACGGCTTCCGCGGACAGCCGGCCGTTCCTCCTCAGGATTTCGATTTCCTCCCGGCTCTTGATGAGCCGCAGGGCGTCGATGTGGGGCGTCACATCGCGGACGTCGAAGGAGGGATGGCGCTCGAGGAATTTTTTCAGGCGATGGCTGTCCAGAGACGGCAGGTCGTTGTAAGGATTGCGGTTCTTTCGGGCTTCGAACAGCAGCGTCTCGCCCCGGTCCGTGTCCAGAGTGTCGCGCGGCTGAAGACGAAACCAGGTGACCGCGAACCGGCTGCGGTTGCGGGCCACGAACTCATCGAAAAAGGAAAGGTCGTAAACGGCCGCCAGGCCGGAAGCGGCGAACCGCCGCTCGTCGGCCAAAAGATTCGCTCCCTCGTACATCATCTCCCGCGGAGTCTGGCGGGGCAGAAAGAGAGTCGTCTCGGCCGTGGGGGCGGCGATGACCAGGATGGCGTTTTCATCCTCCAGGCCGCTGAGGTAATAGAAGTCGTTGTCCTGGCGGAAAGCCGATCCGGGGTGGGGAAGAGGTTCGCCGAACAGGACGATCATCCCCTCCTTGACTCCGGCGGCCAGCGCATTGCGCCGGCGTTCGAATTCCTCACGTGAATACCCCGTCCGCTGGGCGAGAGCGGCAAGAGGAATGAGGATCACTCCCGCCAGGACGGCGGCTGTCGTCCAACGCCGATACGTTTTTTTCATGGGCATTCTCCTTTTTTATTGGCTTTTTGGGGATAAAGAATCCGGTGCGCGGCGGGAAAGTCGGTGCGTCGTTCCGCCATCCTTCACTCCCGCAGGCAACGGAGCGTCTTCGGCTCGCGCTCGAGATGGAACGTGATGATTCCCTGAAGAACTCTGCCTACGGCGCGGAGCTCATCCTGCGAGCAAAGTGCCGGATTCTCCGCCGCGGGCGGAGGGTTTTTGAGCGCCCAGTCCAGAAAGCGCCCGAGCTCCGGCCCCGCGGCGTCTTTTCGGTAATCGGCGCAGTCCGTGCAGAGAAGGCCGTCCTTTTTCCCGGACAGAAATCCCCCGCCGTCGAGCGGCCGGCGGCAGCGGCGGCATTTGCGCACATCGGGCAGGAGGCCGTTGATCCGAAGAAACCAGGCTTCGAAATATCGGGCCAGCAGGGCCCTGTTTCCGCCTGCTTTCAACGCCCGCAGGGTGGCCAGCAAAAGGCGGAAAACGAGGTCCTCGCGGGACCGGGCGGGGAAAAACTCCTCGATGAGTTCGGCGAAATAGGCCAGCGTGGCCGCCGCGGCCGGGTCTTTCTGGGTTTCGAAGAACGACTCGATCAGGTCGCAGCCCGAAACCGTCACCAGGTCCCGGCGTTCCTTTTCGTAGTAGAAAACCGTGACGAAAGTCAGCGGCTCGAGGAGGCTGCCGAAACGGTTGCCGAATTTTCGGGCGCCCTTGGCCACGCCGCGGACTAGCCCCTTGTCCCGGGAGAAGAAGGTGACGATTTTGTCCTGGTCGGCGAATGCCGCGCTCCTGAGGACGACGGCTTCGGTCTGGTCGCGGGGCATTTCGGTTCCGCTTCCGGTTCTCGGGTCAATTGGTGAGCGAGATGTCCAGCTCGGCCATCCGTTTCAGCAGCGTTTCGACCGGCACCCGCAGCCGGGCGGCGGCCCGGGTGAGATCCCACTCGCTTGTCACCAGGGTCTGGTGGATGAACCGCTTTTCAAACCGGTCCCGGGCCAAAGCCAAGGAAGGCCAGGAGCCGGGCTCGGCCCCTGTGTCGACCTCCCTGGCCTCGACGAGCAGGGACAGGTGCTCGGTGCGGATCTCGGGCTCTTCGACCATAATGATGAAGCGTTCCAGCACGTTCATCAGCTCGCTGACGTTGCCCGGCCACGAGTAATTCTGGAAGGCCCGGAGAGCCTCGGCGGTCATGACCTTGGGCTTCCGGCCGTAGTCGGCCGCGAAGCGGGCCAGGAAATGCTCGATCAGAACCGGGATGTCTTCGGGTCGTTCCCTCAAAGGAGGGATGTTCAGGGGGATGACGTTCAGCTTGAAGAAGAGGTCTTCACGGAAAGCGCCCCGGGCGATCTTCTCCTTGAGGTTTTTGCTGGAGGCGGCGATGATCCGGACGTCGACGCCGACGGGTTCGGAGGAGCCGGGAGGGAGGAAGGCCTGGTCCTCGATGACGCGGACGAGCCGGGCCTGGACGGAGGGGCTCATGTCGCCGACCTCGTCGAAATAAATCGTCCCCCTGTCGGCGGCCGCGAGCTTGCCTTTTTTCGCCCGGCCGGCCGGAGGGGACTCTCCGCCGACCGTTCCGAACAGGTCGCCCTCCATCATGTCCGGCGGGACGGCGGCGCAGTTGAACTCCACGAACCGTTTGTCGCGTCGTCCGCTCCGGCCGTGGATGAGACGGGCCACGAGCTCCTTGCCCGTGCCGGTTTCTCCGGTGATGAGGATGCGACCGTTTGAGGGCGCGGCTTTCTCCATGTCCTGCCGCAGCTTGCGGAGGGCCGGGCTGTCGCCCAGAAGCTCATATCGCCTGGCGAGCTTGGCCTGGAGCTGGATGTTTTCCTCCTCGAGCCGGGATTGCTTCAGGGCGTTCTTGACGGTCAGGATGACCTTCTCCAGGGTCAGCGGCTTCTCCAGGAAATCATAGGCGCCCAGCTTGGTCGCCTGGACTGCGGTTTCGACCGTTCCGTGCCCGGAGATCATGACCACCTGGGGGCGGTCGTCGAGAGCCATGACCTGGCGCAGGACGTCCAGACCGCCGAGACCCGGAAGCCAGATGTCGAGCAGGATCAGGTCGAAGTTCTGCCGGCCGAGAAGACGAAGCCCCTCTTCTCCCGTCTCGGCCAGGGCGGCCTCAAAGCCCTCGTCCTCGAGCACGCCTTTGAGGGCGGATCGGATGCTGTCTTCGTCGTCGATGATCAGGATTTTCGCTCGGTTCATGTCGGTAGCTCAATGATGAATTTGGCGCCCGTGGGATGGTTGCTCCGGACGTCGATGGTGCCGTTATGCTCCCGGACGACCTGGTCCACGATGGCCAAACCCAGGCCGCGGCCTTTTTTCTTGGTGGAGGTGTAGGGCAGGAAGATCTTGTCCCGGATGTCCTTGGAGATGCCTGGCCCCGAATCGGCGACCTCGATCCTCACGCGTCCGGCGGCCGCATCGAACGAAGTGGCGATCGCAATCCGCCCCGCCTTGTTCATGGCGTCGATGGCGTTGTCCAGGAGATTGATGAACACGCGCTTCATCTGTTCTGCGTCGAGGGGAATGGGCGAGGGAACGTCGCGTCCCAGCCGAAGGTCGAACTCCACTTCGGCGAAGATGCCGCGGAAGAGGGGCAGGACGTGGTGGAGGACATTATGCAGGTCGCCGGGCTGAGGCCGGATCTTGGGCATGCGGGCGAAATCCGAAAATTCGTCCACCAGGGCCTTGATGGTCTTGGCCTCCTGGATGATGACGCGCGCGCCTTCTTCGATGACTCCCGAGGAACCCGCCTCGCCGCGCGACATGTTCTTGATGATCCGTTCCGCGGACAGCTGGATCGGCGTGAGGGGATTTTTGATCTCGTGGGCCACCCGCTGGGCGACCTCTTTCCAGGCGGCGATTTTCTGGGCCTTGATGAGCTGGGTCAGGTCGTCCAGGACGACAATCGTTCCGGAGGCCGACTCCCCGTCCGGCTGCAGGAGGGGGGTCAGGGTCAGGGCCAGCGTTTTCTGCTGGCCGGAATCTTCAAGAATGATTTCCCGATCGGAAATCTTGTGACGGTTCTTCCTCTCCCAGTCGATGCTGGCCCGGATGCCCTCGAACCGGGGCGCGGCCAGAACATCGGTGTAGGTCCGCCCGAGGATGTCCTTCTCCGTGAGGGACAACATCTCGCGCGCGCTGGGGTTGACCGATGTCAGGCGGCCCTCAGCGTCCAGAGCGATGACGCCGGTGGTGATGTGGTCGAGGATGGTTTGGATGGATTGTTTGCGCGCTTCGAGCTCCGCGGTTTTTTGGGACACATTGCTCCGGCTGGAATTCAGGTCGGAGATCATCTGGTTGAAGGATTCGATGAGGATGCCCAGCTCGTCCGACGCCGGGTCCTCGACGCGCACGTCGAGGTTCCCCCTCGACACTTCGCGCGTCGCCTGGGCCAGCTTTTCGATGGGCACCGTGATTCCCTTGGCCAACCGGAACCCCAGCCAGCTGGCGGCGAAGACGATGATGAGCGTGATGAACAGCAGGGTGATGATGTAGAACGTCTTGACCGGGTTTTTCTGGAGCTTGAGCTGGCGGTAGCGCAGGACGAAAGCGCTGATGTTGTCGATTTTCTCGGCGGTGTTCTGGGGCAGGAACGTACCGGCGGTCACCAGGGCGTTTCCGATGTCGGGCAGGGTGAAGGCCGCCCCGCGGCGGATCATTTGCCCGTTTCCCATGCGATCGATGCTTTGAAGGGACTCCCCCAGGTAGGCCCGCTTGACGAGATCGGGGTGGACGTCCCGGTAGTCCTGAAGAGGAAGGTCGGGATTCAGATAGGAAAACAGCTCCTCGTCGCCGAGAAAAACGCCGATTTCATCCAGCCGGTATTCTTTGAGCTTGTTGCGGATGAACTCGCGGAGCGACGGCCTGTTTGCAGGATTGAGAAGCCGCCGCGCCCTGATGTCCTGGGAGAGGCGTTGAGCGTAATGGAGCGTCAGGTCTTCGGCGGTGCGGTACAGGGAGTCGCTGACGACCTTGGTGTCTTCCAAAACGCCGTCCAAAGGGGTCCGGAACCAGGTTTCGATGTTGCGGCTGATGAGATCGCTGGCGAAAAAGAACAGGAGGAGAGTGGGGATGAGGGACAAGGCGATGAAGAACAGGACCAGCTTTGTTTTGAAATGGGAGCCGATCACCCGCTGCCGTCGTTCCATGTGCAGGCGGATCAGGTTTCGTCCCAGGACGAAAAACAGGATGAGAAACAAAAGGAGAACGATCACCTGGAGGGTGGACAGCAGAACCTCGGGGAGGGATCCGCTGGCAAATCCCCGGGACTGACGGATTGTGAACTCGATGGCGAAAAACAGGACGATGAGAAAGGCGATGAGAGCCCCGACGACCCGCGGGCCTTTTCTCTTCCCGTCGTTCGCCGGATTCATTGGCGGGATCCGCGGCCCCGGCGGTCACTCGGCCAGGTAGTTCCGGTAATTGTCTTTGTTGATTTCATAGGTTTGGGCCGCGGCCGAGGCCGGGAAGGGCTTGGCTTTGAGGCCGTTGATGGTCATGTTCACCTGGTCCGGCCGGCCGAGCCGCATCACGATCCTCTCTTCGGCCGAGAAGGACTTCCGGTCGCCGGCCTGCATCAGACCCTCCTCGGCGGGGCCGGAATCGGGCCGGATGCGGATCCAGACTTCGTCGTTGAACGTCAGGTGGAAAACCAGGCCGTCGGCGTCTCCGGCCTCCGGCCGCTCTTGAGCCTCCGCCGGTCCGGCCGGAGCCCGGGCTTCGGACTTGGCCGCCGTTTCGGCAGCCGGCGGGGAGGAGTTTGCGGGCGCCGGACGGATGTTGAGGAGCCAGGGCCGGAAGAAGACCAGGACGGCCGCCAGGATCAATGGAGGAAGAAGAAGGAGCGCCAGCTTTTTCCAACGGGCGGCCGACATTCTTGGGGACGTCTCCCTCCGCGGCCGGATCTTGGCCGGGGAAGGGCGTGGCGCCTGGCGAAGATAGATGTTGATCGCCTGATTTTCGTCAAGGCCGATGCACTTGGCATAAGCCCGGATTGTTCCCTTGATGAAAAATTCTCCGGGCAGGAGGTCCAGCCGGTCCTGTTCGAGGGCGAGGAGGTACTGAATGTTGATCTTCGTCTGGCGGGCGATTTCTTGAAGGGGGATGCCGCGCGCCTCGCGCTCTCGATTCAATTCCTGTCCCAGCGTGCTCATGTAGAGAAAATTTTAGGTCAACTCCGCCGAGGTGTCAACAAAACGGCGGCCGGGCGCCGAGGCCCTCCCGCGGATTCGTTCAAGGGGTCGTTGGAGATTGTGGGAGGAAATCCTCGCCGGCACCCTGAGGGGCGGAAAGCCGGCGGGCGCCCGTCAAATCTTAAGGAAGCGGGACAATGAGCTCAGGCTGCCCAGAAGGCCCATGAGCGCGCCGCCGAACACAAGACTCAAAGACTGTCCGAGAGTCAGGAAGCGGAAGTTCACAATGTCCTGAAGGGCGCCCAGAGAGGCGCCGAGATAAAGGGGAAAAACCCGGATGACCCCATAGATCAGGGCCAACGACAAGAGGCTTCCCAGGATCCCCAGAGCCATGCCCTCGATGACGAACGGCATGCGGATGAACGTGTTCGTGGCCCCCACGAAGCGCAGGATCTCGATCTCGTTCCTCCGGGCGAAAACGTTGAGGCGGATGACATTGGAAATCGTGAAGAACGAGGCCAGGATGAGAATGCCTCCCAGGAAATATCCCACGGCCCGGGCCAGGCGGCTCAGGGATTTCATTTTTTCCACCCAATCCCTGTTGAATTGGACGTCTTCCACGCCGGGGAAATCGCGCAGGCTGTTCATGAACTGCAGGGTGTCCGGAGAGGAGGCGGTCTTGTCCTTGAGAACGACCTCGACCGAAGCGGGGAAGGGATTCGTTCCAAGGTCGGAGACGACGTCCTGGAGTTGGGGAAAGCGTTCGCGGAAACGCTTCAGGGCGTCTTCGGGCGAAACGAATCTCACTTGCTCAACGGGAGGAGAGCTTCGGATGCGTTCGAGGACGTTCGTCCGCGCCGCCGGCGAGAGGTCTTTTTCCAGGAAAAAAACGACGGCCAGGTTTTCCGAGAGCTGCCGGGCCAGGAACTGGAGGTTGTTCGACAGGGAAAGGAAGAGGCCGATGATCAGGAACGACAGGCAGATGATGGTCAGGGAGAAAAAATTCCGCACCCGGTGCTGCCACAGGCTGCCCGCGGCGGAGAAGAGGAAGTGCTTCAGTTTTCGAATGTCAGAACGTCTCCTTGCCGATCAGTTTTCCGCTGTGAAGGAACACCGCCCGGTCGGCGAAGCGGCGGATGATCTCTTTGTCGTGGGTGCAAATGATGACCGTGGCCCCTTGGCGGTTGATCTCCCGGAACAGGGCGATGATCTCGAAGGCCAGCTCCGTGTCCAGGTTGCCCGTGGGCTCGTCGGCCAAAATGATGCTCGGGTTGTTGACCACCGCCCGGGCGATGGCCACCCGCTGCTGCTCGCCGTAGGACAGACCGGAGGGGAATTCCCAGATTTTGTGATGAAGGTTGACCATGCGCAGGGCGTTGAAGACTTTGCGCCTCAGTTCCTTGCGGGGCAGGCCGACAACCTCAAGGGGGAGGCCGACGTTTTCGAAGACGCGTTTGTGGAAAATCAGACGAAAATCCTGAAACACGATGCCCATCTGCCTCCGGAGCTCGTAGATTTTCGAGGAGGGAATGCGCTGGATGTTTTTGCCGGCGATGATGATTTGGCCGTGAGTGGGGTACAGCTCGCGGAAGAGGGTTTTGAGCAGCGTGGTTTTTCCCGAGCCCGAGGGGCCGGTGACGAAGCAAAACTCCGCTTTCTTGACTTGGAGGGTGATGTCCGAAAGGGCCCAGCTCGGTTTCTGGTATTGCTTCCAGACGTGGTAGAGCTCGATCATCACGCCTCAGTATATCAAAAGACCGGGACGGACATCATCTGTTTCCGGAATCGGCGCCCGACGGCCCGGCCTCTGGCGGCGGAGGGGAAGACTCCGGGCGGGCAGAGGAGCGTGAACGGTTCGGGGGAAGGAAGGCGTTCGGCCCGATCAGCGGGCGAAGAGGTACATGAACCACCCGAAGGCGACGGCGCCTACGACCATGATCAGGAAAAGGATCAGGCCGTAGCGAACGCGGGATTTCGTGTCGGTGCGGCGGATGAGCGCCAGAACGACGCTCGCGAGCAGGGCATAAAGGGCCATGGACAGGAAGTGGCTTTGGAAGATCATTTCTTTTTTCCCGCCGCGATGTCGAAGGCATCCAGGGCGACCAGGAAATTGAGAAGGCCCGCTCCGGCCAGATAGGCCGTTCCGAATTCGTAGGTGACATTCTTCAGAGCGCCGAGACCGAAGGGCAGGAGCCGGGAGAGGACATAGACCAAGCCGTTGCCGATGTCGGCAAAGAACGCCAGCACGGTCAGCGGATTTTCAAGCTGAAAGGAGAAGATCCGTCCGCCCATGGCCAATCCGACGGCGGTCATGCCGCCCAGGCAGATGAGGAACACGATCCCCCGGAAGAATTTTTTTTGAAGAAGGTGTCCCAGTCCGGGAACGGCCCAGCCGGCCAGGAAAAAAACGAACGCTTGTGCCTGCATAGGAGTGCCAGTTTAGACCAACGGGTTTTTCAAATCAAGAACTATTTTATTACAATAGGCCGCATGCCCGAACTGCCCGAAGTCGAGACGATCGCCCGCGGCCTGGCCCGCCGCTTCGTCGGCCGCCGGATCCTCCGTTGCCGCCATCTGAGCCCTCATCTGCTCGAGGGACGCGGCCGCTCGGTCTTGAGGGCCCTGCGCGGCCGGCGCATTCTGGACATCCGGCGACGGGGCAAGCATCTCATCTTCGTTGTGGACGGCGGATACGTCATGGTCTTTCATCTGAAAATGACGGGGCAGTTTCTGGCGTCCGCGGCCGAGGACACCCGGGATCGGCACACCCACTTGGTTTTGAGCTTCGACCGAGGCCGGGAGCTTCGTTTCCGGGACACTCGGAAATTCGGCCGTCTTCGCCTCGCGAGAAAAGACGCGCAAGCCGCGCTTCCCAAGGGCCTCGGTCCTGAGCCCCTGGAAGTCGGCCGCAACCGCTTTCTTGAGCTCCTCGGCCGTCGACGGGGACGGCTGAAAAGCCTGCTTCTCAATCAGGGATTCGTGGCCGGGATCGGAAACATCTACGCCGATGAGATTCTTTTTGAAGCCCGGCTGAGCCCTGTGCGGCCCGCCTCGGGGCTCGAGCCGTCGGAGGCGCAACGGCTGTGGTCCGGCATGCGCAGAATTCTCTCCCGGGCCGTGACGTGCGGAGGCTCGAGCATCCGCGATTACACCGACGCCGACGGCCGGCCGGGCCGGTTTCAGTTCGAGCACAAAGTTTACGGCCGCGCAGGGAGGCCCTGCCCTCGCTGCGGCGTTCCGATCCGGCGTCTGGTCATCGGCGGCCGCTCGACGCACTTCTGCCCTTTCTGCCAGAAAGAGAAATCCGCCGGCCGAAGATTTCTCCGGGCCCGATCATTGAGAATTCAACCATTAGCAAAGGCGGGAGTGTGAGACGGAAAGGAAAGGAAGAGACGGGATGTTCCCCTACCAAAGGACGGACGTTTCGGGTATAATTCCCTTCTCGCATACCCGGTGACGAAACAGAGGAGGAACGAACAATGGCCGAACCAGGAAAGACATACGTGTGCAAAGTGTGCGGACAGGAAGTCCGGGTGACCAAGGAAGGAATCGGCACGCTCGTGTGCTGCAATCAGCCGATGGTCAAGAAGGAAGGGTGACTTGCCGGACGAGAGGTTCAAAAACATCGGCGAAATCCTCGCCTTCGCCGTCGAACGCGAGGAGGAGGCGGCCCACGGATACGAAGACATGATGTCCCGAGCCAAGAACGACTCCCTGCGCCTTCTCCTGGCCGATCTGAAGGCCGAGGAGGAGAACCACAAGCGCCTGCTCCTGGACCTGTCTTCTTCCCCGGCCGCAGACCTCGCGGCGGTCAAGGTGCCGGACCTCAGGATCAGCGACTTCCTCGTCGAAGCTCCGGTCAACGCCGAGACGAGCCTTCAAGACCTGCTCATTTTCGCCGCCAAGAAGGAGCAGAAGGCCGTGGAGCTCTACGAGCGCCTTCGTGCCGCGGCCTCGACCGACGACCAGCGGCGCCTTTTCGAATTTTTGATTTCCCAGGAGCGGCAGCACAAGCTCCGGCTTGAGACCGAATACGAAAACCGCATTCTCTGGGAAAATTGAATACCGCCAGGAGGAATCCCATGGACAAGTACGAATGTCAGGCCTGCGGCTACATCTACGATCCCGATCTCGGCGACCCGGAACACGGAATCAAGCCCGGCACGAAATTCGAAGACTTGCCCGACGACTGGACCTGTCCCCAGTGCGGAGTGGGCAAGGACTTTTTCCAGAAGGTCTCTTGACCCGCCGCGGGCGATCAGCCGCGTAAGATGCCCATGACGCGCGTCGGGATCGTCGGCAACGGCCTGGCGGGCGTCATCGCCGCCAAGACCCTGAGGGAGGCCGGATTCGACGGTGAAATCGAAATCTTCGCCCGGGAAAAATATCCCTATTACCCGCGGCCGAATCTGATCGAACACCTCGCCGGCCGCCTTCCCGCCGAAAGGCTGTTCGCCTTTCCGGAAAGCTGGTATGTCGAGCGCCGTATCCGGGTCCGGCTGGCGACGCCCTCCCGTCGGATTCTGTCCGAGCCCCTGGCCGTGGAGCTTTCTTCGGGTCAAAGGGTCGAGTTCGACCGCCTTCTCCTGGCCGACGGAGCCTCGTGTTTCATCCCGCCCATGGCGGGCGCGGACAAAAAGGGAGTTTTTTCCCTCCGCACCTGGGACGACGCCCTGAGCATCCTGGAGGATCTGCAGGATCATCGCCGGGTGGCCGTTTTGGGCGGGGGGCTGCTGGGGCTTGAGATCGCCCGGGCACTGGCGGCCCGGGGCGCCAGTGTGCGGGTCGTGGAGTTTTTCGACCGGCTTCTTCCCCGTCAGCTTGACCCGCAAGGCGCCGCCGTCCTCAGGACGCAAATCGAGAAATCGGGGATCGCCGTCCGCCTGGGAATTGCGACCGAAGAAATTTTCGGGAGCGACAGGGTTGCGGGGCTCAAGTTCAAGGACGGGTCCGCGATGGACGCCGACATGGCGATCGTGGCCGCCGGCGTGAGGCCGAACCTCGATCTGGCCAAGGACGCCGGGCTGGCCGTGGAACGCGGCGTGGTCGTTGACGATCGTCTCCGCACGAACCGTCCCGGGATTTTCGCCGCCGGGGACAACACCCAGCACCAAGGCCGCCTCTACGGCATCATTCCCGCCGCCTTTGAGCAGGCTCGGGCGGCGGCTTTCAATATCCTGGACCGGGACAAGGCCTACAGGGGGACCCTTCCCTCCAACACGCTCAAGGTGGCCGGCCTGTCTCTCACATCGGTCGGAGAGGCGGTCCCCGAAGGCGGGGGGGTTGAGGAGATCAGGAAGGAAGATCCCGAACGGGGACTTTACAAGAAAATCGTTTTGAAGGAAGGACGTTTGGTGGGCGCCATCTGGATGGGCACGCGGGAAGGCGCGCCGCAGGTGTCCAAGGCCGTTTCGCAAAAAGCGGATGTCTCGCGATGGAAAAAAGAAATCCTGGAAGACGGATTCGATTTCGCGAGGCTGGGATGAAGAGCATCCTGGCCGGCCTCTCCGCCCTCTTGTTGGCCGCGGCCGTCGTCAGGGCCCAGCAGTCCCCGCCGGAGGTTCACGGCCATTTTTCCTTCTCGTTTCTCCGCGGCGAGGCCGAGAGCGACGCTCCGTCCGGAAGCTTCGAGGACATCGGGGGAGGCTTGAGCCTGTCCGGCCTGTTCGCCGCGAACTTCGATTATCGTTTCGAGCTCCGCAGCCGCGCCGAGGCGCGCTTCGGAATGGAGGAAGCCTGGCTGGGCTTCAATCCGTTCCCGGCTTTCGGCGTGCGCGCCGGTTTGTATCTCGTGCCTTTCGGCAGGTTCAACCGCTTCAACAGGCCCCATGAAAACCTGCTCGCGGGAACGCCTCTGCCCTTCACGTCCGTCACCCCGGAGAGCTGGCGCGACATCGGCCTTTTGGCCTCCGGGCGGACGAGTTTTCTTTTCTACGCCCTGTCCCTGGGCAACGGCCTGGGAGAGAATGAGGCGGGCGAACCCGAACAGCAGTTCCGGGACAACAACGCTTCCAAAGATGTCGTGGGCCGTCTGGGGATCCAATGGAAAGCCGGCTTGGAGACGGCGGTCTCTTATTCCCGTCAGGAGTTCGGGCCGGCCGGCGCACGGAGGGCCGATCTCCTCGGCGCGGACGCGTCCTGGATCACGGACAATTACCGGATCCTCGGAGAATATGTCCGGATGGAAAAAGACGATGCCGCCGGCGGACGGGTGAACGAAGAAGGTTGGTACGTCCAGCTGGCGCTGGACTACAAGTCGCTGTGGCCGGTGGCGAGCTATCAGCGCCTGAAAACGGATCCGGCCGCCAGCCCGGCCGTGGAACGGCGCCGCTGGACCGTCGGATTGGCCGGGATCCTCTTTTCCGGCACGCTGCTCAAGTTCGAATACGCTTGGAACCGCGAACCGGACGCCGAAGTCGACAATGATCTTTTCTCCGTGCAGGTCGCGGTGAGCTTTTAGTGGGGAAGCGCCATGCCTAACGTCGTCGTGCTCGGGACCCAATGGGGCGACGAGGGCAAGGGAAAGGTTGTTGATCTCCTTTCCCCCGCCTTCGATGTCGTGGCCCGCTACCAGGGCGGCCATAACGCCGGCCACACGGTTTTCGTCCGCGGCCGCAAGATCGTCCTGCATCTCATTCCCTCGGGCGTTCTCCATCCGCGAAAGCTGTGCGTCATCGGCAACGGCGTCGTCTTTTCGCCCCGGGCCTTTTGGGAGGAGGCCGAGGCCCTCAGGGAATTGGGAATCGCCGTCAAGCCCTCGAACGTCGTCATCAGCGCGAACGCCCACCTCATCCTGCCCTATCATCTCCTCTTGGATCGGGCCAGCGAGGAGAGATTGGGGGAGAAAAAAATCGGCACGACCTGCCGGGGCATCGGCCCGGCCTATGAGGACAAGGCCGGCCGCCGCGGCATCCGCGTCGCGGACCTTCTCGATCCCGACGGGCTCCGCGAAAAAATCGAGGACAATCTGCGGGAGAAAAACCCGGAACTGGAACGCTGCGGCCTTCCTCCGCTCGATTCCCGGGCGGTGTTCGAGGAATTCGCCCGGTACGGAGAGCGTCTTCGGCCTCACATCGCCGACGCATCGCGGCTTCTCCATGACAGGATGCGGAGGGGACAATCCGTGCTGTTCGAGAGCGCCCAGGGCGTCCTGCTCGACCTCGATCACGGCACTTATCCCTTCGTCACATCCTCAAACCCGACGGCCGGAGGGGCGGCAACCGGCCTGGGCATTGCTCCCCGCTGGATCTCGGCCGTCTTGGGCGTCACCAAGGTCTACACGACGCGCGTCGGAAGCGGCCCTTTTCCTACTGAGATCAAGGACGCGCGCGCCGCGATCCTTCTCGAGAGAGGCAAAGAATACGGCGCCACGACGGGGAGGCCGCGCCGCTGCGGCTGGTTCGACGCCGTAGCCGTGTCTTATGCCTGCCGTCTCAACGGCATCGACCGGCTGGCGTTCACCAAGCCCGACGTCTTGGACGGGCTCGACGAGATCCCGGTCTGTGTCGGCTATGCTTACAAAGGGACTTCCGTGCGGGATTTTCCGGTGGAAACCCGAGTTCTGGAACGCGTCGCGCCCCGCTACAAAATCTTTCCGGGATGGAAATCGCCTCTGGCCGGGGTGACGGATTATGCGCGCTTCCCGCAGCGCTTCAAAGATTATCTCCGGGCCCTCGAGGATCTGGTCGAAGCCCGGGCTTGCATCGTCTCTACGGGCGTCGAGCGCCGTCAGACGGCGCTCCGCGACGCGAAGCTGCGCCGCGTGGCCGATCCTCAAAAAATCCGCTCGGGGTTGCGGAGCCGGGGCTGAGCCGATGAAGTCCGTCCCTTTGAGCTGGGTCGAAATCGACCGGTCCGCCCTTCTCCAGAATGTCCGGCAGTTCCGGGAGCTCATCGGCCCGGAGAGGACGTTCCTGGCGGCTGTTAAGGCCAACGCCTACGGCCACGGCCTGCTCGAAATCGCCGGAACGCTGGACGGCATGCCGGGCGTCTGGCTGGGAGTCCATTCCCTCGAGGAAGCTTCGGCTCTCCGCGAAGCCGGCGTCGGTCTCCCCGTCCTCATCCTCGGCTACGTTCCCCTCGACGGACTCGGGGCGGCCGTCCGTTTGGGGGCCCGGCTGACTGTGTCCGGCGAACAAACGGTCAACCGGCTGGCGGAAATCTGCAGGCGGATGAAGCGGAAGGCCCGCGTGCACATCAAGGTCGAGACGGGCACCCATCGCCAGGGGCTTCGGCCGGAACACGTGCCGCGCCTGGCCGCCGCGATTCTCGGCCGCAGGGAGCTCGTCCTCGAGGGGCTGTCCTCCCATTTCGCCAATATCGAAGACACCACCGATCCCTCCTATCCCCGGCGCCAGCTCGAGGTGTTCACCGGGACGGTCGCCGCCCTCGAACGAAAAGGGATCCGCGTCCCGATCAAGCACATGTCCTGCACGGCCTCCACCATTCTCTTTCCCGACACGTATCACACCATGGTTCGGGTGGGAATCGGCCTCTACGGCTGCTGGCCGTCCAAGGAAACGTATCTTTCCTGCCGCCTTCAGAAGCGCCGCCCGGTCGAACTCCGGCCGGTGCTCAGCTGGCGGTGCCGCGTCGCCCAGGTGAAGCGCGTGCCGCGCGGGGCGTTCATCGGTTACGGAGGAACGTACAGAACCACGCGCCCGACGCGCCTGGCCGTGCTGCCCGTGGGCTACAGCGACGGCTACAGCCGGGGGCTGTCCAACGCCTCGTACGTGCTCCTCCGCGGGCGGAGGGCGCCGGTCCGCGGCCGGGTGGCCATGAATTTCGTCGTGGCCGACGTCACCGACATCCCGGGCGTTCGCCTCGAGGACGCGGCGACGCTTCTCGGCCGCGACGGTGAAGACGCCTGCCCGGCCGAACACCTGGCCTCTCTCACCGGCACGATCGCCTATGAAATCCTTTCCCGGATCAATCCCCTCCTGCCGAGAATTCTTGTCTGATCCGGCTCCCCGCGGGCGGTCCGGGGGAGGAGGGCGGGCTTAAATACTATTAATTTTATATGAATAGTTGATTTTTGGGCCTTCGGAGGGGTAAAATGAACATAAGGAGATGTGGAGAATGACGAAAGGCGCAAATTCCCGAAAAACGCGGAATTCCCATGGAGAAAAACTTATGGTATGTTCTCTGAGCAAGGAGCGATGCCATGGATGAAAAAATCCTTGAATCCTTGAACAAAATCCGTCCCGGGCTGCAGGCCGACGGCGGCGACGTGGAGTTCGTGTCCTTCGAGGACGGCGTGGTCAAGGTAAGGCTCATGGGCGCCTGCAGCGGATGCCCCATGGCCCAGATGACCCTGAAAATGGGCATCGAGCGCCAACTCAAAAAGGACGTGCCCGAGGTCAAGGAGGTTGTCGCCGTCTGAGGAGGCGTCCGACGCCACCGGCGGGAAGAGGGCGACAGCGCAAGGATTCCGGGCATGAAGCGGTTTTACTTCGATCACATCGCCGCCGCGCCTCTTGACGCGCGAGTGCTCGAGGCGATGATGCCTTTTTTGGCCGAGCATTTCGGGAATCCCCAAAGTCTGCATTCGTTCGGCCGTCCCGCCCGGGACGCCGTGGAAGAAGCCCGGGAGAAGGTCGCCCGTCTGGTCAACGCCTCGGCCGCCGAGATTCATTTCGTTTCCAGCGGTTCGGAGGCCAACAATTTCGCCCTGAAGGGCATGGCCCTGGCCCGGCGCGACACGGGCCGGCATCTCGTCGTCTCGGCCGTCGAACACCCGTCCGTTCTCCAGGCGGCCAAGAGCCTGGAGCGGCAGGGCTTTCAGACGACGGCCGTTCCCGTAGACCGGGAGGGACGGATCGATCCCGAGCGCGTCGCCGCGGCCGTCACGTCCGAGACCGTTCTCGTATCGGTCATGCTGGCCAACAGCGAAGTGGGAACGATCGAGCCGGTCGAAGAGATCGCCCGTTTCTGCCGGTCCCGAAAGATTCCCGTTCACACCGACGCCGTGGCCGCTGCGGGTAACATCCCCGTCGATGTCCGCGCCCTCGACGTCGACGCCCTGAGCCTGGCCGCCGATCGCTTTTACGGGCCCAAGGGGAGCGCGGCCCTGTACGCGCGCCGGGGGACGCGCATCTTGCCTCTCATTGACGGCGGCATCCAGGAGGGCGGGCGCCGCGCCGGGACGGAGAACGTGGCCGGGATCGTCGGCTTGGGCCGGGCGGCCGAGCTGGCCGCGGTTGAGTTCGACGGCCGGGCGGCGCGACTCTCGGCTCTTCGCGACCGCCTGATCGACGCGCTGCCCCGGCGCATCGAGCGCGTGACGCTCACCGGGCACCGAACGCGCCGCCTTCCCTACCACGCCAGCTTCTGCGTTGAATTCGTCGAGGGCGAGGCCATGCTTCTCGCCCTCGACCTCAAAGGCTTTGCCGTTTCGAGCGGCTCGGCCTGCGCTTCGAAGACGCTCAAGGCCTCGCATGTGCTTCTGGCCATGGGGCTGGACCATGCGCTTGCCCAGGGGTCGCTCGTTTTCAGTCTTGTGGAGGGAACGACGGCCGAGGACGTCGACGCGCTGATGGAGGCCTTCCCGCCCGTCGTCGAGCGCCTGAGGGCCCTCTCCCCCCTCTACACCCAATATCTCGAAGAGAAGGGGAAGTGATGTACACCGACAAGGTCATGGACCATTTTCAGAATCCCCGCAACGTGGGCGTCCTCAAGGACGCCGACGGCGTGGGCAAGGTAGGGAATCCCGTCTGCGGAGACATGATGACGTTCTACATCAAGGTCAAGGACCAAAAGCTCGAGGACGTCAAGTTCCAGACGTTCGGCTGCGGGGCGGCCATCGCCGTGTCGAGCATCGTCAGCGAAATGGCGAAGGGCATGACGCTCGAAGAGGCCATGAAGCTTACGAACGACCGTGTGGCCGAAGAGCTGGGCGGGCTGCCTAAAAACAAACTGCACTGCTCCAACCTGGGGGCCGACGCTCTGCACAAGGCCATCGAAAATTACCGGACCCGGCAAGGAGAAGATCCGGCGGTAGAGAAAAAGAAGGGCCGCGGCGGAATCTGTTGTCCCTATTGCGACGGCCCGCTCGAGGGCGCCGAGGGTTTGTGCCGGAGCTGCCACGTCAAGCTCATGGAGTGTCCCGCGTGCCACAAAATCACCAAAGCGGGAGAGGACACATGCTCCCATTGCGGAGCGCGTCTGTCGTCCACCTGATCGCTTCGGCCGGCCGAAACAGGAGGAGGGACGACGGCCGTTGAGGCCGCCGTCGTCAAGACGAGGGAGAGACCATGCGGCGGATCATGACCGACATCGTGATGCGGGAGCGCATCGCCCGCTTGAAGGCCGAGCGCCGGGCCGTCATCCTGGCCCACAACTACCAGATCGGGCCGGTTCAGGACATCGCCGATTTCGTCGGCGATTCCCTGGAGCTCAGCCGCAAAGCCGCGGCCATCGAGGCGGAGACCGTCGTCTTCTGCGGAGTGCATTTCATGGCCGAAACGGCGGCCATCCTCTGCCCGGACAAGACCGTGCTCCTCCCGGACGCCGGCGCCGGCTGTCCCATGGCCGACATGATCACCGCCGAAGAGCTTCGCCGGTGGAAGACGCGCTATCCCGGCCGCAAGGTCGTTTGCTACGTCAACACCTCGGCCGAGGTCAAGGCCGAAAGCGACATCTGCTGCACCTCGGCCAACGCCCTGCAGGTCGTGGAGTCTCTTCCGGACGATGAGGTTCTGTTCGTCCCCGACAAAAACCTGGCCGCCTTCGTCGCCCGCCGGAGCCGCAAGAAAATCGTCGCCTGGGACGGATACTGTTATGTCCACCATCACATCCACCCGGCCGATATCCTGTCCGGGAAAAAGGCGCATCCCGACGCCGAGGTCTGGGCCCATCCCGAGTGCCGGCCGGAGGTCCTCGACCTGGCCGACAAGGTCCTGTCCACGGGGCAGATGGTCCAAGAAGCCCTCCGCACCGATCGGCGCGAAATCCTCATCGCCACGGAGACGGGGATCGCCCACCGTCTGAGGAAGGAGAATCCCGGCAAGGATTTTCTCCCCGTCAAGGAAAACGCACTGTGCGCGAACATGAAAAAAATCACCCTGCCGAAGGTCCTGTCCTCCATGGAGAAGATGAAACCGCGGGTTTCGGTTCCCGAGGACATCCGGCGCCGGGCGTTGGGAGCCATAGAGCGGATGATCCGACTTTAACAAAACAAGGAGTCATGGCATGAGGAAGATGACGGAGGAAAACTTGAAAAACGCCTTCGCCGGCGAAAGCCAGGCCCATATGAAATACCTGGCCTTTGCCGAAAAGGCCGAAAGCGAGAAACGGCCCAACACGGCCCGGCTGTTCCGGGCGAATTCCTATGCCGAACAGGTTCATGCCGTGAACCATCTTCGGACCCTTTCGGGCATCAAGACGACTCTCGACAATCTCCGGGAGGCCGTGGAAGGGGAAAACTTCGAGGTCGAGGAAATGTACCCCGCCTACATCAGCATCGCCGTCGAGCAGGGGGAAAAGGGCGCTGAGCGGGCGACACGGTGGGCCCTGGCCGCGGAGAAAGTACACTCCGGGTTTTATCAAAAGGCCTCGGAATCCGTCGCCGCGGGAAAGGACGCGGATTTCGGGGCGATCCAAGTCTGCAGCGTCTGCGGCTGGACCGGGGAGGGCGAGGCGCCCGACACGTGCCCGGTCTGCGGGTCGCCGAAGACGAAGTTCAAGGAGTTTTAAAACGATGAAACTCTCAAGCCGTTTGAAGCCCCACGAGGTCTTGGCCGCGGCCGTAAAGTCGGAAATCGACGCCGCCGGCCTTTACGCCGCTCTGAAAAACAAGGTCCGCAGCCGTCTTCTCCTGCGGAAGCTCGACTTTCTGATTTTCGAGGAAGGGAAGCACAGGAAAATCCTGGAGAGGCTCTACGCCCAACGGTTCGCCGGACGTCCGCTCGTCCTCCCCAAGGCCTCGTTCCTGCCCGCGTCCTTGAGGGTGAATCCGGCGCGCCTAGGCGTCCCCCGGCTCTTTCGGACGGCGCTCAAGGCCGAGAAATATTCCGAAAAATTCTATCTCGCCGCGCGCGCGTCGACGAGGGACGCCGCCAGCCGCAAGATTTTGGAATATTTGAGCCGCGTCGAGCGGAGCCATTATTTCCTCATCCAGTCCGAGATCGATCTTCTGGAGAGATTCCCGGATTCCTACAAGGTCGAGGAGGCCCATCTCGGCGAGGATCTTGTCCACGTCGGCCCTTGAAGCCGGAGAGGCGCGCTCCGAAATCCGAAGCCATTCGCGCGGGCTCGCCCAAAAGCCATCTGTTGATAAGACATTGATTTTTGGGCCGACATTAATGGTATAATCCCCGCTTGGCCGTGCAAGGGACGCGGCCGCGGAGGGAACTCATGTTCAAGCACAAGTGGCGGGTTGCCCGGATTTTCGGCATCAACATCAACATCGATCCGAGCTGGCTGATCATCTTTTTTCTTTTCACCTGGAGCCTCGGCGGCCAGTTTTTCCCTGCCCGGTATCCGGAGTGGCCGCGGTCGCTGGCCTGGCTTATGGGCCTTCTGACGAGCCTGCTCGTCTTCGCTTCGGTTCTCGTTCACGAGCTCTCCCATTCCCTGGTGGCCCGTCAGCAGGGGGAGAAGGTGAACGACATCACGCTGTTCCTTCTTGGCGGAGTGGCCCAGATCAACGACGAGCCCAAAAAACCTCTCCGGGAATTCGGGATGGCCATCGTCGGCCCGCTTTCGAGTTTCGTCCTGGCGGGGCTGTTTTTCCTTCTTTCCGTTTTTCTCCATCGGGCGAGCGCGCCTCTTTCGGCCGCGGCCCTCACCCTGGCCGTCATCAACACCGGACTGGGGGTGTTCAACCTCCTGCCGGGCTTTCCCATGGACGGCGGGCGCGTGCTGCGTTCGATCCTGTGGCAGGCGACCGGTGACATGAGGAAAGCCACGCGCATTGCTTCGGCCGTCGGCCAGGGGATCGCCTTCCTGCTCATGGCCTTGGGGTTCCTTCAGGTCCTCCGCGGCGTTTTTTCCGGGTTGTGGCTGGTGTTCATCGGCTGGTTCCTGCAGAGCGCCGCCGCCCACGGCTACGAGCAGGTCGTCGTCCGCAGCGTGCTCCAGGGCGTCAAGGCCAAGGACCTGATGTCCAAGACATTCGCCACGGTCCCGGCCTCGCTGACCATTCAGGCCCTGGTGGACGATTTCATTCTCGAACGCAAGGACCGGGTGTTCATGGTGATGGAGGGAGAGGAGCTGCGAGGCATCGTCTGTCTCGAAGACGTCAAAGCCACGCCCCGCCAGGATTGGCCCCGGTCCCGGGTCCGGGACATCATGACTCCCAAGGAGCGCCTGGAGGCCGTTTCGCCCGAAACGGACGGGCAGCTCATTCTCCGAAGCTTGGCCGCCAAAGACATCAATCAAGTCCCGGTCATGGAGAGCGGGCGCTTGGAGGGCATCATCTGCCGCACGGACCTCCTGCGCTACATCAAGCTCAAGACGGAACTCGGCCTCTAGGCCGGGAGGACAGCGCATGGAGAGCGCTCGGAAGAGGATCAAACCCATCCTCCGCATCCTGAGACGCGTCTATCCCCGCAGCCGGACGGCGCTGGCGTTCGAAAACCCGCTCCAAATCCTTGTGGCCACCATTCTCTCGGCGCAATGCACGGACGAGAGAGTCAACAGCCTGACCCCCGCCCTGTTCAAGAAATACAGGACGGCGGCCGATTTCGCTTCGGCCGACCGGGCAGAACTTGAGGCCGCGATCCGACCGACGGGTTTCTTCCGCAACAAAGCGAAATCCATCATCGGCGCCTCCGGGAAAATCGTCGCGGAGTTCGGCGGCCGGGTCCCCGGGACCATGGCCGAACTTCTCACCCTTCCCGGCGTGGCGCGCAAGACGGCGAACATCGTCCTCTCCTCCGCATTCGGCCGGGCCGAAGGCATCGCCGTGGACGTCCATGTGGCGCGATTGGCGGGCCGCCTGGGATTGAGCCGGGAAAAAGTCCCGGAGAAAATCGAGAGAGACCTCCTTGCTGTTGTGCCGCGCCGCGACTGGCTGGATTTTAACTTTATGCTCGTCAACCACGGCCGGGCCGTCTGCCGGGCCCGGAAGCCGCTCTGTTCCGAATGTCCGCTCCGGGCGCTCTGTCCTTCCGCGGGCAAAATCGAGACGCCGCGCCCGAAGACCTCGGCCGGTCTCCGGTCGAGGACATAGCGTTACCCGGACGGGCGGGCACGCGGCGGGGGGAGCGGGCTTGCGCCGCGATCCGGCCGGGGGAAAAGAGATGATCCACGAAGCGAGGCTCTGGCTGCCGGATGAGAAGGGAGCCGTGGTCTGCAGTTTGTGCAGCCATCGCTGCCGAATCAGGAGGGGGGAGTTCGGCGTGTGCGGAGTCCGCAAGAACCTGGAAGGCCGCCTCGTGACCTACGCCTACGGAGAGGTCGTCGCCGTCCACGCGGACCCCATCGAAAAGAAACCCCTCTATCATTTTCTGCCGGGAACTCGATCCCTGTCGATCGCCACCGCGGGATGCAATTTTCGCTGCCCGTTCTGCCAGAATTGGCAGATTTCCCAGCTCCGCCGCGCGGACGGGAGAGTCGAGGGAAGCCGGCCCCTCCCTCCCGAGGATGTCGTGCGCCTGGCCGAAGACGGAGGCTGCCGAAGCGTCTCCTACACTTACACCGAGCCGACGATTTTCTACGAATACGCCGCCGACTGCGGCCGGCTGGCCAAACGCGCGGGACTGGCCAACGTCTTTGTCACCAACGGCTACATGACCGCAGAAGCTCTGGAGTCGGCCAAGCCGTGGCTCGACGCCTGCAACGTCGACCTCAAGGCGTTTCGGGATGATACCTATAAGCGCATTTGCGGAGCCCGTCTCGAGCCCGTCCTGGAGTCGATCCGTCTGATGGCCCGACTGAAAATCTGGCTCGAGGTCACGACCTTGGTCGTTCCCGGCCTGAACGACGGATCGGACGAGCTTCGCGACATCGCCCGGTTCATCGCCGGCGTCGGCGCCGATATCCCCTGGCACATCAGCCGCTACCATCCGGATTACAAGTACGACGAGGCGCCGCCCACGCCGCTCGAAACGTTGAGAAAGGCGGCCGACATCGGAGCCGAGGAAGGCCTTCGGTTCGTTTACATCGGCAACGTGGCGGCCGGCCGGGACGACACCGTCTGTCCTTCCTGCGGCGCGATTCTTATCCGCCGCGCGGGTTTTTCGGTCTCCGCCGTCCGCCTCAAGAACGGCCGATGCCCGAAATGCGGGACGGCGATCCCCGGCGTGTTCGGATAGGGCCCTCTTTTTTGGAATGCGGCGGCGCGACGCCGGTTCCTGTAAAATAAAAGCGAAGATGAACCGCTACCGATTTCTCGAACACACGGCCGACGCCAAGTTTGAGGCCTTCGGCGCGACGCTGGAGGAGGCCTTCGCCAACGCCGCGCTGGCCGTGGCCTCGATGATGTGGGACTGGAACCGGATCGCCCGCCGGATGCGGATTCCGGTCGATGTCTCGGGGCCCGACCGGGAAAGGCTGCTCCTGGACGTCCTTGAGGAGGTCCTCTACCTGCTCGACACTCGAGGCTTCCTCCTGGCGGGCATGGAGAGCGTGCTGATCAGGGAGACCGAAGAAGGGTGGCGTCTGTCGGCCGACTTTTTGGGTGATATCAGCCGGCCGGGATACGAAATCACGGGCGAGGTCAAGGCGATCACGTTGAACGAGATGCACATCAAGAGCGGCCCGGGGGGAGCCTCGGTCCAAGTCGTCGTCGACCTGTGAGGTGAGCAATGGAACTGAGAAAAATCAACGACAACACCTGGGAAATCCCTAAGCAGGGGGAGATGAAGGTCCCGGCGGTCATCTACGCTTCCGCCCGTCTCATGGAGGACATCAAGCGCGACCAGACTTTGACCCAGGCCCGGAACGTCGCCTGCTTGCCGGGCATCCTCGAGAAGTCCTACGTCATGCCCGACGCCCACCAGGGCTACGGCTTTCCCATCGGAGGCGTGGCGGCCTTCGACGCCGAGGAGGGCATCATCTCGCCCGGCGGAGTCGGCTACGACATCAACTGCGGGGTAAGGCTGCTGCGCACGGATTTCAAGGAGGACGACATCAAAGCCAAGCGCCGCGAGCTCCTGGCCGAGATTTTCAAGGAGGTGCCGGCCGGCGTGGGCAAGGCCGGGGTGACGAAACTCGGGCGGGGAGAACTCCGGGACATCCTGGCCAAGGGCGCGGAATGGGCCGTGGAACAGGGCTGCGGGACCAGGGAGGACTTGGACTTTACCGAAGAGCGCGGCCGCATGAAAGGCGCCGAGGGGAAGAACATCTCGGAACGGGCCATGGAGCGGGGCATCTCCCAGCTCGGCACCCTGGGCGCCGGAAACCATTTTCTTGAGTTCCAGAAAGTGGACAAGATTTTCGATCCCGGCACGGCCCGCACGTTCGGCCTGGACGAAGTCGGGCAGATTCTCGTCATGTTCCACTGCGGAAGCCGCGGTTTCGGGCACCAGGTGGCGACGGATTACATCAAGCTCATGGAGGACCGGGCGGGCGTCAAGGCGCTTCCCGACCGGGAACTCGTCCACGCCCCGCTCGGCTCGGATATGGGCCGCGAATACTACGCCTCGATGGCCGCCGCGGTCAACTACGCCTTCGCCAATCGCCAGATGATCGCCCACCGGGTGCGGGAGGTGTTCCGGAAGGTTCTCGGGCGCACCGAAGGCCTGCGGCAGGTTTTCGACGTTTGTCACAACGTGGCCAAAATCGAGAGCCACAGGGTCGGCGGCGAGGAGAAGAAGATCTGCGTCCACCGAAAGGGCGCGACGCGCAGCTTCGGCCCGGGGCGAAGCGAGCTTCCCGAGGCCTACCGCGAGGCGGGCCAGCCGGTCCTGATTCCGGGCAGCATGGGGACGGCGTCCTACGTGCTCGCGGGAACGGCGAAGGCCGAAGCGCTGAGCTTCAGCTCAACGGCCCACGGCGCCGGACGCGTGATGTCGCGCCATGAGGCGCTGCGGCGTTTCCGCGGGGAAAAAATCCGCGACGATCTCGCCGGCCGCGGCATCGAGCTTCAGGCCGCGAGCTGGAAGGGCGTGGCCGAGGAGTCCTCGGAGGCCTACAAGGACGTGGATGAGGTCGTGCGCGTCTCGGACGAGGTCGGCCTGGGCAGGCTCGTCGCCCGCCTTGTTCCCCTGGGCGTCATGAAGGGGTAGCGAAAGAACTGCCCCCGTCAGAGAGCCGGGCCGGACGGAAGAACATCGCCGCGCTTCAAAAAAGTCGTCGGCGAGACGCTTTGCCGGGCACATCTACTTGTTTCGCAAGTTTTTGAGCTTCTTGATCCCGGTCGCGGGCAGGGTGTTGAGGATGTCCGCCTTGGACAGCCAGGCGCGCCGCGCGATGCCCACTCCGTAACGCATCATGTCCAGGCCTCCCGCCTGGTGGGTGTCCGTGCCGATGGAGATTTTGATCCCGAGCTTGCGGGCCTGCCGGAGGTGCGTCTCGTTGAGGTCGAGGCGGTCGAAAAAGGCGTTGAGCTCGAGAGCAACCCCGGTTTTTCGCGCGGCGTCCATGACTTTCTTTAGATCAACCTCGTAGCCCTCCCGGCCCGAAATCAGCCGCCCGGTGGGATGACCGATGGTCGAGACCAGGGGGTTCGAGAGGGCCTTGATCATGCGCTCCGTGACGTTTTTTCGGAATCCGGAGTGGATTGAGGCCACGACGAAGTCGAGTTTTTCCAGGATCCTGTCCGGGAAATCGAGCGTCCCGTCGCCGAGAATGTCCACCTCGGCGCCTTTCAACAGCACAAAACCCTTTGCCCCTTGGTTCAAGCGTTCGATTTCCTTGCCTTGCCGGGCGAGGCGCTCGGGGCTCAGGCCGCCGGCGTAGGCCGCCGAGCGGGAATGGTCGCAGACGGCGATGTAAGCGTAGCCGAGCCGGCGGCCCGCTTCGCGAATGTCCCTGAGAGTCATCCGGCCGTCGCTCCAGTCGGAATGGACGTGAAGGTCGCCCCGGATGTCGCCCGGCTCCACGGATCGGGGCAGACGTCCCTCAAGAGCCAGCTCGACCTCGCCCCGGTCTTCGCGCATCTCGGGCGGGATGGGCGGCAGGCCGAGCGCCCGGTAGACCTCTTCCTCGGTGGGGCCGGCGATTTTCTTTCCGCCGCGAAAGACCCCGTATTCCGATATCTTGAGCCCCCGGTCCTTGGCCATGCCGCGCAGCTTGACATTGTGCTCTTTCGAGCCGGTGAAGTACTGGAGGGCGGCGCCGTACTCGGATTCGTCCACGAGCCGAAGGTCGACCTGCCGCTCTCCGTCCGCGGCCGGGATGAGGATCGAGCTCTTCGTTTCTCCCGCTTCCAGGACGCGCGAGACGCCCGGAAAGCCCGTGAACCAGGCGACGAGCTCCTCTCTGTCCCCGGGCCGGGCCGCGGCCAGGATGTCGATGTCGCCCACGGTCTCCTTCATGCGGCGCACCGATCCGGCCGGGGAAAGAGCCTGAAATTTCGGGTTCCGGCGGAGATGGGCGAGGATGTCCTCGGCGACCGTCACGGCCTCGAAGATCGAGATCCGCTCCCGGGCCCGCTCTCGGAGGTCGAGGCTCTTGAGAATGTTGGCCGCGCGCTTCTCGCCCAGGCCGCTCAGGCGGGCGAGGGAGCCGTCGGCGGCGGCCCTCCTGAGGCCGGCGGCATCCTTGACGCCGAGTTCCTTCCAAACCCGCCGGATCGTTTTTCCGCCCAGACCCTGGACCTCGAGCAGAGGGAGCAGGCCCCGCGGGATGCGGGTCGATGTTTCCTTCAGCTTGGACATCCGCCCGGTGCGAAGGTATTCCTCGATTTTGTCGGCCAAGCCCTTGCCGATGCCGGGAACGCCGCGAAGGCGCTTTTCGGCCGCCAGGGTGTCAACGCTCTCGGAAAGATTTTCAAGGATGCGGGCCGCCCTCCGGTAGGCCAGAACTTTAAAGGAATCCTCCCCGTTGATCTCCAGGGCGTCGGAGATGGTGAGGAAGATCTTGGCGAGTTCTCGGTTCTTGGTCATGATCCCGAATCCGCGTTCATGCGCGCTTCCTCCCGCGGTTTTCCGCCCGGCGGAATCCCCAGCGACACCCGCGGGGAGGCTCATCTCGGCATTCCCGCTACGTTTCCCGGCGGGTCCGAGAGACGCACGGGCTCAATTCTTGATGGCCTCCAGGGCCTCGGAAATTCGTTCTTTCATTTTTTTATCCTCGACGCGGAGAAGCAGCCTTTCCAGGATGTCCCGGGCTTCCCCGAGCCGCTCCAGGCTGATGTAAGTCGCGGCCAGATTGTAAGCCGAAGCGACGTTTTCGGGCTGGAGGGAAAGCACTTTTTCGAAGCTCGTCGCGGCTTCGGCGTTCCGTCCGAGCCGGCTGAGGATGACGCCCCGGATGTTCCATGCGGGGACGGAGAGTCCGTCAGCGGCCGCCGCCTCGTCCGCATACTCCAGGGCTTTTTCAGGCCGGCCTCGGTCGTAGAAGTGCTGAGCCAGATTTAAGGACGTGGTCGTGCTCGGATTCAGAGCATGGGCTTTTAAAAATTCCTCCTCCGCCTTGTCCTGGGCGCCTGTTTCCCGGTAGACCCTCGCCAGCCGGGAGCGCGCCTCGACGTCGTCGGGATTGAGGGACAGGCTCTTCAGCAATGTCTCCTCGGCCCGGGCGTAATCCTTCCTCTTGATTTGCAGGGAGGCGAGCAAGAGAAGGGAGGGCTGATGGACCGGGTCCAGGGTCAGGGCCTTCTCGAGGTACCTGACCGCCTCGTCCTCGAGCCCGTATTTGTAAGCCACGAAGGCCAGGTCGTACTGGTAGGCGGCCGTATTCTCGTCCTTGGCCGGACGGGTCGCCGATGTCCCCGCGCAGCCCCCGAGCGTGATTACGACGGCGGCGGCAAGGATGATGTGGAAATGGAGCGGTCTGAGTTTGCGGCTCATGGCGCATCAATTTTATCACATTCGACCCTTTGTTTCTTGCGGCTTCGAAGCGATTCGAACCGCGCCACGCGCCGAAGCCCTCCCCCCTGGTCGCTGCATTCCTTGTCGGCATAAGCGCTGGGTTTGACAATTGCCGGCGGCGCCGTATATCTTTAATCCCGCATGAAAGTCATCCTCGCCGGCACCAACATCGACGCAGACGTGCTCCAGGACCTTTTGGCCGGCGCTCCGCCGCGTTCGGACGCCACGCCCGAAACGCTCTCGGCCGCCTACGCCCGCATATCCCGCCACCCCGAGCCCGTGGACGAGTTGCGGCGCCAGGCCCGGGCCGAGGTCGAGAAGGCGCGGCTCTCGAACCAGGCGATCATCTTCAAAATGGGCCACCACTCCGTGGCCGAGCACGCCGTCTTCAATTTCGACATCCTGGGCGTGAGCCGCCTGGCCATCGAGGAAGTCGAGCATTTCCGGCTTTGCTCCTTCACCGAAAAGTCCCAGCGCTACATCAAGCTCGAGGACGATTTCGTTCTGCCCCAGGAGATACGCCACGCGGGGATGTCCGAGCTGTTTGTCAAAACCGTTCGGGCGCAGAACGCCTTTTACCTTTCCCTCTACGACCGGCTCAAACCGCATTTTTTTGACAAACACCGCGACTTGGCCGCCCATCCAAGAAACCGCGCCATCCTGGAAGGCTGGGCCAAGGAGGACGCCCGCTACACGGTCTCCCTGGCCACTGAGGGCCAGCTGGGCATGACGATCAACGCCCGGAACCTCGAGCTCCTCATCCGGCGCTTCGCCGCCTCGGACCTCGACGAAATCCGGACGCTCAACCGGGCGCTTTTCGCCCTGGCCAAGAGCATCGCCCCCTCGATCCTTCTTTTCACCGAGGCGTGCGCGCACGACGCGCTGACATACCGGGAGCTGGAGAAAGAGGCCGGGCGTCTTTTCCGGCGCTCCGAAGAGAAGAAGGGGAAGGCCGCACGGGAGAAGGGAAGTCCGGTCCGGATCGTGCAGGCGCCCAGGGACGGCGACGTCCGCGTTCTGGCCGCCCTTCTTCACCGGGTTTCTGGCCGGCCCTACGCCGACTGCCTGAAGAAAGCCCTCAAGGCGCCCGTAGCGGAGAAAAAGAAGCTGTTGAAGACGGCCTGGCGCCACATGGAGTTCTATGACTTTCCCCAGCGCGAGTTCGAGTTCGCCGACCTCGCCTTCGAGCTCGTCGTCTCGGCCGCCTGTTTCGCCCAGATCAAGCGGCACCGCATGGCCACCCTGACCGTGCAGCCCTACAACCCCGGCCTGGGCGTTACGGTTCCCCCGTCGTTTGTCGAGGTCGGCGCGGACAAAGAGTTTTTGGAGATTGTCGACCGGACGAATGATGTCTTCGCCAGGCTGCGGAAAAAGACCGGCCGGGCGGCCGAATATGTCCTGACCAACGCCCACCGTCGCCGGGCGATGCTCAAAGCGAACGCCCGGGAACTCTATCACATCTCCCGGCTGCGCGAGGACGCCACCGCACAGTGGGACATCCGTGCGGTAGCGGGGCGGATGTCGGAACTGGCTTGCCGGGCCATGCCCCTCACTTTTCTTCTTTTGGGCGGCAAAGACGCTTATCCTCTTTTATATAAGAAAGTGTTCGGCCGATTTCCCAAGCTCTCCCCGCCGACCTTTTGGCAAGGGGAGTGATTCCCACGGGGAATTTTTGCGAAGCCTCGGGTCATGAGGGACGAGAGGCTGGAACTTTCTGCGTCGGCGGTTTTAAACGCCGGAGACCGTTAGCGCGCCGCGGTCAGGCGGTAGAACTTTCTCTTGCCGAGCTTGAGGACGGCCGCGCAGCCGGGGCCGAGGGACAGCTTCTCGACGATGTCGCCCACGCGGCGGTTGTCGATGGTCACACCGCCCTGCTGGATCAGGCGCTTGGCCTCCCCGCGGCTCCCGACGAGTTTTTTCTCGACGAGGAGGTCGATGAGGGGGATGTCGCCCTGGTTCAGGACGATCTCAGGCATGTCTTCCGGGACTTCTTTCTGCTTGAAGATGCGGTCGAATTCCTCTCGCGCCGCGGCGCCGGCCTCCGGGCCCCAGAAGTCCGCGGCCAGCGCTTCTCCCAGCCGCGCCTTGAGGTCGCGGGGGTTGACCGTGCCCTCGGCGGCGTCCTTCTTCCAGGCTTCGATCTGCGGCGCCGGCACGTCGGTCAGGAGTTCGTAGTAGCGGTACATAAGTCCATCCGGAAGAGACATGATTTTGCCGAAGATCTCGGAGGCCGGCTCGGTGATGCCGACGTAATTGCCCAGGGACTTGCTCATCTTTTCCACGCCGTCCAGACCTTCGAGGAGAGGCAGGGTGACGACGACCTGGGGCTCGAGTCCGTACTCCCGCTGGATGTCCCGGCCGACGAGGAGGTTGAACTTCTGGTCCGTGCCCCCCATCTCGACATCGGACTTCAGGGCCACGGAGTCGTAAGCCTGCATCAGAGGGTAGAGCATCTCGTGGACCGAGATCGGGATCCCGGCCTTGAGGCGCTTGGTGAAATCGTCGCGCTCCAGGATGCGGGCCACGGTGTGCTTGGCCGCGAGGTGAATGAGGTCGAAGCTCGAGAGCGCCCCCAGCCAGCGCGAGTTGAAGTCGATGACCGTCTTCTCCGGGTCGAGGATCTTGAAGACCTGGGCCTTGTAGGTCTCGGCGTTCCGGGCGATGTCCTCCCGGGTCATGGGCGGCCGCGTGGCCGACCGGCCCGAGGGGTCGCCGATGAGGCCCGTGAAGTCGCCGATGAGGAAAACGACGGTATGGCCGAGGTCCTGGAAATGCTTCATTTTGCGCAGGACGACGGTGTGGCCCAGGTGCAGGTCCGGGGCCGTGGGGTCGAACCCGACCTTGACCTGGAGCGGTTTTCCCGCCTTCCGGGAGCGCTCGAGCTTCGCTCGGAGCTCGTCCTCCTGGATGATCTCGACGCAGCCCTTTTTGAGGTAGGCGAGCTGCTCGTCGACGGGTTTGAAGTCGCGATATTTCATGGCCTTCGGTCCGGCGATTTCCTCCGGAACGGTATCATAATGGAAACCGGCTCTTCAGGAAAGAAGCGGATGTCGCCCCGTCGGACGGTTGCCGCCCGCCGGGGGGGGCGGCCTAGCCCTTCTTGAGCTTGGCGATCATCTCCTCGACTTCCTCATAGCCTTCCTTGTAGAACTTCTCCTCGTCGGGCTGGAGCTCATGAAGAAGGCGGAGGAATTCGCCGGCGTGCTCTTTTTCCTCGTCGGCGATGTCGAGCAGGACCTCTTTGGCCAGGGCGTTGTCCGTGCTCTCGGCTGTCTGCTGATAGAGCTGGATCGCTTCGTACTCGGCGGCGATCATGAACCGGACGGCCCGGACGAGCTCCTCGAGGGAGAGTTTTCGGTCGGCTTTCAGCACGGAAAAGGGATGTCCGAATTCTGGCATAGCAGCCTCCTTTTTCAGTTTTTTATGAACACCCGCCGGCCGCGCACTTCCAGCCGGCCCTCGAAATAGAGCCGCACGGCCTCAGGGTAGATTTTATGCTCCTCGACCAGGATGCGGGCGGCCAGGCTGTCCGCGGTATCGTCCTGGAGAACGGGAACTGCCGCCTGGAGGATGATCGGGCCCATGTCCACCTCCACGGCCACGAAGTGCACCGTGGCCCCGGAAAAGCGCACGCCCCAGTCGACGGCCTTCTGCTGGACGTTGAGCCCGGGGAAGGAAGGTAGGAGCGCCGGGTGGATGTTCATGATGCGGTTCTTGAATTCCCGGCAGAAAAAGGGGGTCAGGACCTTCATGTAGCCCGCCAGGCAGACCAGGTCGACGTCCCTTCGCCGCAGCTCGTCGACGATTTCCCGGTCGTAATCCTCCTTGGAGGCGAAAGGCTTGGGATTGAGGAAGAGGGAGTCCAAGCCGCGTTCGCGTGCGGCCTGGAGGCCGGGCGCATCCTCTTTGTTGCTGAGGACGAGCGCGATCTCGGCGTTGATCCGCCCCTTGAGCACGGCGTCGTGAAGGGCCATGAAGTTCGATCCCCGCCCCGAGATCAGAACAGCCGCTCTCCCCCTTTTTTTTGGGCTGAGGAAGACTTCTTCACTCATGGCGCCTCCATACAGTTCCGGCATTTCGCTTCGCCGTCCGGCGAGCATGTCTGAGCCCCCCGGAGGGGGGCGAGTTGGGGAGCCCCCGAGAAAAGCGCGAGAGAGGGCGTGAAAAATCCGGCCCGCGAGCGAGGCCAAAACGCAATCTGCCTGGTAGTAATGTGACCTCCTAAGATCCGCCTAAAGCGCCTTTTTCGCCCTGAATACGGCGGGCAAGGCATTTGTCCAAGCGGCGCGGGCTTCGGCGACCGAAACCCTGAGCGCCTCCTCGTCGCGGTGCCGGAAGACGATCTCCGTTCCCCCCGTCTCGCCCAGGATGGCGAAAGGCGCGCGTTTCTTCCTCGCCAGGGCGAGCAGCCGGTCGAGGTTTTCGGGCTTGACCGTCACGACGATGCGGGATTGGGTCTCGCCGAACAAGAGGGCGTCCGTCCGCATCTCCTCGCCGAGGTCGAGGTCGCAGCCGATGCCGTCCGCGGAGAGGAAAGCGCACTCGGCCAGGCAGACGGCCAGGCCGCCCGACGATGCGTCGTGGGCGGAGCGCAGGAGGCCGCGGCGGCCCGCTTCGATCACGGCCTCATGGACGCGCCTTTCGAGGTCGAGATCGATCTCCGGGCAAGGGCCCGCCTCCGTCCGGTGAATCGTCTTCAAGTAGTCTGACCCGCCGAGCTCGGGCTTGTTCCGGCCCAGGAGGAGGATGACCTCGCCCTCAGCCTTGAAGCCGGGAGTCGTCATGAGGGCGATGTCCTCGATGACGCCCAAGACGCCGATGACCGGCGTGGGCGGGATCGACGTTCCTTCGGTCTCGTTGTAGAAGCTGACGTTCCCGCCCGTGACAGGCAGGCCGAGAGCCCGACAGGCCTCGGCCAGACCCTCGATCGTCTCCTTGAACTGTTCCATGATCTCCGGTTTCTCCGGGTTGCCGAAGTTCTGGCAGTTCGTGACGCCGATCGGGGAAGCGCCCACGCAGGCCAGGTTGCGGCAGGCCTCGGCCAGGGTGATTTTCGCTCCGCGCCGCGGGTCGAGCGCCGCGTACGAAGCGTTCCCGTCCAGCGTCGCCGCCAAGGCCCGGCTCGAGCCCTTGATCCGCAGCACGGCGGCGTCGGCGCCGGGGAGCAGCGCGGTGTTGGTCTGAACCATGTGGTCGTACTGGCCGAAGATCCATTCCTTGTCGGCCAGGTCGGGCGAGGCGAGCAGCCGCAGCAGGACCTCTTTGAGGTCTGCGGGTTCGGGGAGCTTTTCGAGGTCGACGACGGGAGGAGGCGCCGCGGGAGGCGCCGCCGGCCGGTCGTAGACCGGACAGGAGTTGATGACCGCGTCGACCGGGATATCGACGACCGTCTCGCCTTTCCAAGTCGCGGCCAGCCGGCCTCCGGCCGTGATTTCGCCGATGACCGCGGCGTCCAAGTCCCACTTGGCGAAGACCTCCCGCACGTCATCGACCCGGCCCGGCTCGGCGACGATGAGCATCCTTTCCTGGCTTTCGGAAAGCATGATTTCGTAAGGGGTCATGCCTTTCTCGCGCTGCGGCACGAGGTCGAGGTCGAGGGAGATGCCCAGCCCCGATTTGGCCGGAATCTCCGTCGTCGAGCAGGTCAGTCCCGCGGCGCCCATGTCCTGAATGCCGACGATCAAGCCGCGGTCCATGACTTCCAGGCAGGCCTCAAGAAGGAGTTTCTCCCTGAACGGGTCGCCCACCTGGACGTTGGGTCGCTTGTGCTCGGTCCGGTCTCCGAACTCGGCCGAAGCCATGGTCGCGCCGTGGATGCCGTCCCGTCCGGTCTTGGCCCCGACGTACAAGACCTGATTTCCGGGTTCTCCCGCCCGGGCATAGAAGATCTTGTCCTTGCGGACCAGACCCAGGCAGAAAACGTTGACCAGGGGATTGAGGGCATAGTTGTCGTGGAAACGGGTTTCACCGCCCACGGTGGGCACGCCGATCGAGTTGCCGTAGGCGGAAATCCCCGAGACGACTCCCTCCATGATCGCCCGGTTGCGGGAATCTTGGAGCGGGCCGAAGCGCAGGGAATCGAGGAGAGCCACGGGCCGGGCGCCCATGGTGAAGATGTCCCGCAGGATGCCTCCCACGCCCGTGGCCGCGCCCTGGAAGGGCTCGATGAACGAAGGGTGGTTGTGGGATTCGATCTTGAACACCGCGGCCAGCCCGTCGCCGATGTCCAGAACGCCCGCGTTTTCCCCCGGGCCTTGGATGACGCGGCGGCCCTCGACGGGGAGCTTCCCCAGATGCGCTTTGGAGCTTTTGTAGCAGCAATGCTCCGACCACATGACGGAGAAGATGCCGAGCTCGGTCTGGTTGGGTTCCCGGCCGAGGAGGGAGAGGATGCGGTCGTATTCCTCGCGGCTGAGGTTGTGGTCGGCTAAGAGTTGGGAGTCGATCATGAGAGGCCTTTGATCAGCGAGTCGAAGATCAGCCGGCCGTCCTCGCTGCCGAACACGGCCTCGGCGGCCCGCTCGGGATGGGGCATCAGGCCCAGGACGTTCCCCCCGCGGTTGACGATGCCGGCGATGGAATGAAGCGCGCCGTTGACGTTCGACTCTTCGCTTACGTTCCCCCCCGTGTCCGCGTAACGCAACACCACCCGGCCTCCGTCCTCGATCTCCTTCAGGACCTCGGGGGGAGCGTAGTAGTTGCCCTCATAGTGAGCGATGGGAATGCGCAACACCTGCCCTTTCCGGCCCAATCGGGTGAAGGGCGTTTGGGAGTTCTCCAGGCGGAGGGTGACGAACCGGCAGAGAAACTTGAGGTTCTTGTTCCTGAGCATGGCGCCGGGCAGGAGTCCCAGCTCGAGGAGGATCTGGAAGCCGTTGCAGATGCCGAGGACGAGCCCTCCCCGTCCGGCGAACTCGGCAACTTCCTTCATCAAGGGCGAGAAGCGGGCGATGGCCCCGGAACGGAGGTGGTCCCCATAGGAAAATCCTCCCGGAAGGACGACGCAGTCCACGTCCTGCAGATCATGGTCTTTGTGCCATAGGAAGACCGTTTCCCGGCGCAGGACGTCGCGCAGGACATGATAGGCGTCGGTGTCGCAGTTCGACCCGGGGAAGACGACCACGCCGAACTTCACGGCTCAGGGCTCCACAATCTGCCAGGAAAACGTTTCGATGATGGGATTGGTCAGGACCCTGTCCGCCATCTCGGGCACGAGCCGTTCGGCCTTCTCACGGGAGAGGCCGGCGAATTCAATCTCGAACACCTTGCCCTGCCGGACATCCCGGACTGACTCGTATCCGAGGGTGTGGAGGGCGTTCATTACGGTCTGTCCCTGAGGGTCAAGGACGCTGTCCTTGAAGGTGACCAGAATCCTAACTTTCATGGCCGAGCACCCTTTCGAAGAGCAAGTCGATTTTTTCGAGGTAGGGGTCGAGCGAGAAGCAGGCTTTGACCTCGGCCGGGGAGAGAGACCGGCCGACGTCCGGATCGGCCAAGGCCGCTTCCCGGAGATCCGATCGCCCCTCCCAGACCCCGAGACTGAGGCGCTGGACGAGGCCATAGGCGTCTTCCCGGCTCAAGCCTTTGGAGGTCAGGGCGAGGAGCAGGGCTTGGGAAAAGATGAGACCCCGGGTGGCCTGGAGGTTCTCGGCCATCCGGCCGGCGTCGACCTTCCAGTGGCGGATGATGTCCTCGGCCTCGGCCAGGAGGAAGTCCGCCAGAAGGAACGAGTCGGGAAAGATGACCCTCTCGGCCGAGGAATGGGAAATGTCCCTTTCATGCCACAGGCCGATGTTCTCCAGGGCGGCGAGGAGGTTCGAGCGGACGATCCGGGCCAGGCCGGAGATGCGCTCGGCCCGGACCGGGTTTTTCTTATGAGGCATCGAGGAGGAGCCCTTCTGCCCGGGAGTGAACGGTTCTTCGATTTCGAGGACCTCGGTCCGCTGGTGATGCCGCACCTCGACGGCGAATTTGTCGAGCGAGGATGCGAGAAGGGCCAGGGCGGCCAGGACCTCGGCATGCCGGTCGCGCTGAAGGATCTGGGTTGAAACGGCCGCCGGACGGAGGCCGAGCTCCGCCAGGGCAAGCTCCTCCACGCGGGGATCGAGATGGATGAAGGTGCCGACCGAGCCCGAGATGCGGCCCACGCCGATCGCATCCAGTGCGCGGTCGAGACGGCCGAGGTGGCGTCCGATCTCTTCGTGCCAGACGAGAAGCTTCACTCCCAGCGTGATGGGCTCGGCGTGAACGCCGTGCGTCCGGCCGACCATGATCGTCCTCTTGTGGCGGACGGCCTGCTCGCGGACGGCGGCCCGAAGGCGTTCCGCTCCGCCCTTCACCAGGAGCAGGGCGTCCTTGATGAGCAGGCTGAAGGCCGTGTCCACGACGTCGTAGGAAGTCAGTCCCAGGTGGATGTGGCGGGCATCCGGGCCGACGCGTTCGGCCACGTTCGTCAGGAAGGCGATGACGTCGTGTTTGACCGTGCGTTCGATCTCCTCGATCCGGCCGGCGTCGAAGGAGGCCTTGTTTTCGATCGTCTTGAGAGCCGAGGCGGGAATGCGGCCGAGTTTCGCCCAGGCCCGGCAGACGGACAGCTCGACCTCGAGCCATTTGCGGTATCTGTTGTCTTCGGACCAGACGGCTTTCATTTCCGGGCGCGAATAGCGGTCGATCATGTTCGTCGTCCTTGGAGCGGGCTCATCATATCAGTAAGGCCGAAGGGGTGTCAATTTGGCTTGCGTATTGCTTCCGGGGCGGGGAAGAGTTATTGAGGAAACGATGCGCTGGGAGACGGGCCAAGGTTTCTCTATAATGAGTGTCTAAAGACATGAAAGGACCCATGGACGTCCCGGACGATGACCGGCTTGTGCGCCACGCCAAGGACGGCGATCTTGAGGCTTTCGCCGAGCTCGCCCGGCGCCACCAGCGGCGGATTTTCCATACGGTGATGAACTTCATGCAAAATCCCGCGGACGCGGACGACTTGACTCAGGAAACTTTCCTGCACGCTTACAGGAACCTGCGGAATTTCAGGGGGGGATCCTCTTTTTTCACCTGGATTTACCGCATCGCCGTCAACCTGTCGCTCAATCATCTGAAAAAGCACCGACGGGAAAAAGGCCGGACGGAGCTGAGGGACGACATCGCCCTGGATCCCGCCGGGCCCGCCGGTTCGGACCCCGAGTCCGGGTCCCTGGCCGACGAACTGAGGCGGAAGCTGGGCGAAGCCGTCGGTTCGCTGCCCGTGCCGTACCAGGCCGCCTTCCGACTCGTCGCCGTCGAAGGAATGAGCCACGGACAGGCGGCCCGGATCCTGGGCTGCGCGGAGAACACCGTTTCCTGGCGGATGTTCAAGGCGCGCAGGATTCTTCAGGACAGACTGAAGCCTTATTTGGAGAGGGAGGTGCCCCATGCGTTGTTCTGAATTCCAGAGGTGGATTTCGGACGGGTTGGCCGGCGCGCTGCCCGAGGAAAAACGCAAGAGGCTCGACGAACATCTGCGTCGCTGTCCTTCCTGCCGTTCCTTCGAGCGGGCGGCCCGACTCATCCAGGAAGAGGCGCCCCGTTTGGCGGAGGACGCGGCTCCGGAAGAATCCTGGGCGGCGGGTTTGGACCGTCTGAAGAGACGCCTGTCCGCCGAGGCGGTCCGGTCGGGACGCGAGTCCCGTCGCGGGCCGCTCTGGAAATGGGCCTTCGCCGCCGCGCCCCTGGTCCTCGCGGCGGCCGCCGGGCTGTTCCTTCTCTTCCGGCCGGCCGGGCAAATGGAAGCGCTGCTCCCGATCGCCGCCGATGAGCGGCTGGGAGACCTGTCTTTCGAGATCGCGGACAATCCGGAATTGATGAACGCTTTCAATCAGGTTCTCGAATCCACCCTCGGCGAGGAGCTCGGCGTCGACGCGAGCGCGAGAAGCGGCGGATTCGACAACCCGATCCTTTACCAGGAAGTCACGGACGAGGAGCTGGCCTTTGTCCTTGAGGAATTGAAAAAGGAATTGAGATCCTAAGGGAGGTTTCCGATGACGAGAAAAATCTTCTTGTGTCCGACGGCCGCTTTATTGATCCTGCTCGCTGCGGGCGCATCCGCCCGGGCTCAGAATCCGGAACCGGACGCGCGCCGGGCTCCGCGGCTCCAGGAAAACATCATCACCCTCAAGTTGATGCGCATGACTCAGGTGTTGGAGTTGACCGAGGAGCAGACGGCGAAGATCTTTCCGAGCCTCACCAGGATGGAGAAGGAGAAATTCGAAATTTCGAATCGGCTGACCGGGAAAATGCGGGATCTTCGGGCGCTTCTCCGGTCGGAAAAGGCGGGGGAAGCCGAGATGGCGGCGGCCATTGAGGGCATCGGCGCTCTGAGGCTCGAGATCAGGGGAAAAGACCGGGAGGCCGATGAGTTTCTAAAGACGCAGCTCAGCGTCCGGCAATACGCCCGTTACACGCTCTTCCTCGTGGATTTCCATCGCGGACTTGAAGAGAAGCTCAATCGGGCGCGCATGATGCGAACCTCGCCGCCGAGCGGGACAAGAAAACGGCCTCCGAGCAACTGAAAAATTTCTCTTTACAGGCGGTTCGTTCCCTGTTAAAATCCCAATCGTCATTGTACCGCCCCGCCGGAAGGCGACTGCGCGCCGGGACGGCGAGAGAATGTTTTTCTTGACATCAGGTTGATTTTTTAAATAAAATAAAGAAGGAGACTTTTACTTTTTTCTATTCTTCTCCTCGTCATTTCCCGTTGTGCTTTAGAGCGGAAAAAGGCAAGGGAAGGGAATTCGCGCCAGCGTAGCTCAGCAGGTAGAGCGGCTGATTTGTAATCAGCGGGTCGGGGGTTCGAATCCCTTCGCTGGCTCCATCGAGAGCGGACAGGGCAGCAATGCTGGGCAGGTACCAAAGTGGCCAAATGGGGCGGGCTGTAAACCCGCTGCGGAAACGCTTCGGAGGTTCGAATCCTTCCCTGCCCATTGTGCGGGAATAGCTCAGTTGGTAGAGCGTCGGCCTTCCAAGCCGATGGTCGCGGGTTCGAGTCCCGTTTCCCGCTCCAGGAACGAGGCTGTGGGCCCACGTAGCTCAGTCGGCAGAGCACATCCTTGGTAAGGATGGGGTCACCAGTTCAACTCTGGTCGTGGGCTTAACGAGTTTTTTATCGCCGAGAAAGAAAAGAGGAGGTAAGGAACGATGGCCAAGGCAAAGTTTGAGAGGACGAAGCCGCATCTGAACATTGGGACGATCGGGC
>JAFGAV010000085.1 GCA_016933515.1 Candidatus Aminicenantota bacterium
GAGCCGAGGAAATCGTAGGCGTCCTTGGCCCACAGCGTAACCGCCAGAGCCTGCGGATCGGCCAGCCCCACATCCTCGGAGGCGAAGCGGACGAGGCGGCGGGCGATGTACAGCGGATCCTCGCCGGCGTGGAGCATGCGCGTCAGCCAGTACAGGGCGGCGTCGGCGTCCGAGTTCCGCAGGCTTTTGTGCAGGGCGGAGATGAGGTTGAAGTGCTCCTCCCCTCTCTTGTCGTAGAGGAGAATGCGCTTTTGGAGCGCTTCCTGGACGTCGGCCGCCGTGATCTTTCCGGAACGGGCCAGGCTCGAGGCGATCTCCAAAGCGTTGAGCGCCCGGCGGGCGTCGCCGTTGGCCGTGTCGGTGATCATCTTCCGGGCGTCCTCTTCGAGCGTCAGGCCCAGGGCGCCCAGCCCGTGCTCTTCGTCCCGGAGGGCGTCCCCGAGGACGCGTCTCAGCGCTTCCTCCGATAAGGGATTGAGGACGAGAACTTTCATCCGCGACAGAAGCGGGGCGATGACCTCGAAGGACGGGTTTTCCGTGGTCGAGCCGAAGAGGATGATGTCGCCTCTCTCCACGTAGGGCAGGAAGGCCGCCTGCTGGGCCTTGTTGAAGCGGTGGATTTCGTCGATGAAAATCACGAGCGGCCGTCCGAGAAGCTTCTTCTGCTGCTCGGCCTCGGCCATAACCGCTTTGACCTCCTTGATCCCGGACAGAACGGCGCTGAAAAACACGGTCGCCAGTTCGAAACGCTCGGCCAGCATCGAAGCCAGGGTCGTCTTGCCCGAGCCCGGCGGCCCCCAGAAAATGAGCGACACCAGGCGGCCGGCCTCGATGAGCTCGGTGAGGAGCTTTCCCGGCCCAAGGAGATGTTCCTGACCGTAGAATCGCTCCAGCGTGCGCGGCCTCATGCGCTCGGCCAGGGGCGTGTGCTCGTTCCGGGATTTCATGCGCTTTCGGCTGCCTATTATATCATGCGCCTACCCCTCGCCTTCCGGCCGAGGGTCAAGAGAACGCGCGGGGAAAACGACTGCGCCCGGGCCGGGGAATGCATTCGGACTCGAGTGACCGGGGACAGCCTCAAGATCTCGGCCCAGAACCAGCTGAGCGCCTCGGCGCTGGAGGAGATCTTTCTCGGAGAGGCGGCCCCGCGGTCCGGTTCGGCGGCTTGACGGCTCAGCCGGGCCGTGGTATTTTGAGCCTGCGATCCGGTCCGATCCCATGCCATCGCTCAAACTTCAGGAAAAACTCGTCTACAGCCTCGAGGACGTCAGCCGCCTGACCCGGGTCGACGTCGAGACCGTCGCCGCTTGGGAGAAGGAATTCCCGTTCCTGCGCGCCGGGTCGACGGGGTCGGGGAAAAAAATCTTCCGTCAGAAGGACGTGGCCATCATTCAGAGGCTCAAGGTCCTTCTGGACAAAAAAGGATACACCCTGGCGGGCGCCAAGAGAAAAATCGAAGAGGAATTCGGCCTTCGGACGCCGGGCGAACTCCATCCGGACAAGATCAAAAAAGCGCTTCTTCAGGTCCGGGATGAACTGCAGGAGATGCTCTCTCTCCTGGACAAAGATCCCAAAAAAGGTTAGAATTCCTTTTCCTTCAAGGTCCGGGACGTGGCGCAGCCTGGTAGCGCACACGCTTGGGGTGCGTGGGGTCGGCGGTTCGAATCCGCCCGTCCCGACCATTTTTTTCCGATGCTCTTTCCCGGCGGACCGGAAACGGGAGAGACGTTTCTCATGACCGACAGGAACGCACCGCCGCTGATCCTCATCACCAACGACGACGGCTATGACGCCGAGGGCGCGACCGTTCTCTTCGGCCGCTTGCGGGAAATGGGCGAGGCGTACCTCGTCGCTCCCGACCGGGAAAAGAGCGCCACCTCTCTGGCCCTCACCCTCCGCGCTCCCTTGCGCTTCCGAAGGCCGGAACCGCGCGTCTATGCCGTGGAGGGCACCCCGGCCGATTGCGTCTACCTGGCGATGAAAAAATTTCTTCCTCGCCGGCCCGATCTCGTCGTCTCCGGCATCAACCACGGGCCCAACCTGGGCCAGCAGGACATCTCCTATTCGGGAACCGTGGCCGGCGCCGTCCAGGGCACGTATTTCGGCATCCCCTCGCTGGCGGTTTCGGCCCTTCACGACGGCGAAGGGCGGTATGATTTCGCTCAGGCGGCGGAAATCGCCCGCCGGGTGGCGGCCGGACTCTTGTCCGGCCCTCCGGCCGGCCGGATCACCCTCAACCTCAACATCCCGCCGCCGCCCGTCAAAGGACTCCGTTTGACGCGCCTGGGCTGGAAGGAATATTTTCCGGAAATCATCGAGGCCCGGGACCCGCGCCTGCGGTCTTATTTTTGGATCGGCATGGGGAAACCGAAATCTTATCCGGAGCCGGACACCGACTTGGATGCCGTGCGGCAAGGCTACGCCAGCCTGACGCCCCTTCATTCCGACGCGACCCACTATGACTCTCTTCGCCTGCCCGCGCTCAAGAAATTCGAAGAGGAAATCGGCGGCCCGGAATCCGGCTCCCGATGACGGCCCCCATCCCCGGGAAGAACGGATGACCGCGCTTTCGTCCACGGACATCGGACGCAAAATCCGCAAGATCGAGACCGCTCTCGAGCGATTGTCGCCCCACGAACGGCACTGCCGCCTCTGTCCCCGGGAATGCGGAATCGACCGCCTCTCCGGAGAGATCGGGAGATGCGGGACGGGCGCTAAGGCCGTCTTGGGGGGCGGCCTGCTCCACTTCGGCGAGGAACCGCCGCTCAGCGGCGTGTCGGACGTGCGGCGCGAGGGGACATCCCTTCCGTCGCTGCGACGGGGGTCGGGCACGGTCTTTTTCTCCGGCTGCAGCCTTCAATGCCTCTTTTGCCAAAACCACCAGCTGAGCTGGGGCCGAGAAGGCCGCGCCGTCACGGACGAGGAGTTGGCCGAGGTCATGCTCGACCTTCAAAGACAGGGGGCGCTGAACATCAATCTCGTGACGCCGGGGCACGTCCTCCTTCCCATCCTGCGCGCCCTGAAACGGGCCTACGGGAAGGGGCTCGCCCTGCCGCTCGTCTACAACACGGGAGGATACGAGAAGGCCTCCGTCCTCGGCGAGCTTGACGGCGTCGTCGACATCTATCTTCCCGACCTGAAATACCGCTCCCCGCAGGTTTCCGGCGCGTTCTCCTCGGCTCCGGATTATTTCGACCACGCTTCACGGGCCGTCGAGGAAATGCGGCGCCAAAGACCGCGTCTCATCCTCGGCGACGACGGCATCGCCCTCGAGGGCCTGATCATCAGGCACCTCGTCCTTCCCGGCTGCGTTTCCGACTCGCTGGCCGTCCTGGAATGGATCGCCGAACGCCTTACGCCCTCGGTTTGTCTCAGCCTCCTGGGGCAATACCAGCCCGTCTTCCGCGCTCCGGACGGCGTTCGTCGCGGCCTGACCGCAGAAGAGTACGAACGCGTCCTGGAAAAGGCCGAGGCGTTGGGATTCGAGGAGGTTTTCATCCAGTCCGGAAATTTCCGCGACGAGGATCATTTCCTCCCGGACTTCAACCGCGAGAATCCTTTTTCCTGGGACGGCGGCTTTCCGAAGCCGTGATCACCTGGCGGTGATCGTTTTTGGGGGCGGAAGACTCTCGGCGGGCTCGCCGAGCGCCAGCGCCATTTCCCTGAGCTTGATCTGGACGGCCGCCACGCTCTCCGGCCCCATGCGCAGGAAATGCTTCTGAGCCTCGCTCAAGCGCTCCAAGGCGGGATCGGCGAACATATAGGTCTTGACCTTTTTTTCCAGCCGGATGTCCCCCTCGACCACCGGAACGGCCAGCAGCTCGAACAGCGCCTGTTTCAGCGTCGCGTCGAAGTCCCGGTCGGGATATCCGAGCTCGCGGTATGCTTCCTGAAACAGGGGCTTCAGGCCCTTATAGAAGCGCACGCAATCCCGGGCGCTTAAGGAGATGAACACCTCGGCCGCGGGGGCATACCGTTCGTACGAGGCGGGGTCGAGGTCATCCCGTCCTCTTGCGGTCCGGACCTTGAACGGCTCTTGGGGAAAGAAAAAATCGATCTGCCTGGCCGGGCTCCGGCCCTCGGCCACGGCATCCACGGCCGCGGCGACCTTGAGGATGATGTCCGAGGCGGGGAGCCAGTCGCCGGCCCGGGGATGGGAGGACAGCTCTCCGACCAGACTGCGGAAGAGATCGTCGCTCGCGCTGAGCGTCGTGCCGGAAAAATCCGGTATGTCGGCTTCGAGGGGCTCGCTCGATGCGGCTTTTTCGGCCGGCGCCGAGGACTCAGGCGGAGGCCCCTCGTCCCCGGGGCGGAAAAAAACGAGATACACGGCCAAGACGACGGCCAGGACGAGCAAAATCGTGATGCCGAGGGCGGCGACCTTTTTCGTGTCCTCCATGTTTTCTTCTCTCCCCCAGGCCCCGCTCCCTCGGCCGAAAACGCGCCGAGATAGGGCGATCAGTCTTTGATTCTCTTCAGTTCGATTCCGCCCTGGGAGGCGGTAAGGACGATCGCGGCCAGTCCGTCTTTGATCTGGCCCGTGACACTCGCCGCGGGCGTCTTCGGGCCCAGGTCGAACTCGCTGTTGACCTGTTGAGAGGCCGAAGCCTCAATGCGGGCGCTGACTCCCGTTTCCAGAAAGACGGTGATGTCTCCCTCGGCGACCGCAATCCGGACGACGTCGCCCTTTCGCAGGTCCAGAAGTTCCGCCGACGCGTTTCCTTTTTTCAAGGCGATGTCGAGCGAACCCGAGAAGTTCTCGACTTGGACGTCTCCTTTCCCCGCGTCCACGGAGGCCCGTCCGTACATGCCGGAAAGCAGAACGGTCCCCGCGCCGCTTCGCAGGGAGTCGATGTTCACCGACAGGGGGACGTTGATCAGGCAGCTGACGCCGCTTTCTCCGTCCGCGTCCTCCTGCGTCCGGATTTTCAGAGTCTTGTCCTGGACATCCACGGTGACGCGCGGCGCGAGCTCGTAGGCGCGGTACTGGCCGTACCAGTAAAATCCCGGCTTGGGCGCGCGCCCCTCACGGCGGGCCACGATTTCGACTTCATTCCGCTCCCAGCCGAAAATTTCAATATCGCCCCGAGCGTTTTCGAGCATGATCGTCCCGCCTCTCTCGAAAGGAACGACCTGGCGGAATTCCCCCCAGCCGGGCATGCCGCCCGGTGCGGACGGGTCCACCACGGCGATGATGCAGGAGGACAAAGCGAGGGCCAGGGCGGCCGCAACCGCCGGAACAAGCCGGGACAGGAATGACTTCATGCCTCTCTCCTTTCGGGACTCCGGGGCGCGGCGGCCGCGCGGCCGGCTCATTCCTTGAGACGGACATAAATGCTGTTCTGCCCGCTCTCTTCTTGGGTGCGCATCTCGAAGAGGCTCGCCTGTTTTTTTATGAGCTGCGACAGCTGCTTGAACCCGTAGGTCCGGGGGTCGAAGCCGGGGTCGAGCTGCCGGAGGTAGAAGCCCATCGTGCCCAGGTTGGCCCAGCCGTCTTCCTGCATGGCCATCTCGTAGGCGCCCCGCAGCAGAGGCGTGGCATCGACTTCCTTGGGGAGGCCGTTTTTCGCCTCCGTCCTCTGGCGGTCGCGCCGGGCGGGGCGCTGGGGCTGCCTGGGAACGAGGTTCTCGGTGTAGATGAACAGATTGCAGGCGTTGACGAACGCCTTGGGAGTTTTCTGCTTGCCGATGCCCATGACAAAGACGCCCAATTCCCTGATCCGCGTGGCCAGGCGGGTGTAATCGCTGTCGCTTGAAACCAGGCAGAATCCTTCCACATGGCCGCCGTGCAGGATGTCCATGGCGTCGATGATCATCGCGCTGTCCGTGGCGTTCTTGCCGATGGTGTAGCGGAACTGCTGGATGGGCTGGATGGCGTGATTGTTCAGGGCGTCCTTCCACCCGCCCATGTTGGATGTCGTCCAGTCGCCGTAGATGCGGCGGATGGTGACCGTCCCGTACTTGGCCGCCTCGGTCAGGATGGGCCCGACGAGAGAAGGCTGGGCGTTGTCTCCGTCGATGAGGATGGCGATCTTTCGCCGATTGGTGTCGCTGGTTTGGTCGATCATGATCTCACCTTTTTCTTTTTTCCCGACACACCCGTGACGGGACGGCATTATATCACATTTCCCCCTTCCATCCACGCGCCGGGGGGCGCCAATCGATCGCCGCGCCGCAGCGGCGGGTCTCACACGTCCGGACCCGGGAATTCCTGCGACGAGAATTCCCGTGCGAGGCGGCGTCCTGAAGGCGGAAAAAACGGAAAATCTAGTCCCCGTCCAGCCCCGCGTCCATGGCCGCCAGCCGCTCCTCGAAGTCCCTCTTGACGGCCTCGTGCTCCTTGAGAAGCTCCTCGAGTTCGCCGTACAGGGCCTGCACTTCTTCCTTTTTGCGGTGGGTCGCCTTGGACAGCTCGATGATGCGGGCGCTGTCCCGGCGCTTCGCGGATTCGGCCGTTTCGCGGTGCATGCCCTCGAGTTCGGCCTCCCCGCTTTCGAGCTCCTTCTCCAGGGCGGCGAGCCGCGACTCCAGAGGCCGGAGGGCCTTGCTCCGGTCGGACAGGAGCTGCGACCGCCGCCTTCGCTCCTCGCGCCGGTCGTCCTTATCCCCTCCCGACTTGCGCTTCCCCGGTTCGTCGGGCGACCTGTCTCCCTCCTCCCGCCAGCCGACTTTTTCCAGGAACCAGTCGTAGCCGCCCTCGAAGACGAACGCGCCGTCCTCTTCGAACACGACGAGCCGCTCGGCCAGAGCCCGGAGAAAGAGCTCGTTGTGCGTGACCATAACCACGGCGCCTTCGAATGCGTCCAAGGCGGCCAGAAGCGCGTCGTTTGATTCCTGGTCCAGGTGATTGGACGGCTCGTCAAGGAGCAGGAGGTTCACCGGGGCGGCGATGAGCTTGGCCAGCATGACCCGGCTCTTCTCCCCGCCGGACAGGACGCGGATTTTTTTCAAGGCGTCGTCGCCCTCGAACATCATCGATCCGCAGAGGAAGCGGGCTCTTTTCGGGTCGCCGTCTGGCAAGGCGGAGGTCACTTCTTCGAGGACGGTCCGGTCGTCGCACAAAGTCCGGATGTTTGACTGCTCGAAGTAACCCACCGAGACATTGAGAGGGATGTTCGCCTCTCCCCTGTCCGGCCGGAGCGCTCCGGCCAGGACCTTGAGAAGCGTCGTCTTGCCTCGGCCGTTGGCGCCCACGACGAAGACCCGGTCGCGGGCTCCGACGGTCAGGCTGAGGCCTCCGAAAAGCAGGCGGCCCGGCTCGTAGCCGAACGAGAGGTCCTCGACGGTCATGACGTACTTGCCGTGGTGGGGCTTGGGCGTGAAGGAGAACTCGAGGGAGGGAAGCCTCTCCAGCTTTTCCTTTTTCCCCATCTTGGCCAGCGTTTTTTTCCGCGACTCGACCAATCCCTGAAGCCGGGCGCTGGCCCGGAACTTGGCGATGAAATTCTCGATCTCCTTGGCCTTGCGCTCGTCGTTGATGCGGGTCTTTTCGTAGGTTTCCTCGTCCTGAACGATCTGGGCGTAGTACTTGGACGTTCGGCCGACGATCTTGCGCGCCTTCCGGCGGTGGAGGCCCAGGACGTGGGTCACCACCCGGTCCATGAAGCTCCGGTCGTGGGTGATGAGCATGAGCTCGCCCGGCCAGGAGGCGAGGGTGCGGGCCAGCCAGCGTATGGAGATGATGTCCAGGAAGTTGTTGGGCTCGTCGAGCAGGAGGAGGTTGTGCTCGGCCAGGAGCGCCTTGGCCAGGTTGAGCCTCACCTGGAAGCCCCCCGAAAGATCCGCGGGCGGTCGCTCCAGGTCGAGGGGCTCGAATCCCAGGCCGGTCAGGACCTTTTCCACCCTCCAGATCTGGTCGGCCTCGGAGGCCGGCAGCCCCGCGGCCGCCTCCTGGAGCACGGTCGGCCGGGTGAAGACGAGTTCCTGGCTGACATAGCCGATGCTGTAGTTCCGGGGCTTCGAAATCATGCCCGCGTCGGGCTCCTCAAGTCCGGCCAGCAGACGGAAAAGCGTGGTCTTGCCGTGGCCGTTCCGGCCCACGACGCCCACGCGCTCACGGCGGTTGACCTTGAAAGACACGCCGTCGAAGAGCTGCTGCTTGCCGTAGCTTTTATAGAGGTCCTCGACGACGATCATTGTTTTCTTTCGCCGCGGATTCGCACAAGGCGACCGCGGCCCTTCATTATATCCAAAAACAGCCGGTTTTCACTCCCCCCGTATCTTCCTTCTTCCCCATTCAATCCCTGTGCAAGAACGCGCTTCGGAACGAGGGGAATCCTAAAGCGATTGCATTTCATGCGTCGTTTTCATCACGATGCGAAAAATGAATTTAGGTTTTCAACAGCAAGAAACCTAATAAATGATGAACGGATGATAGAATAAGGCATTTCAAAAGGCCGGGGGAAGGGTTGAGGCGACCTGCGGGGTTCAGCAAGGAAGCGACGGGATTCGAAGGGCATCCGGCATATCCTTGCCGGCCTGCTGAGCACAGCTCCCCGAAGGGGAGCGTATCGCGAAGCAGACTGAGAAACCCGGAGCTTCCGCAGCGATTCGAACCCCGCCAGACGCCGAGGCCCTTCCTCCGGCCTTTTTTCTTTCTTTCTTTGATACGGCCTATCCGGCATTGCCCTCCGGAGCGCCCGTCCTTATAATCTCCCCCTATGAAGCGTTCGCGGAAGCGCCTGCTCCTCATCCTGTTCCTGCCGATCTGGCTGGCTTTGGTTTTCACCGCCGTCAACCTCATCCATCCCCGGGTCGGCCGCTTGAGAGACCACAATCCCGAGCTGACCGCTTTCCAAAAACACCGTCTCGATCAATGGGCCAAGCAGGGCGCGAAGAGGCACATCACGTCCCGGTGGCGTCCCCTGTCGCGGATATCGCCCTCTCTCGTCGAGGCCGTGCTCATCGCCGAGGACGACGGGTTCTGGGCGCATGCCGGGTTCGACTGGGAAGCCATGCGGGAAGCCATGGTGAAAAACTGGAAGAAGAAGACGCTCCGTTACGGCGGGAGCACGATCACACAACAGTTGGCCAAGAATCTTTACCTCAGCCCCTCGCGAAGCCTGGTCCGCAAGCTCCGGGAAGCGATCCTCGCCTGGAGGCTGGAGCGGGCGCTATCCAAAAAGCGCATCCTGGAGATCTATCTCAACGTCGTCGAATGGGGGGACGGCATCTTCGGCGCAGAGGCGGCGGCCGGGCATTATTACGGCAAATCCGCCTCCCGGCTCAGCCCCCCGGAGGCCGCCCGACTGGCCGCCATCCTGCCCATGCCGCGCCGCTACACCCGGAGCTCATTCCACCGCTCCCGCTACCTTGACGAGCGCGTCGCGACGATTATGGACGTCATGCGCCGCCGCGGCCTCGTGCCCGAGGGAGATCCTCCGGCAATGAGTCCTTTTCTCCGGACGGCGTTCTAAGTATAATGGAAGCCCTGGTCGGGGAGTAGCGCAGTCTGGCTAGCGCACAGCGTTCGGGACGCTGGGGTCAGGGGTTCAAATCCCCTCTCCCCGACCACTTTCTCGCCCGACACCGTCGTGACCAAGGACAACCAAGGATGAAAAAAACAAACGCGACAGCCTCAGATCTCAGGGGCAAGAACGACTTGATCCTCGTCGCCGGAGCGGGAGGCTTTATCGGCGGCTCCCTGGTCCGCTATTTTCACGGTCAGGGCTTCACCCGGCTGAGGGCCGTGGACAAGAAACCCCTCGGCGAATGGTACCAGGTCACGCCGGCCGCGGAAAACCTTTGCCTCGATCTGAGCCGCGAGGAGAACTGCCGCCGCGCCTGCGAGGGCGCGGTTGAAGTCTACCAGCTCGCGGCCGACATGGGCGGCATGGGGTTCATCGAACGATTCCGCGTCGAATGCCTGCGTAGCATCCTCATCAACACCCACATGATCGAAGCCGCCTGGCGGGCCGGCGTCGACCGGTATTTCTACTCCTCCTCGGCCTGCGTCTACAACACCGACCTGCAGAAAGACCCGAATGTCCGGGCCCTGAAAGAATCGGACGCCTACCCGGCCATGGCCGAGCGCGGATACGGATGGGAAAAGCTCCTCTCCGAGATGTTCTGCCAGGAATACCGGGCCGAGCGCGGCCTGAAAACCTTCATCGCCCGGTTTCACAACGTCTACGGTCCTTGGGGCACGTGGGACGGAGGCCGGGAGAAAGCCCCGGCCGCCCTGTGCCGGAAGATCATCCAGGCCAAGGATGAGGGGACGCGCCGGATCGAGGTCTGGGGCGACGGGACACAAACGCGAAGCTTCATGTATATCGACGACTGCCTTCAGGGCATCGACCTCATCACCCACTGCGACCGTTTGACCGCCGTGCCCGTCAACTTGGGGTCGTCCGA
>JAFGAV010000086.1 GCA_016933515.1 Candidatus Aminicenantota bacterium
CCTCGACCATGTAGATGACGTCTTCGGCGATGTTGGTCGCGTGGTCGCAGATGCGCTCGAAATGCCGCGAGACAAGAAGCAGCGGCACGGCCCGCTTGGCGCTCGAGCAGTCCCGGCTCATGAAGTTCTCGACGAGCTCGGTCTGGACGAGGTCCCGCAGGCGGTCGGCCTCGTCATCGCGGCGGATAACCTCCCGGGCCAGCGCGGCGTCCCCCCGGACGAACGAGTCCAGCGCGTCGTGCAGCATCTCCCGCGCCAGCAGGGCGAGCTTGGGCACGTCGACGAGCGGCTTGAGCAGGGGACGGCCGGCGAGTTCGAGCACGCGCTGGCAGACGTCGACGGCCAGGTCGGCGATCCGCTCGAGCTCGGCGCAGATTTTCATGGCCATGGTCAGGAAGCGAAGGTCCACGGCCATGGGCTGGTGCCGGGCGATGAGTTCCAGGCATTTGTCGTCGATGGCCACGTCCAGACCGTCGATCCTTTCGTCGTCATCGATGATCCTCCGCGCCGCACGCTCATCGAGCTTCTTGAGCGCCTCGAGCGCGCCGGAGATGGACTCCTCGGCCAGAGCGCCCATGTGAAGCAACTCCTTTTTGAGCTCGGTCATCTCCTCGTCGAAATGTCTCTTCATGTTCGTCTCCCTCTGCCCTTCCGCCCGGACAGCGGGGCGCTCCGGGCTGCGTGTTTCCGCTTCCTTTTCGCCGCCGCTCCGCCTGAATGGGAACACATCCTCATTTGCGGCCTCTATCCGTATCGCCCGGTGATGTAGTCTTCCGTCCTCTGATCGCGCGGCGCGGAAAAGATGCGGCTTGTCTCGCCGAACTCGATGAGCTCGCCGAGCAGGAAATAGCCCGTCTCCTCGGAGACGCGGGCGGCCTGCTGCATGTTGTGGGTGACGATGACGATCGTGAAGCGCTTCCGGAGCTCGAACATCAGGGCTTCGATCTTTTCCGTGGCGATGGGATCGAGAGCCGAGCAGGGCTCGTCCATGAGCAGAATTTCCGGCTCCAGGGCCGCAAGGCGCGCGATGCACAGGCGCTGCTGCTGCTCGCCGGTGAGCTCCAGGGCGTTGGTCTTCAGTCTGTCCTTGAGCTCGTCCCAGAGGTGGACGGCTTCCAGGCTGCGCTGCAGCTTCTCCTCGAGGATCTTCCGGTCGGTTTGACCGTGGACCTTGAGGCCGAAGAGGACGTTGTCCTCGACGCTCAGGGGGAAGGGATTGGGCCGCTGAAACACCATGCCCACCCGGCGACGAAGGTCGAGGAGATCGGTTTCCCGGCGGTAGATATCCCGGCCTCCGATCGCGACCCGGCCCGTGATCCGCACGCCGTCGATGAGGTCGTTCATCCTGTTCAGGCAGCGGAGGAACGTGGACTTGCCGCAGCCCGAGGGACCGATGAGCGCCGTGATCCTGCAGGATTCGATGTTCAGGCTGATGGTCTTCAGGGCCTGAAAGTTCCCGTAGAACAGGGACAATCCTTCGGTTTCGATGAGGCTCATGTCAGCCGAACCGTCCCGAGATGTAGTCTTCCGTCCGCCGGTCGGCGGGAGCGGTGAATATCCTTTCCGTCGGACCGATCTCCACGAGCTCTCCGGCCAGGAAAAACGCCGTCCGGTCTGAGACCCGGGCGGCCTGCTTGGTGTTGTTGGTGACGAGGATGATCGTGTAATCCTTTTTCAAAATGCGGAGCGAATCCTCGATCTTCATCGTCGACACGGGGTCCAGACCCGATGTCGGCTCGTCGAGAAGGATGTAATCCGGCTTGAGGGTCAGAACGCGGGCGATGCACAGCCGCTGCTGCTGGCCGCCGCTGAGCTTCAGCGCGCTCTGATGGAGGCGGTCCTTGACCTCGATCCACAGGGCGGTCTGCTCGAGGCCGTACCGGACCAGGGCGTCGAGCTTCTCCTTGCCCCGGACACCGGCCAGGCGGGGCCCAAACGCCAGGTTCTCGTAAATGCTCCTCGGCAGGGGCACGGGAACGGCGAAGACCATGCCCAGCCGCCGGCGAAGCTCCACGAGGCTCGTGCCGGGACGAGTGATGTCCCGGCCGTCGACCTCGATCATCCCTTCGGTTCTCGATCCCTGGACGAGATCGTTGAGCCGGTTGAGCGAACGCAGGAACGTCGACTTGCCGCTCCCCGCCGGGCCGATGACGCCCAGAATTTCGTTTTTCTCGACCGCCAGGTTGATGTTTTTCAGAACGCGGACGGGTCCGAAATAATGGCTCACCTCGCGGACACGGATGCCGGTCATGAATACTTCCTGATGAAGCGGTGCATGAGGCGGTAAGTGACGATGTTGACCAGCAGGATGGAGAGGACCAGCACGGCCGCCGTGCCGTAGGCGTTGGGCATGGAAATGCCCTCGCGGGCCAGGATGTAAAAATGAACGGACATCGTCCGCGAGGAGGAAAAGAGCGACGTCGGGAGGCGCAGGGCGCTGCCGGCAGTGAAAATGACCGCCGCCGTCTCGCCGATGCTCCGTCCGACGGAAAGGATCACGCCGGTGACGATGCCCGGCAGAGCCGAAGGCAGGATGACGCGGGTGACCATCTGCCACTTGGTGCTGCCGAGGGACAGGCTCACCTCCCGGTAGGACCGGGGGACGCTCCGCAGCGCCTCCTCGCTCGTGCGGATGATGGTCGGCAGGATCATGAACGCCAGCGTCAGGCCGCCGCTCAGGATCGACCAGCCGAATCCCATCTTGATGACGAAGAGGATGAACCCGAACAGCCCGAAGATGATGGACGGGATGCCGGCCAGGCAGTCGGCCCCGAAACGGATGATCCGCGTCACGCGGCTCTCCCAGGTGTATTCGTTCAAAAAGATGGCCGTGCCGACGCCGAGCGGCGTGGCCACCGCCAGGGCCATGGCCGTCAAGGCGAGCGTGCCGACGATCGTGGAAAAGATGCCTCCGGTCCTGCCCATTTCATGGGGATTTTCCGTCAGGAAGGAAAGGCTGAGGACCGGAAGGCCGCGGCGGAGGATGTAGGCCACGATGAACAGCAGGACGAAGACGGTGATCGCGGTCATGGACCACAGCACGACCTTCACGAACCGCTGCTCCAGGCGCGGAGGAACGCGCATCAGCCCCTCTTTCCCCTCGCCCGCCTCGAGGAGCTCGCGTTGGCCAGGGTGTTGAGGACCATGATGATGACGAACAGAATGACCCCCGTGGCGAACAGAGCCTCCCGGTGCTCGCCGCTGGCGTAGGACATCTCGAGGGCGATGTTCGACGTCAGCGTCCGGACGGGGTCGAGCGGGGTCCGGGGAACGGCCGCGGCGTTTCCGGCGATCATGATGACGGCCATGGTCTCGCCCACCGCCCGGCCCATGCCCAGGATGATGCTGGCCACGATGCCCGAACGGGCCGAGGGCAGAAGCACCATGCGCACCGTCTGCCAGCGCGTGGCGCCCATGGCCAGGGCGCCCTCGCGGTAGGAGGGCGGCAGGGCCTGAAGGGCGTCGATCGAGATGCTGATCACGGTGGGGAGGATCATGATCCCCAGCACGATGGAAGCCGCCAGCACCGAGAAGCCCGGCCCGCCGAACGTCTCCCGGATGAAAGGCACGAGGACGACAACCCCGATGAAACCGTAAACCACGGACGGGATGCCGGCCAGAAGCTCGATGACGGGCTTGAGGATGTTCCTTAGGCGCGGCGAGGAAAATTCGGTCAGGACGACCGCACAGGCCAGGGCAAACGGCACGCCGATGAGGAGAGCGCCCAGGGTGACCTCCAGCGAGCCGACGATCATGGGGAGCAGTCCGAAACGGCCCTCGCCCGGGTACCAGTTCAATCCGAAAAGAAATCCCCCCACCCCGCGCCGGAACATGATCGGCGTTCCTTCGGCGAAAATAAAAACGGTGATGACCGCCAGGACGGACACGGCGGAAAAGGCGGTGAGCAGCAGAACGGCCCGGATAAAATTTTCCTTGCGGTCCAGGCCCGTCACGAGGTTCCCTTTCGCGCCGGCAGCAATCCTTCCTTGCGGATGAGCTCCTGCCCCTCCTCGGAAAGGATGAAATCGATAAAAGCCCGGGCCCGTCCCCGCGGCTCCTCGCGGGAAACGAACAGAAAAGGCCTGACGAGCGCGTAGCCGCCCCGCTCAATGGTCTCCTCGGTGGCCTTCACGCCGTTCAGCCTGAGCGCCTTGACGCGGTCATCGACCAGACCCAGGGAAATATAGCCGACGGCATTCGGATCCCCGGCCACGATCTCCCGAACCGTTCCGTTGGAATCCTGGACGATGGCTCCTTTGAAGATCCTGGCCTTCCCCATGACGAGCTCCTGAAAGGCCCCCCGCGTGCCCGATCCCTCTTCCCGGCTGACGACATGAATGGGCGCCCGGCGTCCCCCGACAATCTCCCAGTCCTTCACCGTGCCTTCGAAGACGGCCTTGACTTCAAGCAGGGTCAGCGACGCGACAGGATTGTCCGGATGCACGATGATCGCCAAGCCGTCGCGGGCGATCACGATCTCCACCAGATCCTTCTCCTCCGGCTTCAGCGGACGGGAGGACATGCCGATGTCCGCCGCTCCGCTCCGGGCCGCCTGGATGCCGGCACTCGAACCGCCGCCTTGGACGTTCACCGCGCAACGGACGGTCTTTTCCATGTAGACCTCGGCCCAGCGGTCGCAAAAAGGCTGGATGCTCGTCGAGCCGGCCACGGTCAGGCTCTCATGGGTCGCGCTGCGTGAACAGGCCGATGCGAGAAGGATCGTCAGAAAAGAAAGAACCGCAAGCAGCTTTCGGCGCGACCCGCCAGACAAATCCTCGCCTATCGTCATCGAATCGATGCTCTCTTCAGCGCGCCCTCTTCCCCAAGAAGGCGAACTCTGTATAGCACAACCCCCGAAGAACGGTCAAACAACGCGCGGGCCGAGATCGGCATGAGCATCAACGTCTGTTTTGAAGTGCGGCCTCACGCAACACGATTACGTCAGCCATATGAAAGGGCCAAGGGGAAAGGTCGAGGCGACATGCGGGATTCAGCAAGGAAGCGACGGGTTTCGAAGGGCTTCCGGCATATCCTTGCCGGCCGGCTGAGCACAGCTCCCCGAAGGGGAGCGTATCG
>JAFGAV010000087.1 GCA_016933515.1 Candidatus Aminicenantota bacterium
CAAGGTGGCCGTCATCCGAGAGTTGCAGCAGTCAGGAAGGCGGGTGGGCATGGTCGGAGACGGCATCAACGACGCCCCGGCCCTGGCCCAGGCCGACATCGGCATCGCGGTCGGCACGGGGACGGACGTGGCCATGGAGGCCTCGGACATCACTCTTATCAAGGGCGACCTGACCGGCGTCGTTTCCGCTCTGGAGCTCAGCCGCAGGACGATCCGGACGATCAAGCAGAACCTCTTCTGGGCGTTCGCCTACAATGCGGCAGGCATTCCGGTGGCGGCAGGACTGCTCTATCCGTTCTTCGGCGTTCTCCTCGACCCGATGATCGCCGCCGCGGCCATGGCCTTCAGCTCGGTCTCGGTCGTTACGAATTCGCTCCGCTTGAGGCGTTTGAAGCTGTCCTAGACTTTAAACGACCCGATCTCGGGATGGCTCAGCTTCGGGGTTCCTGTCCGCTCAGCCTGATCATGGCCTTGATCAGGTCCAGCCTCAAGCTCGCCGGCTTGGAGTTTTTTGGAATATCAAAATAAAAGGAATATTCACCCCTCTTCCCGGGCTCAACGGCTTTGAAGATCAAAAAACCGAGCTTACAGCGCTCATTCAACGGAAAGCTACGGCCCAGGGCGTCAAGGAGTGTACAGCCTTTGTCCAGGATCAGCCAGGGTTCGAACTTTGAAGTCCCCTTGTTCTCGAGAGTGAAGTGAACGACGGCGAACTGTCCTTGGGCATCGATCGAGGTGAAGGAGACTGTGGCCTTGTCGCCATGGGCTTCGACCGAGGATATCCCCAGGACGGAATCTTCCCTGTCCACCTTCGTGAAGGATAGGATCGCGTCCTGGATCGTCTGTTTCTTCCACGTCACGTCGACCACCGGGATCGTTTGTCCGAGGTCGAAGAAGACGAAATCCTCGGGGACCGCAGTCGGCGACTGAGTTCCCGGGCCGATCGCGCAGCCTGAAAACCCAAGAAAAACCAGGCTGAAAAACAGGCTCGCATGTTTCATGAAACCCTTCTAATTTCTGCGCAAATTCCCCTGAAGAGAAGATTTTCGAGAGGAATACTCTTCATTTTCATGCCGAGAATTCCGCGGCCAGCCGCCAGTAGGGGTCCTCGACGGGGTGCGCGAGAGCTCTCTCTCCCGCCGGACCGAGGATCCGGCGCCCCTCCTTCAAAGGAACGACCTCGCCGCAGACGGCGGCGGGAATGCCCTTCCTCTTGAAAGCGGCCACAAGCTTGTCCGATTCTTTCTTGTCCACCATGGCGATCAATGTCCCCTCGCTGATGGCGGTGAAGGGGTCGAAATCGAAAAGCTCGGCCGTCCGGCGGATGACCGGCTGCACGGGGATGAGGTCCTCCCGAACGCGCAGGCCGTAGCGGCCGGCGCGGGCCATTTCGAACAGGCCGCCCCACACGCCGCATTCCGTGGCGTCATGCATCACGTGGACACCGGGGAACTTGCGGGCCACGGCGCAGTCGTCGAGCACCGACATCTGAGAGAAGACGGCCGCGGCTTCTTTTTGAAAAGGCTCACCGCCGGCTTCGATGAACCTGCGGGGGAAGAGAACGGCCAGAAGCCCGGTCGTCTCGATGGCCGGCCCCTTGGTGATGACGATCTGGTCCCCGACCTTCACCCGGAAGGGCCCTCTGAGGTCCTTCTTCGGCCCGACGGCCACGGCCGTGGCGCCGCCGACCATGGGATAGTCGCAACCCGTATAGCGCGCCGTGTGGCCGGTGAGGACGCTGATGCCGTATTTTTTCGCCTCGGCGTGGACGGTGGTCCAGAGCTCTTCGAGCTCATCTTCTTTGATCGCCGGCGGAAGGTTGAGGTCGATGGCCAGATATTTGGGCCGCAGGCCGCTCACGGCCACGTCGCAGAAGATGATGTGAAATCCGAACCAGGCCGCCCGGCCGAATCCGAACGACGGCACGATGAAAAATGGGTCGGTGGACATGGCCACATAAGATCCCCCCACTTTGACCACGCCGTAATCCACGCCGTGGCGCGGGCCGATGAGGATGTTCGGGTCCTTGGCGCCCAGCCGGGGATAGATCACGCGGTCGAAGAATTCGGGCGGGATTTTGCCCAAATCGGGGAGCTTCTGGTCGGTCATGTCCTTCTCCTGCGATGGAAATTCAATGTTCGAAGAGTTTCATTATATGAATTGCCCGGATTCCTTTCAAATCGCCCGGAATCCGGAATGAGGCAGGCGCTTTTCTAGAGAAAGCCCGGGCCGTGACAGACTCCACAGGTCACGCCTTTTTCCTCGACGGCGGGATCCTTCTCCCAAAGGAAAGCATGAGGAGAGGGATGCGGCCTTGCTCAAATGTAGCTGTGGAGGCCGGCCAACAGGTAATTGACGCCGAAATAAGTGAACAGAGCCGCCAGAAAACCGACGACGGCGATGATCGCCGAGCGGCGGCCGCGCCAGCCCATCACCAGCCTGGTGTGAAGATAGAGGGCGTATACGAGCCAGGTGATGAGACTCCAAACCTCTTTGGGATCCCAGCTCCAGTAGGCGCCCCAGGCCTTATGCGCCCAGACCATGCCGAGCACCAGGCCGCCCAGGGTGAAGAGCGGGAAGCCGGCGGCGATCGCGCGGTAGCTGACCCGGTCAAGCGTGTCGGCCGCGGCGCCCGTCTTATCGGGCGACGTTTTGTTTCTCGAGGAGGGGGCGAAGAGGGACATCAGGCTGGTGATGAAGGCCACGGCGAAGAAGGCCTCGCCCATGAGGGTGATGGACACGTGAAGCCACAGCCAGACGCTCTGCAGGGCGGGCATTAAAGGTTTGATGTCCTTGGGCATGAGCGGCGAGTTGGCGAGCAGCATGAAAGCCAGGACGATGATCAACAGGAAAAATCCCGCCTTCGGCAGGTTGCACAGCTTGTCCATGACCAGGTAGGCCAGCAGGCAGGACCAGGCCAGGAAAGACAGGGATTCATACATGTTGGTGAAAGGGGCGTGCCCGGAAACCAGGGTGCGCTGAACGAGCGCCGCGGTGTGAAAAACGAGTCCGGCCAGGCCGACGGTCCACCCCGCGCCGGAAAACGTTCTCCGCCGGCCGAGTTGATAAACGAGATAAGCGGCCGCCGACAGGCCGTAGAGGACGAGGGCCGTCTGAAAAAAGAACGATTCGTTCATCTCAAACCTTTCCATTCTCCGACCATGTTCCGGAACTCTTCGGCGATCGCCGCGCGGTTTTTTCTTCCCGAGGCGGCGGCGGTCAGGCGCGTCCGTCCGGAAACCGTTTCGAAAAGAACGCGCGTTTCGCGCGGCGGCCAGTAAAAGGCCAGGAACAAGCCGGCCATGACCAGGCCGCAGCCGATCCAGATGAGAGGCGGGCCGGGATCGCGGGCCGCCTCGACAAGCGAGACAAGGTCGTATTTCAGGGACAGGAAAGCGAGGGCGTATTTTGAATCCGCCCGGCCGTGAAGGCTGCCGTATTCCGGATGCCGGGCGAAAACCCATCCGCGGTGAACCGTCCGCCCGTTCTCGAGAATTTCCACCAGGGCTGCGGGGTTCCGGGGCTCTTCGGACCGGGAGAAAACCTCCCGGCGCGCGTTCAACGCGAAGTCCGGAACGAAGCGAACGACGCTCAGACTCAAGCCGTTTTCTCCGAGCGGGACGGGGGAGCCGGGCCGGACCGAAACGTTCCGCTTGAAGCCGTCGCCGGCGATTCCGGTCACGGACAGCCCGAGGGTCGGTTTTTCCCGAACCGGAGCATAGCCGCTCTGGTAAAACAGGAAGCCCTTGTAGCTCAGGGGATGATTGACTTCGATGGTTTTTCCGAGAACGGGACATCCGTCCTCTAGGACGGCGAGGCGGCTCTTCCAGTCTTTGACCGAGCCGTCTGGGTAGACCTCGATGTCGAACTTGTCCAGACGGAGGCTGAACCCGGTGCGGGGAACGGGCTCAGTCGCCCCCTCTTCGATCGCCAGAATGGTACGGTAACCGGCCAGGCCGCTGACGATCCCTCCGGCGACGATGACCAGTAGTCCGAGATGAACCACGTCCGACCCGAAACGGCCCGCCGTCCGCTTTCTTCCGAGCAGGACGAGCCGTCCGGGCGCCTCCGCCCGCCGGATCCGGTAGCGCCGTCGGCGGAGCGCGTCCCCGACGGCTTCAGCGGACGCCCTGAGCTCCGGCTTCAAGCCCATCTGCGCGCTGACGGGAGCGGCGAGGAGAGCTTCGGTGTCCGCTTCGAGAGAGGGCCGGAGCGCCTGCCTCACCTTCGGTTTCAGCCGGGTCAACGTGCAGACGATGATGTTCAGGCTGAACAAAGACAACAGGATCAGAAAGTGCGGCGAATGATAGAGGTCCTCGGGGATCAGAAAGGACAGGATGCCGGCCGGTTGGGCTCTTTCAGAGGCGAATTCTCCGGACGGGGCCCCCGGAAGGAGCGTTCCCAGCACGCACAGAGCCGCGAGGCCGATGATCAGAAAAACGGCGAACTTGAGAGAACCGAGAAAGCGGAGGTTCAAGGCCTTCCGCCCGCTTCCTCAGTGCGCGCCGGAAGCGCGGCGGCGGTGGGCTTGACCGCACGAGGTGCGGCCCGCGGGACGAAGTGAGCCGTGGCTTCTGGCCTGGGCCTTCTTCTTCTCTTGGATGGACAGGAGGTCCTGAAGAGTGAATTGGTCGAAATAGTCCTTCAGGACGCGCGACGCCTCCGCCCAGATTTCATGTGCGGCGCACGAATCCGTGCGGCGGCAAAAATCGGAGTCGTCGACGCACTCGACCAGGCAGCACGAGCCTTCAAGAACCTCCAGGATTTCGCACAGCCTGATCTTCGAGGGAGAACGGGCCAGCGTGTATCCGCCGCCCGCGCCGCGGATGCTTTTCACCAGCTTGGCGATCTTGAGGGGGATGATGATCTGTTCCAGGTAGCGGATGGAGATGTCCTCTTCATCGGAGATGTTCTTGAGGATGACGGCATCCTGTCCGGCCTTGAAATGACCGGCCAGATTGATCATCAGCCGCGTCCCGTAGCGTCCCTTAGTGGAAAGTTTGATCATCGCCTGTCCTCCGTCGCGCCCTCGCCGGCCGAGGCCCGGAGGGCGGCCCTATCTTAATGAATTCGCCCGGGAATTTCAACACAATTTTATATGATTACTAGGATTTGAGAGACGGCGTTTTTTTCGGGTTTGCGGACGCGTTCATCGCCTTGACACCCCGCCGGGGGGCGGGTATTCTTAACCTTCAATCCAAAACGCCCCCCGACACCCGTTCCGCCGATAACGTACGGGGGAAACGGTGAAAAAGGATTTCACGATGAAGCCAGAAGTGTTGCTGGGAGATGAAGCGGTCGCCTTGGCCGCGATTCACTCCGGGCTGTCGGCGGCCTATTCCTACCCCGGGACGCCCGCCTCGGAGATTCTCGAATACCTGCTGCGCCTGCCGGCCGAAAAGCGGGGATGCACCGCCGCCTGGTCGGTCAACGAAAAGACGGCCTATGAGGAGGCGCTGGGGGCGTCCTTTGCCGGCCGCCGGGCCATGGTGTCGATGAAGCACGTCGGTCTGAACGTGGCCGCCGACCCGTTCATGAACTCGGCCCTGACCGGCGCGGAGGGCGGCCTCCTCGTCGTCGCGGCCGACGATCCCGGAATGCACAGCTCCCAGAACGAGCAGGACAGCCGGTATTACGCCGATTTCGCCCGCATTTTCTGCTTCGAGCCCTCCGGCCATCAGGAGGCCTATGACATGACCCGAGAGGCCTTCGATTTCTCCGAGAAGTTCGACATTCCGATCATGCTCCGTCTCACGACCCGAATTTCTCACAGCCGCTCGGTTGTCGTGCCGCGCGAGCCGCGGACTCAAAATCCCCTCCGGCTCGGGCGGTGGCAGGACTGGACTCTGCTGCCCTCGAATGCCCGCCGCAGGTTTCAGCAGCTTCTTAAACGGCAGCGCGAGCTTCTGGCCGCCTCGGAGGCGTCGGCGTTCAACGCCCTGACGCTCAATCCCTCGGACCGGGGCCTGGGCGTCATCGCTACGGGAATCGCCTGGAACTACGTCCAGGAGAACCTCCGAGGCCTCGCGTCTACGCCTTCGCTCCTCAAGATCGGGACCTATCCCGCGCCCGAAAGCCTCATCCGCCGCCTCGTGGACCACGTCGACCGCGTGCTCGTGGCGGAGGAGGGATATCCACTGGTCGAGAGAATGCTGCGCGGCCTGTACGGCGTGCCGGGAAAAACCGTGCTCGGCCGGATGAGCGGGGAGCTGCCCGCCTCCGGCGAGCTGACGCCCGATCACATCCGCTCCGCCCTGAGCATGAATCCGCTTGCGCACTACGAGGCGGGGGAGAGGCCGCTGGCCGAAAGGCCTCCCCAGCTCTGCGCGGGCTGCCCCCACACCGACACCCTCAAGGCCCTGAACGAAGCCCTCCGGGACCGGCCCGGATCGAACGTCTTCAGCGACATCGGCTGCTACACCCTGGGCGCGCTCCCGCCCCTCAACGCCATCCAGACGTGCGTCTGCATGGGCGCCAGCATCAGCATGGCCCACGGCGGCTCGGACGCGGGCATCCGGCCGTCGGTGGCCGTCATTGGAGACTCGACGTTCGGGCATTCGGGCATCACGTCCCTGCTCAGCGCCGCGCGGGCCGACACCGACATGACGGCCTTCATCCTGGACAACGGCACGGTGGCCATGACCGGAGGACAGACGAGCCACGCCACGGGGCCGGGTCTGCTGAAGATCATCGAAGGAGTGGGCGTGCCGCCCGAACACATCAGAGTCATCGAGCCTCTGCCCAAGCACCACGAGCGCAACGTCCGAATCATCCGGGAAGAGCTCGATCACAAAGGCCTGTCGGTCATCGTCGCCGTCAGGGAATGCGTGACTTATTCCTCGAAGAGGAGGGGCTGACATGGAAGGCCGCAGCGCGGACAAGCAGGACATCATCCTCGCCGGAGTGGGCGGGCAGGGCATTTTATCGATCGCCTACGTCATCGACCGTGCGGCCCTCGACGAAGGGCTCCACCTCCGGCAGGCCGAGGTGCACGGCATGGCCCAGCGCGGCGGCGCGGTCCAGTCCCACCTCCGCCTCTCCTCCGGGACGATTTTCAGCGACCTCATCCCCCGCGGCGGGGCGGACATGATCCTCAGCGTCGAGCCCCTGGAAGCTCTCCGCTACCTGGACAGCCTCGCGCCCACGGGCGTCGTCGTCTCGAGTTCGACTCCTTACCGCAACATCGCCGATTATCCGGACCTCGGGAACGTCCTGGAGCGCCTGCGGCGCGTCCCGAGGCATGTGATTGCGGACTCGGAAAAATTGGCCAAGGAAGCCGGCTCGTCCCGGGCCCAGAACATCGTCATGCTGGGCGCGGCCTCTCCCTTCCTGATCCTGAAGGAGGACAGCCTGCTCCGACACATCGAAAACCTGTTCAAGCCCCGGGGAGCGAACCTCGTGGACATCAATATCAAGGCCCTCCGCCTCGGCCGCGCCGCGGCCGGCGTCTGAGGCGTGATCCGTCATGGACAAGAGCTTTGAGACGGCGGCCGGCCTGTTCCGGAGGGCCGAGAGAGAAGGACGAAATTTCCTTCTCGAAGCCGAAGTCTACGACCTCCTCGAAGCGGCGGGCATTCCGGCGCCGCGTCGCTTTTTCGTCGGGAAGGACGGAACGCCCGGCGACCGATCTCTCGAGGCTCTGGAATGCGCCGAGGCCGTCGTCAAGGTCGTGTCGCCGCACATCCAGCACAAGACCGATGTCGGCGGCGTGGCCGTCGTTCCGGCTGAGGCCCGGGCCGTGGCGAGTGCCTGCGCGGACATGTTGAGAAGCGTTCCCGAGCGGTTCGTCCGATGGGAAGAAGGGTTCGAATCGAGCTCCAAACGCGCCCGCTCCGCGAACAGGAAAAAAGAGGTTGAGGAATCGATCCGGGGATTCCTGATCGTGGAAAAGGTGGACTACGAAAAAACGGGATTCGGCCAGGAACTGCTCTTGGGAGTTCGAAACTCCCGGGAATTCGGGCCGGTCCTGACCGTGGGCGCCGGAGGGCTCGACGTCGAATTCCTGGGCGAGAGGCTCAAGGAGGGAGAAGCCTTGGCCATGGCCTCGGCTCACCTCCTGGAGGATGCCGGAATCCCGCGCCTTCTTGCCCCCCTGGCGGCTTCCGCCAAGCTCATCCGGACTTTTCGGGGGCGACCCGAGCTCTTGTCCGAGGAACATCTGGCCGAGACTGTCGGCCGCTTCCGAGATTTGGCCGCGCATTTTTCGGCTTTCGAGCCGGCCCATGAATTCGTCATCGAGGAGGCCGAGGTCAATCCGTTCGTCGTCCGTCGCGGCCGGCTCGTGCCTTTGGACGGCGTCTGCCGTTTTTCGAGAAGCCACGGTCCGCTCGAGAGCCGTCCCGCGGAGAGCATCCGGGCTCTGCTCCGGCCCTCAAGCATCGGCATCATCGGCGTCTCGGAAAAAATGAACCTCGGCCGGATCATCCTCAGAAACATCCTGGCCAAGGGGTTTCCGCCGGAGAACGTCCTGGTCGTCAAACCGGGGGTCGAAACGATCGACGATTGCCGCTGCTTCACGGATGTCTCCTCGATGCCGCGGGCCGTGGACCTCTTCGTCCTGACCGTAAGCGCCGAGCAGAGTCCGGCCGTCATGAAGGATCTGGCGGAGGGCGAAAAGGCCCGCACGGTCGTCATCATCGCCGGCGGCATGGGGGAGAAAAAGGGCACGGAAGGGCTGGAGGACGGCATCAGCCGGTTGATCCTCGACCGCCGTCGGCGGGGGAAGTTTGCGCCCGTGGTCAACGGCGGGAACTGCATGGGCATCCTGTCCAAGCCCGGGCTCTACGACACGACCTTCATTCCCGCCCACAAAATGCAATGGCCGGAGGCGTCGAGCGACGACCGGGCCGGCCTGGTGTTCGTCAGCCAGAGCGGGGCCTATCTCATCTCCCGGCTGAGCAAGATGCGGGGGCTCGAGCCGCGCTACGCCGTGTCCCTGGGGAACCAGATCGACCTCACGGCTTCGGATTATCTCCAAGCGCTTCTGGATGAGCCGGAGTCGCGGCTGTTCGCTTTCTACATCGAGGGTTTCAAGACAGGCGACGGGTACGTTCTCGCCCGCGCGGTCGGAGAGGCTGTGAGAAAGGGGAAACAGGTCCTGATCTACAAGGCCGGCCGTTCCCCCGAGGGGCGGGAAGCGACCTCGAGCCACACGGCCTCCGTGGCCGGCGACTACCGCGTCTGCCGGGCCGTGCTCGAAGCCGCAGGCGCCGTTATGGCCGAGTCCCTCCTCGAGTTCGAGAGCGCGCTCAAGGGGCTGTTGTTCCTCCAGGGCAAAAAGGTCCGCGGCCGCCGGGCGGCCTTTCTCAGCAATGCCGGTTTCGAGTGCGTCATCATGTCCGACAGCCTGAAAAGCGAGGGACGCGGCGGGCTGGAACTTGCTCCTTTGTCCCAAGCGACCCGTGAGCGGCTGGCGTCGCTCCTCGGCTCGTTGGGCATCGACAAGCTCCAGGACGTCCGCAATCCCCTCGACGTCACGCCCGTGGCCGACGACGCCGTTTTCGCCGAATGCGGCCGGGCGTTCCTCGAGGACGAGAATGTGGACTGCGCCGTGCTCTCGCCCGTGCCCATGACTCCGGCCATGCAGACTCTCCCTCCCGGTTCCGGCCACAACGAGGACATCGGACGCAGGGAAAGCATCGTCCGGCGCCTGGTCGAAGTTTTTCGATCAACGGACAAGCCGGTGGCGGTCAACATTGACGCCGGCCCGCTCTACGATCCCATGGCCGCCGCCCTGGAGGCGGAAGGCGTGCCTGTCTTCCGCCGCTCGGACGAAGCGGTCAGGTTTCTTGGGAAATTCATCGAGGGCGTCCTGGCCCGCCGCTGACCGACAGCCGTCCGCTGGCGGGAATTCCGGGACGAGGAAAAGACGGAATGCATCAGGAGGTCCCTGCGCCTCCTTTCGAAGGCGCAGGATCGACGCGCGAAGAAATCAGACGCCCAGCTTCCGGGCAATGACGAGGCGCTGGATTTCGCTTGTTCCTTCCCCGATCTCCAGGAGCCTCTGATCCCGATAGAACTTGGCGACGGGGTATTCCTCCATGAGTCCGTAGCCGCCGAAGATTTGAACGGCTTCATGGGCGGCCCTCTTCATCACTTCGCTGGCATAGAGCTTGGACATGGCGGCTTCTTTCCCGAACGGTTTCCCGTTGTCTTTGAGCCAGCACGCTTTGTAAAGAAGAGTCCGAGCCGCCTCGATTTCGGTCGCCATGTCCGCCAGTTTGAAGGCGTTGATCTGAAACCGGCTGATCGGCCGCCCGAACTGTTTTCGCTCCTGGGAGTAGTTGAGCGCCGCTTCAAAGGCTCCCTGAGCGCCCCCGACGCCCATGGCCGCGATGGCCAGCCTTCCGTTGTCCAGGCTTTCCAGCATCTGGTGGAATCCCTCGCCTCTTTTTCCCAGCATGTCCTCGCCCGTCACTTCCACGTCGTCCAGGTAGATTTCCGAGGTGTTGCTCGAGCGCCAGGTCATTTTTTTATGCATGGGAACGGCTTTGTACCCCGGCCGGTCTTGACGGACCAGAAAGCAGGTGTATTCCTTCTTGCCGTCTTCCCGCTCCCCCGTGACGGCCTGGATGATCGATCCGAGCGTGATCTTCGTCGAGGCGTTGGTGATGAAGATCTTCGATCCGTTGAGAATCCATTTCTCGCCCTTCTGGACCGCCGTGGTCTGCGTGCCTCCCGCGTCGGAGCCTGCGTTCGGCTCGGTCAGCCCGAATCCGAAAAGTTTGCCGCTGACGAGTTCGGGGAGGAATTCCTTTCTCTGTTTTTCGTTGCCGTAGTAATAGACGGGCGCCGAGCCCAGGGAATTTCCGGCGGCGACGGTGGCCGCCTGGCATCCGTCCACCCGGGCCAGTTCCTCCACGACCAGAATATAGGAGAGATAGTCCATGCCCATCCCGCCGTATTCCTCCGGGATGACGATGCCGAAAAACCCCAAATCGAACATCTTTTGCGTGAGTTCGTAGTTGAATTCCTCTTTCTCGTCCCATTCCTGCCTGACGGGCAGAATTTCTTTTTCGGCGAAGTTCCGGACGGTCTGCTTCAGCATCTCTTGTTCTTCGGACAGACGGAAATCCATGTTGATCCTCCTTGGCGTTTCCTAATACATCACATCGCCGGGCATTTTTCAACGCGTTTCCGCTTTTGCCTCGGCCTTAGGGGACGCCCAACAGGCTTCCCCCCTTCGAGACGAGGAAAGTCACCGCGACCGACATGGTCAGGGAAACGATCAGGCTCGTCATCAGCCATCGGATGCGGCGGGTTTCCTTCCATATGGCCCAGACCGTGACCAGACAAGGGAGGTAGAGCATATAGAACGTGATGAACGAGAAGGCCGTGAGCGGCGACCACGTCGAGGCCAGATGGCTCAAAATGGTCTCCGAATCGGCGAGCGTCGTCTGGAATCCGTAGGTCATCGCCAGCGACGCGACGACGATTTCTTTGGCCGGCAGAGTGAAAACCAGGGAGGCCAGCATCTCGCCCGTCAGGCCCAGGGGACGGCCCAGGGGGTCCATCAGCTGAACAATGTGGCCGACGGCCGTTTTCTCGAACGGCGCGCCGGGGGGAAGATTGCCGAGGCTCCAGATGATGAGCATCGCGGG
>JAFGAV010000088.1 GCA_016933515.1 Candidatus Aminicenantota bacterium
GCCGCCGCTCTTGCGGAAGTACTTCATCGTCCAATCGCCGTCCACCTCGGCCAGGACGATGTCGCCGTTTTTCGGCTCCTTCCCCCGGTCCACGATCACCAGATCCCCCGGCTTGATCCCCTCCCCGATCATGGAATCGCCGCTGACCGTCAGCAGAAAGGACGAGTCGGGCCGGGTGATGAGGTATTCGTCCAGGGAGATGATGTCCCGCAGCTCCTCCTCGGCGGGCGAGGGGAAACCGGCCTGGACCTCTCCCACCACGGGCAGGCCCAGGGTGCGCCGGACCGGCGTCAGGAAGCCCCGCCCGTCCTTTTCCAGAAGCCCCTCCGCCAGGAGCTTCTTCACCCAGAAGTGGACGACGCTCTTGGAGCGCACCCCCAGCAGCTCGACCATTTCCGCATAGGTCGGCATCCGCCGGCTCTCCCGGAAGAAGGCCGCGATCGCCTTCTCCACATCCCGGATCGTTCTTTTTTCCGCCATGGCTTTTCCCTTTCGCCTCGCTTCGCCCCGCTCTCGCCGTTAACCCAAACCCCGAAGGGGACCCGCCGTTCGTCCCGCCGCTTCTCCTCCTCAAAAAGAGAAGGATTCCCACCCGCCGGAGGGGGGCCGGAGACATCCCACCGGCAGGTTTGTCTTCCTTATATAGAACGTACGTTCTATTGTCAAGCCTTTTTTTCAGGTCCTGTTTCTTAAAAGTCCCGTTCTTTAAAAGCCATTGACAGGACAGGGAAAAGGGGGTATTTAGCGGGCAAACGGTGGGGCCTTCACCCTGTCGCATTCGAAGAGGTGGCTTCTGAGAGAGAGATTCGTCAAGGTCGCGGCCACCGGCCTCGGGAGCGGTTATGCGCCCTTCGCCCCCGGGACGGCGGGAACGGTTGCGGCCGTACCCCTGTACCTGATCTTCTCGCCTTTGTCCTGGCCTCTTTACCTGATAACGATCGCGGCCTTCACGGCCTTCGCCGTCCTGGTGTCGCAGGAAGCGGAGAAGCTCTTCGGGCGCAAGGACGCCCAGTGCATTGTGATCGACGAGATCGCGGGCTATCTGTGGACGCTCTTTCTGGTCGCCCCGACGATTCCTCATGCGTTTGCCGCCTTCGTGCTCTTCAGGTTCTTCGACGTCGTGAAGCCCTTTCCCGCAGGTATGAGCCAGCGCCTCCCCGGCGGATACGGGGTGGTGGCCGACGATGTGGTGGCCGGCCTCTACGCCAATCTGACGCTGCAGCTGATGATCCGCTGCTGGGGGATATGAAACAAGGATGTTCCGGCGGATGCCGGAACAAGGGGGACGCGCAGATGAAAGTGGGCATACTGACGATCGGCAACGAGCTGACCAGCGGCAAGACGCAGGACACCAACTCCTCCTACATCGCCCGGGAGCTCCAGGTGCAGGGCTGGCCGGTGGTGGTGATGATGTCCGTGGGCGACGACCATGCGGCCATCAAGGGGGCCCTGGACCATATCCTCGCCCTTGCCGACGCCCTGATCGTGACCGGCGGCCTCGGCCCCACGGCCGACGACATCACCACCGCCGCCATCGGACGGGCCTTTGGACGGAAGCTCTACACCGATGAGGTCTGCCTGAAGCACATCCAGGAAATCTTCAAGGAATTCCGGCTCCATTGGACGGAAAACAACGCCAAGCAGGCCCTCTTCCCCGAAGGCGCCGAGACGATCTTCAATCCCGTGGGAACGGCCTGGGGATTCTCCCTGCGGGTGGACGGCAAGGTCATCGCCGTGATTCCCGGCGTTCCCGCCGAAGTCAAGATCATGCTCCCCGAGGGGGTGATCCCCCTTTTCCGGAAGGCCTTCCCCGAGGCTTCCCGGCACGTGGCCACCCGTATCTTCAAGGTCTTTGGCATCTCCGAGGCCGGCACCGACAAGCTCCTTTCCGATATCGACCTCGAAGCCCTGGGCGTGGAAATAGGATTCTATCCCGACTTTCCGGAAATCCATGTACAGCTCAAGGCCAGGACGGCCACGGAGGAAGAAGCCCGGGAGAGGCTTGCGCGGGCGGAGACAGAGGTCATGGCCCGCCTCAAGGACAACGTTTTCGGCTATGACGAGCAGACCCTCGAAGGGGTCGTGGCGGAGCTGCTCACCGAGCGGGGCCTGACCCTTGCCGTCGCCGAGTCCCTGACGGGCGGGCTGATCACGGACCGGCTGACGGACATCCCCGGCAGCTCGAAGTTCTTCGAGCGGGGCTGCGTCACCTACAGCAACCGCTCCAAGACAGACCTGCTCGCGGTGCCCGAGGATATCCTGAAGGAACACGGCGCCGTCAGCGAGCAGACGGCCGTGCGGATGGCCGAGGGGGTCCGCAGGCAAGCCGGAACGAACCTGGGGCTTTCGACGACGGGTATTGCCGGCCCCGACGGGGGAACGGACGAGAAGCCCGTGGGTACCGTTTATGTCGCCCTCTCCGACGGGAAGGAGACCTACTGCCGCCATTACGACACCTTCCGCTGGGACCGCAGGCGAATCAAGGTCCTTTCCGCCCAGGCGGCCCTGCTGATGGTGAAACGCTATTTGAAGGATGAGATTCGGCATGAGCCGTGACGGCACCTACCGCACCTTCCTCGCCATCGACCCGCCCGAGTCGGTGCGGCGGGAGATGGGGCGAATCCAGGAGCAGCTCAAAAGGACCGTCCGGGGGACGGTCCGCTGGGTCCGCCCCGAGGGCATCCATCTGACGCTCAAGTTCTTCGGCGATATCACGGGCGACGACATCACCCGGATTGCGGACGCGGTGGAAGAGGAAGCTGCGACGGCAAAACCGCTGGAGCTCCAGGTGAAAACGATCGGGGTCTTTCCGGACCTCAAACGGCCCCGGGTGGTCTGGCTCGGGATGGAGGGCGATGTGGACCGCCTGCTCGCCCTGCAGAAGGAACTGGACAGGCGGTTTGCGGCCCTGGGATTCCCGAAGGAGGACCGGCCCTTTCGGGCCCATCTGACCCTGGGAAGGATCAAGACCCCCAAGGGCCTGAGCGGAGTGGCCCAGGCCGTCGAGCAGGGTGCATGGGTCGAGGCGGGCTCCTTCCGGGCCGAGGGACTCACCCTGTTCCAGAGCGATCTGAAGCCGGCGGGCGCCGTTTACACGAAGCTGGCCGAA
>JAFGAV010000089.1 GCA_016933515.1 Candidatus Aminicenantota bacterium
CTCGGCCAGACCGGAGGCGATGCCCTCCAACATCCAGGCGCGGCTGAGGTTTAGGCCGTCGAGGTGGACGAGTTTCCCGTCCGTGGGATCGGTCACCACGGCGGGAGCGAGCCAGCCTCCGCCGCCGTTGAGCGGGATTCCGCGCAGAAATTCTTCTAGCCAGCCCCCGAAATCCCCTTTCGGCAGAACGCGTCGCATCGCGTCCGCTTCGGCCAGGCAGGGAGAAAGAAAATCCTCGCCCGACGGCTCGAAGTTCAAGGGAGCGTTCCGGTCCTTGAAGAAAAAGTCGCGAAGACGCGTCACGATGAGCCGCTCCATGTCTCGGTCGCCCGCGACGCGAGCCCAGTCGAGGACGAGGCCCAGGGCGAAGGCCGTCTGGCTGTGCTCGCCCGACCGCACCGGATGAGAAAGCTTGGGCAGCCAGGATTTGAAGCGCGACGCGGCGGCGTTTTCGAGGGGGGCGAGCGTCTTCGACCAGGCTCCGGCACGGGGATCGTCCCATTCCCTCAGTTCGGCCGCCAGTTGAAGCAGCCAGGCCAGGCCGTAAGGCCTCTCGAATGAGGCTCGGTCCTTGACCGCCAGGTAGCCGGCTTCGACGGAGATGTTCTCCGGCGTCAGGCTCCGGCCGAGGGCGGCGAGCGCCTTTTCGGCGAACGGAGCGTCGGGGTAAAGCCGCGCCAGGCGGGCGAGGAGCCAATGGCCGTGAACGGCCGAGTGCCAATCGAAGCAGCCGTAGAAAGCGGGGGTAAGCTTCCGCGGCGGAAGAACGTCCTCGTCTCCGAGAAGGACATGAGCGATCTTGTTGGGATACTCCTGATGGACGCACTTGAGGGCCAGGGCGGCGAACCGGGCCGCGATTTCTTCATCAGGAAGGTCGGATTTCACCGGATAAAGGTCAGAAGACGGGACAAGCGAAAAAATCAAAAAAATCACCGCCGGGAACCTTAAAGACATCGCATTTCTCCTTCAGTGATGATGTTAACCTTCCCCGAAAAAATGTCAAGAAAACGTTGATTTCACTAAAGAAAACAGAATATGATTCGTCAAAACACAGAATGCGTTCGTTGCTCCGGATCGAAAAAAACAGAGCAGGATGCCTCATCTCTTCGGTTCTCGTGTTCCCGGGACTCTTGGCGGCGATTCTGTGGGGGCCGCCCGCGGCGTGCGGCCAGGAACGGACGAAAACAATCCGCGCCGTCCGCGTCGAATCTCCGCCGCGCATCGACGGCCGCTTGGACGATGTCTGCTGGCGTGACGTCGAGCCCGCCACGGATTTCATCCAGTACAATCTGGATCTTTTGCTCGGCTATGCCTTCGGCGCGGGAAACATCGTCCAGTTCAGCTATAAGAAAAGCGCGAGAGCGGAGAGGCTGGGACGCGAGGGGGGGCATTCCCTGACTCTCAAGGTTTCTTACCTCTTTCGTCTCTGAACGCCGGCGCGGCGGCTCCGCCGGCTCCTTGACTTCATGGCCGGGCGCTCCTATATAATGGGGCCTTGGTTTTCGAAAAGGCCGGGACAGACCGAAAAAAGGCCGACGGAAAGGAAAAAAGATGAGCACACAATATTACATTGAAGGATTCAGATCCAAAACAACCGTCGAGGAAGAAGGCACCAGGATTTTCGAATTTCGGCAGGAATTTCCATCGGTCGAAGAAGCCTCGGCCAAGGCCAGGGAATTTTTCGCCAAGGAAGAAAAGCTCGGTCTGGCGGTCATCTCCAAATACAGCCCCTCGGGAGACCATGAAGGCGTGAAATTCATTTTCAAAAGCCAGGAGGGCCAAATCGAAGAAGGTGATCTTTACTGGGGCGATTGGTACTGCCGGGAAGGCTGAGCCCCGGCACTCTCCGTTCCGTTTCCCCTCAGGAGGGAACGTCTCCTTTTTCCCGTCCTTCCGCAGCGCGCATGCGCAGTTTGAATCTCCGTCGCTCTGATTTCCAGGAAGCGGCACGCGTTGACGACAAGATGGGATTCGAAATGCGGGTTCGAGGCTGGATCAAAAGGGAACGTCGACCCCAACCCCGTTCTGCTCCGTTTTAATCAGGAAAAATGGAGAGTTCAAATATCGATTCCCGCTCAAGCCGAGGTCCGTCGGACCGCCGCTTGAGCGGCGGCTCAATCTCGCTTGATCAGGACAGGATCGCGTCTTTACAGGCTTTGGCCACGCGGAACTTGACGGCTTTCTTGGCCGGGATCATGATCGTCTCGCCCGTGGCGGGATTGCGGCCCTGGCGCTCCTTGCGGTGAACAAGCACGAGCTTGCCCAGCCCGGGGACCGTGAAGCCCTCGTCGGCGTTTTTGTAGGCCATGTTCACCAAAGCCTCGATGGCCGTATCGGCCTGCTTCTTGGTGATGCCCGCCGCGTCGGCGACGCCGGCGATGATCTGGGATTTGGTCATACCCTTCGCCATTCGCAGTCTCCTTTGATGTCCTTGTGGCTGAACCTGAATGGCTCAACCCCTGAAACGCACTATATGCACTTTTCAGGGGAAATGCAATACCCTGTCAAATATTTTTTTTGAGGCGTCGAAGACCGGAAACCTGGAAAGCGCTGGGTTCGAAAGCCGCCGGCCGGTCTCCGCGGCGGCCCAGCGGCTGCGATCAATCCGTGCGCTTCCGGGCGGCACTTGACGGGGGGGCGGAAATAATATATGAATATTCTTTCATATAATAAAGCCATGGACCATGCTCTCAAAACTCTGAAGGCCCTCGCCGATCCCACGCGCCTGCGCGTCGTCGCCCTTCTTGTGCGAAGACCGCTGTGCGTCTGCGAGCTGATGTTCGTCCTCGGGAAGGAGCAGACCCTTCTTTCCCATCAACTCGGCGTCCTGCGGAAGGCGGGGTTGGTCGAGGACAGCCGGGAAGGGCGGTTCATCAACTACCGCGTTCCGGACGCTTCGCGCCGCGGCCTGGAACGATTGCTGTCCGAGTTCCTCGGCCTGCGGCCCAAAAGCTCAAAGGAAATGGCCGATGACTTGGCCCGGCTGAAGCTTTGTCTCGAGCGGGACGTTAGGGGCGGCAAGTGTCCGTTGCCCGGACGTCCAAGGAGAAAGACATGAAAGAAGTGAAAATATTCGCCGTTCTGGCCGCTGTTTTTCTGGCCGCTTTTTTCATCCCGTTTTCCAGACCGACCGTTCAAAACGCCGTCACCGAGGGCTTGCTCATGGTGCAGGAATACGCCCGCGAGCATGTCCTCCTCTGTCTTATCCCCGCCTTCTTCATCGCCGGCGCCATTTCGGTCTTTGTCCGAAAAGATTCGGTCATCAAGCTCATGGGGCCCAAATCCAAAAAACCTTTGGCCTACGGCATCGCCTCGGTTTCCGGGTCCATCCTGGCAGTCTGTTCCTGCACCGTCCTGCCGCTCTTTTCGGGCATCTACGCCCGCGGGGCCGGCATCGGACCCGCTTCGGCTTTTTTGTATTCGGGGCCGGCCATCAATGTTTTGGCCATTATCGTGACGGCCAGGGTTCTCGGGGCGAAAATCGGCATCGCCCGGGCGCTGGGGGCCGTCATTTTCGCCGTGGTCATCGGGTTGATCATGCAGCTGATTTTCGGCCGGACGGAAGACAAAGAGAGGGATCCCGACGGCTTCCTCTCCGCCGAAACCGGTCCCGAAGCCCGCCCCCTGTGGAAAACGTCCCTTTTTGTGGCCGTGATGATCGGTATCTTGGTCATCCTCAACTGGGCCGGGGCCGACCCCTCGGCCGGTTTTTTTCATGCCGTCTACCGGATCAAGTGGCCTCTCGGCGGAGCGCTTCTGGCCGTCCTGGCTTGGATGATCGTCCGCTGGTTCAAGAAAGACGAGCTCAGGGAGTGGATCTTTTCGACCTGGATTTTCACCAAGCAGATTTTTCCGCTCCTCATCGGGGGCGTTTTCGTCGCCGGTTTTCTGTTGGGACGGCCGGGGCAAGAGGGTCTTGTTCCCGGCGCCTGGGTGGCGGGCCTGGTCGGGGGGAACGGCTTGGCGGCTACGCTTTTCGCCTCTGTCGCCGGAGCGTTCATGTATTTCGCCACCCTGACGGAGGTGCCCATCCTCCAGGGGCTTCTGGGGTCGGGCATGGGACAGGGACCGGCGCTCGCGCTTCTCCTAGCCGGCCCGGCGCTGTCGCTTCCCAGCATGCTCGTCATCCGGCAGATCATGGGCACCAAGAAGGCGCTGGTCTATTTCCTGCTGGTCATCGTCATGGCCACGGGGACGGGATTGATTTTCGGCGGAGTATTTTGATTCCCGGACGGCGGGAGAGAAATCGCAGTTTAAGGCGGTGAACATGGAAATCATCATTTTGGGAAAAGGTTGCCCGCGGTGTCATGAAGTCGAGAAACGGACGATGAACGCCCTGGCCGAACTCTGCGTCGCCGCCGACGTTCAAAAAATCACGGACATCAAGAAGATTTCCGAATACGGAATCTTCTCCACTCCCGGCCTGGTCGTCAACGGCAAGGTGAAGGCTTCGGGGCGCATTCCCTCCCTCGAGGAAATCAAAGGCTGGATTCACGAAGAGGGCGCTTGATTCCGAAGAATATCAGCGAAGATTTGATAAGAAAGGAGCCGTGATGAATGCTTTCGCCCTTGATAGTCTCCCGACGTTTTCGGAAGGAGGCCCGACCAAGAACGTATTTTTTGAGACAGACAGGATCAAAGCCCAGATCATGGGACTTGAGCCCGGCCAGGAAATACCGCCCTGTCGCATGGAGAACGATGTGATCTTCATCGTCCTCGTAGGTCGGGGAGCGGTTTCGGCGGACGGCGACGAGCGGGTCTTTGAGAAAGGGTCCTTCCTGTTTATCCCCAAGGAATGCATGACACGTTCCTTAAGAGCGGAGATAAAAACAGCCGTGCTGGCCGTCCAAGTGAAGTCCTAGGAAGATGTCCGTCATCGTCCTCGGCGCCATATTCGACGCCGACAGGAAAAGGAAAAAAGCATGACCCCAGGAAAAATGAGGCTCAAATTTCTGGATCGCTACCTGACCCTGTGGATCTTCCTGACGATGGCCGTCGGCGTCGGCCTCGGCTATCTCCTGCCCGGCATCGTCGGGTTCATCAACAGGTTCCAGTCGGGGACGACGAACATCCCCATCGCCATCGGCTTGATCCTGATGATGTATCCGCCGCTGGCCAAGGTCAAGTACGAGGAGCTGGGCGATGTCTTCCGCAACGTC
>JAFGAV010000014.1 GCA_016933515.1 Candidatus Aminicenantota bacterium
CGAGTCTTATTTATTAAAACTCCACAGCAGCTAAACTTGCTCTGAAGTTGAATATGCCTTTAGCATATGAGCTTGGTTGAAGACTGACTGCGGGAAAATTGATCGTCAACTTTCCATCTCTAAAACCAACGAGGGCCTCTGATAGCGCAGGATTTGTCTTGTACCTTCTTGACATGTTAAAGGCAATCGTGGCGCCGACAGAAGAAGAAGCTAAAATAAATACGACGGAAACCCTGTCAAGCCGGTCCCGTGGAAATATGAGCATCGGTCCGGCGAACCCGATTATGCTTCCCAGCAACGTGGCTATGAATGAGCCTGTTTCTTTTCCTCTCGTGCCGATGAAATAAACACCAAGCGCACTCCCTATTGACAATCCTATTAGGGCGCTGTACCCAGCCGCAACCCATGCGTCCCCCCCTTCTTTTCCGGAGGCCAGATAGGCTAGGGAGGCAAATCCAAATCCGGCAATATATCCCGATAAGCCGCCAACAGCAATTTCTCCTGCAACTCTTCCCCAATTTAAAGGCGGTCTTTCAACCTTCGCCTTAGTCTTTCCTGCCCCTTCCTCATTCAGCCAGAAAAGGGAGCTCGAGAAACCTGAATTGCTTAGAGCTAATAGCCGATGATTATTTCTATTTGGAAACAATTTTATAGGGCTCGAACCCTCATAAATATCAACCTTGAATTTGTTCGCTAATGAAAAATCACCTGTAAATGGAGCCTCTTGTTTTGCCTCGAGCGTTTGATAAATCCCACATATTAATATTCCTATTAGAATTGTAGCCTTTAAAATCTGTTTCATGGATTCTTTCATTTTTCTGACCCCCCCCCAACTCTTTCGACCTGATCATTACGTTACAGGAAAGATTTTAGAATAGCAAGGGACAGCCGGGAGGGCCGGAAAGCGGGCCGTTCAAGCGAGAGCGGCATGCTCCTGCGGCCGCAAGGCCGTTGCCGGGACGCGTCTCTCCCCGCGGGCCCGCAATGATCAGATCTTTACAGCGCGTCGATGATCGCGTTCAGGGCCGCGCAGGGCCGCATGGCCGCGTCGACTTTCTTCTTGTCCGGGTGGTAGTAGCCGCCCATGTCCACCGGCCGGCTCTGGACCGCGATCAGGGCGGCGTCGATCTCGGCCGCCTTCTCGCCCAGGGCCTTGGCGACCGGCGCGAACCGGGCCTTGAGCTCGAGGTCCTTGTCCTGGGCGGCCAGCGCCTCGGCCCAGTACAGGGCCAGGTAAAAGTGGCTCCCCCGATTGTCGATCTGACCGACCTTGCGGGCCGGCGACTTGCTGTTGTCCAGGAACTTGCCTATGGCCGCGTCGAGCGTCTCGGCCAGAACCTGGGCCTTGGCGTTCTTGAAGGTCGCGGCCAGGTGCTCGAGCGAGGCGCCGAAGGCCGAGAACTCGCCCAGAGAGTCCCAGCGCAGGTAGTTCTCCTTCACGAACTGCTGGACGTGCTTGGGAGCCGAGCCGCCCGCGCCCGTCTCGAACAGCCCGCCGCCGGCGAGCAGCGGCACGATGGACAGCATGTAGGCGCTCGTGCCGATCTCGAGGATCGGGAACAGATCCGTTAGGTAGTCACGAAGGACGTTGCCCGTCACCGAGATCGTGTCCAGCCCCTTGCGGATCCGCTCCAGGGAGTACTTCATGGCCTCGACGGGGGGCATGATCTTGACGGTCAGCCCCGACGTGTCGTGGTCCTTGAGGTATCTCTCGACCTTGGCGATGACCTGGGCGTCGTGGGCCCGTTCGCGGTCGAGCCAGAACACGGCGTGGGCGCCCGTTGCCCGGGTCCTCTTGACGGCCAGCTTGACCCAGTCCCGGATGGGGATGTCCTTGACCCGCGACATCCGCCAGACGTCGCCCGCTTCGACCTCGTGCTCCATAAGGACCCGGCCGGCGGCCGTGACCACTCGGACGATCCCCTGGGACGGCATCTCGAAGGTCGTCGCGTGAGAGCCGTACTCCTCGGCCTGCTGGGCCATTAGCCCGACGTTCGGGACGCTCCCCATGGTCGCCCGGTCGAAGGCCCCGTGCTCCCGGCAGTCCTCGATGATCGTCTTGTAGACCCTCGAGTAGCAGCGGTCGGGGATCATGGCCTTGGTGTCGTGGAGCTTGCCGTCCGGGCCCCACATCCGGCCCGACTCGCGGACGACGACCGGCATGGAGGCGTCGACGATGATGTCGCTCGGGACGTGGAGGTTGGTGATCCCCTCGTCGGAGTTGACCATGGCCAGCGGCGGCCGCTTGGCGTAGACGGCCTTGATGTCGGCCTCGATCTCGGCCCTTTTCGCCTCGGGCAGGGTCTTGATTTTAGCGTACAGGTCGCCGAGGCCGTTGTTGGGATTGAACCCGACCTCCTTGAGGACCGCGGCGTGCTTGGCCAGGGCCTCCTTGTAGTAGACCGAAACGGCGTGACCGAACAGAATGGGGTCGGAGACCTTCATCATGGTCGCCTTGAGGTGGAGCGAAAGGAGCAGCCCCTTGGCCTTGGCTTCCTCGATCTCATCGGCATAGAAGGCCCGCAGGGCTTTTTTGCTCATGAAGGTACCGGAGAGGATCTCGGCCGGCAGTGCGGTCAGCTTGTCCTTGAGGACCTTGACCGCGCCGTCGGCGCCCTGGAACTCGATCCGGACGTCCTCGCCCTTGTCCATAGTCACGGACTTCTCGTTGCCGTAGAAGTCGCCGTCGGTCATATGGGAGACGTGGGTCTTGGAGTCGGGGCTCCAATCGCGCAGAGGCAGCTTCTTGGGGTTCTTCTGCGCGTATCTTTTCACCGAGACGGGGGCCCGGCGGTCGGAGTTCCCCTGACGAAGGACCGGGTTGACGGCGCTGCCCAGGACCTTCGCGTAACGGGCCTGGATCTCCTTCTCGGCCTCGGTCTTCGGATTCTCGGGATAATCGGGGAGCTTGTAGCCCTGGGACTGGAGCTCGGCGACGGCTTCCTGGAGCTGGGGAATCGAGGCGCTGATATTCGGCAGCTTGATGATGTTGGCTTCGGGGGTCAGGGCCAGCTCGCCCAGCATGGCCAGGTTGTCGGGGATGCGCTGAGCCTCGGTCAGAAAGTCGGGGAAGTTGGCGATGATGCGGCCGGCGAGCGAGATGTCGCTCAGCACGACGTCCACGCCCGTGCTTTTGGTGAATCCCTTGATGATCGGAAAAAAGGAGAACGTGGCCAGGAACGGGGCCTCGTCGGTCTCCGTCCAATAGATCTTATGAGCGGTCATGAATCCTCCTCGGCCATCGATGAATGATGAAAATCCCCGGCTGGACGCGCGGCCTGGGGTCCGCCTCCGGGCTGCGCGAACCTCGATCGGACGCGGCGCTTGGAGGGGAAGTCCATAAAGTAACCGAAAGGACCGGGGGTGTCAAGAAATTCCGCCGGGAGGTGCGAAAATGACGAAACATCAAGGGCGGCAATAATAAATAAGAGAGATGCTCCCGAAGACGGCGAGCAGATGATGCAGAAAGGGATCGCCCGGGCTGTGCGGCGCGCGGCTAGCGCAGCGCGCGAAACAGATCGTCCAGCTGCTTCGGGGAAGGCCGCCAGGCGTCTCCGGACACCTTCACCTTCATCAGGTCGACTATGGCCCGGGAGTGTTTGCCCAGGGCAAGGGAAATGTCCGCCATGCCTTTGGTCAGGCTGTCGGCAGAGCGCGCGTAGTCATCTCCGCCCTGGTCCGCCGCAAACGCACGCGCCGCCTCGGCCACCGTGGAGAGCCGCCGGTATGCCTCCTCCGTGCAGATGAACGTGCAATGCGCCCGGAACCGCTCCATCGCCTCGCGCGGGTGGGCCCAGGCCTGTTTCCAAAAGGGGTTCTGGTTGATCAAAACGGCAAGCGCACGAGCCTCAACGTCGAGCGCGCCATCCAGGTCCGCCGGCCCGCATCCCGCAGACTCGGCCACTGCGGCGATCGGCCGCTGCAGGTTTTGCAGACCGCTGATGAGGGCGTAGATTCGAGCCTGCGGATCCGGCACGGCGAATGCTTGCTCACAGAGGCTGATCATCGCCGCCAGCTCAGTCCGGGCCGCCGCGATGCCTGCCTTCCTGACCCGGCGCACGAGCAGAGTTCGCTTCGCTTCCACCCTTTCCCCGTATTGCGTGGCCGCTCGAATGCGGGCCACATGCGTTCCCAGAGGGAGTCCGGCGATGGAGAAACGCCCCAGGGTTTCGTACCAGCGGGCTTCAGGGTGGCTCAGCCAGTAACGCGCGGGACGGCCCGTCACGTCGATGCGGTAAAGAACGACCGCCGGGACGTGGCGGATGGCGCCTTGTTTGAAGTCGTTCCGGTGTCCCTCGTTCCTCAAGGCCGTCAGAGCCTCTCCGATGCTCGTGAAGCGCTCAAGGCTCGAATCGATCGTCTCTCCTGGGCGACCTCCGAAGAGGGCTGCGTAGCCGGCCGCCGCGGGGTCGCGCAGATTGATGCGCGCGTAGCGCACCGCAGTCGTCGGGTTGTAGCTGCCGTAAACCTCGAGCTCGACGGGGATCTCGAACGCTCCGCGCGGCGTGGGCACCTGCATATCGATCAGGAAGTCGATGCAGCCTTCCGGCCGCGCGGGCGGGCGCCTCCGTTCGCTCTCCTGTTCGGCGATCTTCTTCGCATAAAGCGCCTCGAGCTCCGCCTTCAACTTCGCCAGCTCCTCAAGATAGCCTTTCAGGCTCTGCTCTCGCGCATAGATATCCGCCTTGATGCTTGCCCGTTCGATCTCCATCTCGTACTGGCGCTGCTCCAGATCCCAGAGCAAGACCTCGATGTTCTTCAGGCCCTTCACCTTGGCGGAACGACCCGGGCGGCTCTGCAGCGGGATTCCCGTCTCATTGAGCCGCCGATTGATGGATTCGGCCAGGAGGTCCCGTTCTTCCAGGGCCTTTTTATAGGCCGCCATGAGCTCCTTGCTCTTGGCCGCATTCATCCCGCGGCTCAAGCCTGCGGCACGGAGCATCCCGAATCCGTTTTGCATCCATTCCTGGCGCTTGCGACGCCACCAATCCTTCGCATCCAGCCACTTCGTACGAAGCCACGGATCGTGCTTGTGTCGCTTCGTCAGATGGACCGGAACCTCAAGCAACAGCTCGGGCAGGCGGTTGCGTGCCGTGCGGACATTGCCCTCCTTCTCCATGAGGGCTTGTTGGTATTTTTCCTGTCGTTCCTTAACAGTCTTGATATCGGCCGCGATCCCGTCCCATTCCGCCTGCACCTCCGAGAGCCGGGCTCGCAGGGAGACAAGCTCCTTTTCGAGCGGCTGCACGAGCACTCGCTCATACTCGGCGATCTGCCTCTTCTTGGCTTCGATTTCCTCGTCGGCACCTACGCCGTTCAGGGGCAAGAGGAGCAGAACGGCAAGAGTGAGCGGGATTTTCATCACTCGATCCACAGGGACGTGCCCAGGACGCGCCACGTCCCCCCGTGGCGCTCGAGGGCCATCATGAAACGCACGGGGAGCCAGTCCGGGAGTTCCACTGTCCCCACTACGACCGCACCCTCCTCGAACAGATCCGTCTGCTGCAGCGTGTAAACGAGTTCCATGGGCTCCACGAGGTCCGTGGGAGGCTCAGGGGTGCCCGGCACGCTCAAGGCCTGAAGCGTCGGCGCGTCCCCGGCTTTCAGGGCTTCGAGGTATCGGCGCACCACCGCCCGAACAGCGTTCCGCCCCGGCTCCTCTTGAAGGCGCGTCATGGCTGCCTCAAGAAGGGCATGGGCCTCGCTCTCCAGTCCGTGCGCCGACGCCAGCTCAACGGGCAGGTAGCCGTCCGCGTCGCGGACATCAGGCGCCGCGCCGGCGTTTAGCAGTGACCGGACCACGGGTCCGGCGCCCGCCCGCGCGGCCAGGTGCAATGGCGTCCGCCCGGCCGCATCCGCCCCTTTCAGGTCGGCCCCGGACTCTATCAGAGCATCTGCGAAATCACTCCGGCCGCTCAACGCCGCCCAATGCAGCGCCGAACGACCCGCCGGATCCGCGGCGGAGACCGGCGCACCCTGGGCCAGGAGAGACTGGAACGCCTCCGCGTCGCCTTCCCGGACCGCCGTGACGAGCGGCAATCCTTCCGCCTCCGAAACGAGAGAGCGGCCCTCCGGGCTCCGTTCTGCAGACCCAAACAGGTCATGAAGCTCCGTGACCGGGCCTGACTCGCTCTCCGTCTGCTGGAGAGTGGACGCCCCACGGTCGCAGGTGTACAGAGCGAAAAGGAGAAGCAGGATCAAGACGCGCACGGAAATCTTTGAACGCATGTCTTTAATGCCATACTAAGTTCCAAAATATCTCATGTCAAGGAGGCATAGACGGCCAGGCGAATGTGTTCGGCCGAGACGACCTGCGTTTTTTCTGCGCCGGCGGGTCAGCGGCCATCAGATACTCCTGGCAGTCGGCCTGAATCGCGGGGAAGCTCGGACGCAACGGTCAGCTTCAGGCGGTCGAGGATTCTGCCCCCAACAGCGTTTCCCTTCCTTCTCGATCGCCCTCCTGGGTCAGCTTTAGGGCCCCCGAGTCAGGTCCTCCGACGAACGTTGACATTTCTCCGACCGTGCCTTACATTCACTCAAGAAGGTGCGAAGGCACGATGACTCGCTACGGCATCGCGAAAATCGTAAATTTCGGCCTGGCTAAACTCGGGAGAAAGCTCGGAATTGATCTGCCCTCCTCAAAGGGATCCAGCCCGTGGGGTGAAATTATTAAAGTTGGTTAAGTGTAAAGAATCAGGATTTCGTCCCCAGGAGGGCCTTGATCCCCCTGCCTGTTATCCACCTCGCTTTTCCCCGGATGAGCTCTCCAACGACTTGACCGGCGTGGGACAAATAAAATCTCTTCAACAGCATTTTGTGTCTCTTCCTCAGCTGTCCGATGACCGCCCCGGGCGGAGCGAATACAGGCTCCAGAAAATCGTCTAGGGGAGGCTTGAAATCCTCTCCAATCACCCCTTCGGCCCGGAGCTCGTCATAGAGGCGAGTTCCGGGAAAGGGGAACACGAACCCGGCCGAGATGGCGCTTAAGGGAAGCCGGCTGATGAAGGCCAGGGACTCCTTGAATCGAGCGTCCGTCTCGCCGGGATAACCGAGGAGCATCAAGCCGTAGACGGGCAGGCCGGCCTTTTTGAAACAGGAGATGGCCTGAACGATCTGCGCGTCGCTGAGGCCCTTGCCCATGAGCTCGTTTCTCACCCATTCGCTTCCGCTCTCGATGCCGACACAAACGTTGACGCAGCCAGCCCTCTTCATCAGGCGGGCCAATTCCAGGTCGATATGTTTAAGCGATATTCCGTGGGGCGTGTTCCATTCGAACCTCAGCCTCCTGCGGATCAATTCCCGGCAGATGATTTTCGCCCTCTCCGGTTCATGGGCGAAACTGTCGTCCATGACGAAAACGTGCCTGGCACCGTATTTGCCGACCAGCAGCGCAATTTCCTCGACGACGTTCTGAGGTGAGCGGGGACGCCAGCTCCGGCCGTGGATCATCCACATGTTGCAGAAACGGCAATGGTTGGAACAGGAGCGGCTGGTGAGAATGGTGAGAGTCGGCTTGGAGCCCAAGCCGTAGAGGACGGACCCGGAATTCATGTAGGCTTCGAGATCAACCAGGTCGCGCGCCGGGAAGGGCAGGCGGTCGAGGTCCTGGACGAAATGCCTTTTGGGATTCACCTTGACAGCGCCGCCGCATCTGTAGATGAGCCCGTCGATCTTTGAAAGGTCGCCGCGCTCCGGCAGCCCGCGGCGCAGGAAGTCCGGGAAGGTCTCTTCCGACTCCCCCTGAAAAGCGAGGTCCACGGAAGGGCATTCCTCCAGAATCCGCGCCTTATGGACGGAGGGATAGATCCCTCCGGCGATAACCGGTACGTCCGGGGAAAGGCAGGATTTCGCCGTGCGGGCTACGAGATCCGTCCCTTGAAGGCTGGAGACGCCTTGACAGGTGAGGCCGACCGCGTCAGGACAGAAGGAGCGCAAAATCCGTTCCAACTCTTCGCCGGGCCAGCCGAAATAAAATCCGTCCGCCGTCCTCCGGGGGCGGATCAGAGCGGAGTCCAGAATCGAGACCCCAACACCCTTTTCCTTAAGAGCGGCCGCAAGATATAACAGCCCGAGAGGCTCGGAGAGCAGGACTTTTCGGCGGGAAGCGAAAAATGGCGCCCTGACCAGAAGGACTTTCATCCCCTCTCCATCGGGTGATCCTTTGAGTGTTCCTTAAGAAATTTGATGTTCAGTTTGGCCTCTTTACGGCCGTGCTAGCGCCACGGTCGTTCCATTCAATGATTTTGATCCATCGCTATCCCCTTCGGCCGGCGAGGGGTTGGCCGGGCTGATACTTTATATTTTTTGGCTCAACCGGGATTTTGGCCAAAGCGGACCGGATGAGCGACCGAAGGCCTGATTCAGAGGAGTTGCGGGCGGAGGGGCTGTCTCCCGCTGCCCGACTGGCGGCGTATCCGCCGGCTTCGCCGGCTCTTTGGGCCGCCGCCGCGGCCGTGCTCGCCCCAAAAGCTCCTGTCCTGACGGCGGAAGCGACTAGCGCCGATCGAACCGCCGCCTCTTCCAGCACAGCCTTGATTTCAGACAGGTCGGCCATGTCTCTCAGAGCGTTTTCATCGACCTCACCCGCATAGTCTCGGATATCGTCCGAAAGGTCACGGACACTCTTCGCCCGGCGGCGCCGCGCCTCGGCCGCTTGCCACTCGAAGCCGAGTGCTTCCACATTTTGCCCGAACTCAGATCTCCCCCCCGGGCCTTCTCCCTCGACCCGGTTTCGGCCGTTTTTGTCGGGCCGCGGCGGCATGGTCGCCGGACCGCCTGCCGCGAGTATCCACCCGGCGTCGTCCAGGACAAGATTTCCTTCCGGCTGTCGGGTGTCCAGAGCCAACGACCGAATCCTCCAAACACAAACCGCGTCCGTTCCGTCGGGAGAGACGATCGTTTCCGGTTCAGGGCCGTGGGCATAGGTTATTTCGGCCCGAACAGCCCCGCTTTCAAATTTTATTATGCGGCCCAGTTCGTCGCGTTCCAGGGCATAGGGAGCCGGTTTGAATATCTCGTAGCGGGCGAGTTGATAATGGTAGGGGTAGATCCGAGCATAAAGGCCGTCGCCTATGTAGGCCCACGGCCCCGGCACCTTCGGCCTCTCCTCCTCCCCGCTTTCTCCTGCTTCCTCAAAACGTATGGCGATCTCCTCCAACGACTCAAAACTCTCGCTGACATCGGCCAAGCGGCTGCGCAAATCCCTGAAACGGTCGACGGCGTCGCGGAACCTTTCGGGCAGGAAGCGTTCGAACATGTCTCCCCAATCAACGCTCAGCCCGATGATCTCCTGCCGCGTCAGAAGAGGGCGGACGACATCCCGGAACTCAGGCGAATAATCACGGAAGTTCACCCCGCACTGGATACCCCAGATGAGGCGCTGGACATCGTCCTGGGAAATATCCGGATGGTCCATCAGGCGGAGCGAGATACTCTCGATCAACCGGGCGTACGGACCGCGCAGCGGGGCGAACATATAGACCGCCCCTTCGGGGGGGGAAACGGCGCCAACGTCAAGGCAGTACATCTCGAGGTTGAAGGCAAAGAAGCCGGGGCCGATGGCCAGGTCCGTGTCCTCGGCCGGAGTTCCGTCCCCGACGAACCCATTCACCCAATCCGCCGGTTTGAAGACCCGGCGCTGTCCCTCAATCATGATCAGTTTCGGATTCCAGGGAACATCGGCCCTGTCCTCCGGCTCGGTCGAAGCCGTCCCGGCGTACAGGACCGCCCATAACAACACGAAACATGTTTTCAGCGATTTCCGAACGGTTGAGCTTGACATCATCTCCTCCTTTCGCGCGCCCTCCGCCGCCCGCCGGCGATGAAAGCGACGACCGCAGCGGAAAAAACGGCCCGGGCCGAGGGACGCGCGCCTAGCTAAGGAAATCCTTATAGGGCACGATCGGAAGCTCCGCGTGCTCGACCACGCGCCAGACCGCGAACAGCTCGTCCTTTTTGGGAACGAGGTCGAACCTCCGGTAGCAGATCAGGCCGAACTGGGACTGGGGCTCAAGAAGGAGCGGGATGAGCGACGCCGCGGGCTGAGCGCAGGAAACATAGAAATCTCCCTTGCGGGCCAGGACTGAAATATTCCTTTTTTCCACCTCAATGAGTTTCGGCGGAAGCCAGTCGATGTCGGAAGGTTCTATCTCCGTGACGGCGTAGGCTTCGACGGGCAGGGAAAAATCCCGGGTGAACAGGCCGACGGAGATGCCATGACGAAGGAGGTTTTCGAGGGCCTCGGTTTTATCCCCCGGGACGACATATCCCAGCGGCCGCGGTACGGTCAGCCGGGACTCGACCAGCGGGAACCAGTTCTCGACGACCTCCTCCAGGACCCGTTGCCCCGCGGAAAATCGATAGGGCTCCAGGTCAGCCGCCGTCAGGGCGTCCCCCGCTTTCTTGTCGACCTTAAGGATGCCCCGCGGCTGAGCGGGCGGGGTTTCGAATTTTTTTCGGACGACCTTGGTGATTGCCGGGTCGCGGGCGTATTCCATCCTCAGATGAATCGGGTCGTCTTCTCCGTAAACCCCCGCCCGGTCCAGATCCTCCCTCCTCAGGCGATTGACCGGGGTTAAAATATCATCGCCGTTCTTGACGACGGCCTCGGCCCAATATTTTAAGCCCAGCGACTGCCAGGAGGTCCTTTCCCGGAGCGTTTGAAGATCGCGGCGGGAAGCGCATTCCATGATGAACGACAGCGTCTGGTATATGCCCAGGCTGTTGCGGCCGTCGTTGATCTCGACGGTGCTGTAGCGGAGCATGGTCTCCCGTTCGCGGAGCCTCTCCCTCGGGATGGCGGCGCCCGTCGAGGTGTTGAGGCCGATCTCATCTCGGACGAGGTATTCGCCGAAGGCGATGTTTTTCGCGGCCAAAGCCCTCTCGACCTCGGACAGAATGACCCGGCGGGAAAATTCCTGGATCACGGGGGCGATGTTGATGTTGGAGACGCACCCCAGGGACACCCGGTAATAGTCGTCCCCCTTCTCGTGCATGTCGAGCGTCGCTTCGGGCATCCAGGCGCGGAAAACGCGGTGGACGGCCGACGCCCCTTCGCTTTCGAGCTTGACGTGATCGCGGTTCATGTCCAGGTCCTGCTCGTTCGACCGCCGGTCGAAATGATTTCCATGGGGATTGCACTGAGGCATAACCAGGAAGTTTGCCCGGCGGAGCAGAGGACGGAGCCCGCCGGCGGCCAGATCGCGGATGAATCCCAGGGCCGCTTCTTTGGCCGACTGCTCGTTGCCGTGCTGGGAGGCGATGATCAGGACGGTCGGCCTGGATCGGTCGAGCTTTTCGGGCGATGAGACGCCCGTCTCGGTGAGGATGCAAAGATAAAGGTCCCGGGAGGGATATCCCCTCACCTCCTTCGTGGCGCCCACGACACGGACGACAAGCTCGCGCGAGACGAAGTCCAGGGAACCGAGAAAACGGGCGACCTCCTCATGAAGCGTGTACCGGGCATAAAGGCATTCCTCGGCGGGCGTTTTGATGGTTGCCGCCTCCAGGACGAATGCGACCAGCAGGGCCGAGGCGGCCGTCCCGATAAGGATAAGCCCTCTTCGGCATCGGGTGTAAGATCCGGCTCTCATTTTTTCACTCCTTTCAACGACCGCTTCCGGGCGGTGAGAGGGCGCGGGCGGCCGCCGGGACCGGACGGTCATGGCCTTAAAAAAAGTAGAAAAAATCATAAATGAATCTCGCCGTTTCGGCGATGAGAAATTCGACGTCCGCGCCGGGAGTGAAATGAAAGTCCTTGGTCATGACCGATATGGCGACGTGTCCCCGGCCGTCGGGAAGAGTGACGATCCCGCAGTCGTTGAACGACCCGGCCAGGGTCCCCGTCTTGTGGGCCACCTCGGTTCCGGCCGGGAGGCGGCCCTTGAGGCGGCCGGAACCCGTCCGGCATGCCCGCATGATGTCCAGAATCAGGTCACAGGCGTCCGCGCCCAGGATGTCCCGGTGGAATATCTTTTCCAGAAGAGCGTTCATCGCCCGGGGCGTGCTCCTGTCCTCTTTCTGAAGGCTGAAGGCGCGCCGGGCTTCGGCCGTGAATTCGGGCTCGATTTCCAGCAGCCTCTCGTAAAACGCTTCGATCTCCGAGGCGGGCTTGTGCTTGAACGTTTCATAGTCCATCCCGTAGACGTCGAGAATGAGCCGCTGGCAGGATCGTTCGACGGACAAGTCCTCGATGCCCAGGCTCATCAGGCGGCGGTTGACGTTCTCGGCGCCGACCTTGGACAGCAGAAGGTCGGCTGCGGAGTTGTCGCTTCGGGTCATCATCAACAGGACGAGGTTGCGGACGGAAAGGCGGATTCCGGGGGCAACGAGGTCGACGAGCACGCCGCTTCCCAGGTGGAGGTCCTCGGCCGCAAGGTTGATCTCGTCTTCCATGTTGATCCGGCCCTCGCCGACCTGGGCCATGAGCTCGACCAGGACCGGGAGCTTAAAGATCGAGGCCATGGGGAAAGGCTCTCCGGCGTTGATAAGCAGCTCCCTCCCGCTCTCCAGATGTTTGACGGCGATGCCCGCCGAGCCCTCGCGGTTCGACCAAAGGCGCTCGATCTGGACTTTCAGCCTGGCCAGTGTTTCGGTCTCCCTTTCCACGGCTACGGGTGCGGCGGCGCCCCGAGCCATTTGAACGGAAGGTTGAGCGCCTTCCGGACTGAGGCGGTCTTCCGAAAACAGAGGCGCGCCGCCGGCCAAGGCCAGGCCGACGACAAAAATTCCGGACCTTGCGAATTTGAACGTGCGGACATCCCTGGAACGACGTTTCATGGCCTTCTCCCCTCTTGCGCGGTTTTGTCCGCCTCCGCCGGGGAAGCGGGCGGATCGAATTTCAGGACCGCAGTTTTCTCCTGGCCGGAGCGAAGCAGGCGGAAGGCCGCTTCCTCTCCCCAGCCGTAGCGCGCCAGATGCATCCGGAGTTCGTTGAGATCCGAGAACAGCATCCCGTCCACGGAAAGGATGACGTCTCCTTTTTCAAAGTCCCGGCCTCGGGCGACTCCGTCGGCGGGCTTGGCCTCGACGACGAGGTTGGCCAGGCCGTCGAACGTCTTCAGCCGCAGACCGACCGAGGGAAAAGCGGGCCGCTCTTCCTCGGCCAACCCCCAGATGTAATCGGCCAGCGAGCGGGAAACGGCGACGGACGGACGGTCCCTGGGAACCGAGACGCAGACGACCGTCCGAAACGGGCGGCCGTTCCTCTCGAACACCCGGCGGTTGATGCCCAGGTTGTAAATCAGGTGGCCGGAGCCGGCCAGGACAAGGACTTTCCGCTTTCCGCTGTCCGAAGCCCGGTCGGCGTTTGAGGCCATGACCTCGTCCCAGGCCGACTGAGCCCGATAAAGCCCCTCGAAGACCTTCTCAAAGCCCTCGCCTCTCATCTGAGGAGGCATGTTCTCTCCCGAAAACACGGCTTTCATCAGGGCTCTGTGATCGGGATTTGAGAGATCGGGCTCGGGAACAAGCGTCTTTTCCTCGTCGGACAGGCTCGCCCAGCCTCCTCTCCGGATCTTGGCGATGATCTCCCGGGCGACATTGAGTCCGACGACCGGGACGGCGTTGCGACGCGCGAAGTCGAAGAGGCCATTGTAGTATCCCCAGTGAAAGTTCCAGGTGACATACCACCGGGATGCGCGGAGGAAATCCTCTTCGGAAAGCTCCCCGCCGGACCACCTGTCGAGGACGGCCTGCGAGGAAGCGGGAAACATCTCCACCCCCACCGCCAGATCCTTCCCGCCCGCGCCGTGCAGAGCCTGAAGGACCCGGAGCTGGACTTCGTGCATGGGCAGGCTGTCGTGTGTTTCGCCGATATAGACGAAGTCCGCCCTCTGCAGGTCTCGGAGAACGGCTTTTTCGGGCATCGCCCGGCCTGTTCTGGCCGAGACGATCGAACCCGGCCGGATATGGACGATCTTGTCCTTGTATCGCTGGTTCCCCACGGACAGCCGGAGTGTCAGATCTTCCGATTCTCCCGCGGGGCTCCGTCCGGGAAGGACGAGGAACAGCGCCGCCACAATCGCTGTCATGCCGGTTTTCATAAGCCACCTCCTGGCGAAGACAGCTCCTATGTATCACAAACCCGTCCGGCCGGGCCAGGACTGGACGCCGACGCCGAACGGGCCAGTTGACATCAGGCCAGCCGTCGGCCTGATTCCGCCGATCGTCAGGAGCGCCTGAGGCGATCCGCTGTTCCTGTCTGCGGCGCCGACTTCTGGACTTTGATCCGAACAGCGAATACAATAACCGCCGATAACGTCGCACAATCCGCTGGAGGGCCGCATGAAAAATATTTTCGTTCTCCTCGCTTTGGTCCCGGGGCTTATGAGCCCCTTGTCGCCCCAATCCGGAAAAAACCTTACATATCATGTCCAACAAGCCTATCTGACCGATGACCGGGGCCAGGTCCTCAGCCAGCAGCCTTCGGCGGGAATGATCGTGCTGTCGGCCGACGGCACTTACAAAGCCTCCCTCCTTGTCCAGGACGAGGGGACGTGGCGGATGGTGAAAGCCTCTCCTCAACAACCCCGGGACACGATCGTCTTTACCTCCAAGAATGCGTTTCAATTTTTCGGATATCCGCAGGGCAACGTGCTGAACCTATGGCTCAACCGCAACGCCCAAGCCGTCAACCAGTGGGTGACGGCGGTTTTGTCCGGCCCCGGGGGGGCCTCCGCTCCGAGCGAATCCCAGCCGGCGAATCCAAGCGCCTCTCCGGGAAGCCTTTTCCGAGGAAACGTCTTCTCTCAAACGGCCCTGTACAGCGCGACAAGCGCCCCGACATATTTCCGGTATGACGAGAGCACGGGCAATTTTTCTGAAGATCAAAAGGGGATCATCTTCCGCCCGGACGGCACCTACTACCTCCGGGCCGAATTCGGAAACATGATCCAGGAGGAACGGGGGCGGTACGCCGTCTCCGGCAGCCAGGTTCAGCTCGTGTTCAGCGACGGCTCGAGCCTTGTCCTGACGATCGTGGACAGCGGCCGGAGATTGCATTGGTACAGCAACGGGATGCTCCTTGCCGAATTCTTTTTTCTGGGCACGGTCCGATAGGGCCCTCTGCGCATCCCGGGCGCGCCCTGAGGTCAAGCCCGGGATTCAGCCCGGGCGGAATCGGATGAGCTTTAGATTCCCATGAAAATCCGAACGGAAAAACCGCAGCGCGGAATCCGGATCTTCGGCCTGGCCTCGTTTTTCAACGACCTGGGCTCGGACATGATTTACCCCGTCTGGCCGCTGTTCATCACCGTCACCCTTAAGGCCAATATGTCCGCCCTAGGGTTTCTCGACGGCCTGGGAGAGGCTCTCGTTTCTCTCTCCCAGGCGCTCTCGGGATATCTCTCCGACAGGTGGCGAAAAAGAAAAATCTTCATCTGGACGGGTTATCTCTGCGGCGTGCTGTCCAGGCTGGGCTATGCCGTGTCCGCCGTTTGGACTCAGGTTCTCCCCTTCCGGGTTCTGGACCGGGCGGGAAAGGTCCGCAGCGCCCCCCGCGACGCCATGGTCGCCGATCTGTCCACGGATCGGAACCGAGGCCGCAACTTCGGCTTGATGAGGGCCATGGACCATGCCGGAGCCGCGGCCGGCATCCTGGCCTGCATCGTGCTCGTCAACTTCATCAACCTGCGCCTGCTGTTCGCCCTGGCCGCGGTCCCGTCTCTCATCAGCGTTTTCCTCATCGTGGTTCTGATCAAGGACCGCACTCCCTCCGGCCCTGATAAGATTTTCAAGGGTCTGAGCCTCAAGTCCCTGCCGCCGGATTTCCGGACCTATCTCGCCGCCAGCGGCTTTTTCGCCTTGGGGGCGTTCAGCTATTCCTTTCTGCTTATTTTCGCCCGAGAGGCGGGTTTCAAGGCGGGATTCGTTCCCGTCCTCTACCTCCTCTACACGGCCGCCGCATCGATTTTTTCGATCCCTTTCGGCCGCCTCTCGGACCGGTTGGGTCGAAAAAAGGTTCTCTATTTCTCTTTCGTCCTTTGGGCCGCCGTTTGCTTAGGCATGATCTTGGTCCGAAGCCTGATTCTCATGACCGTGTTGTTTATCTTCTACGGCCTGCATAAGGCCGCGCTCGAACCCGTCCAGAGAACCTGGGTCTGCGAAATGGCTCCGGCGGAATTGCGCGCCAGCTTCTTGGGCGCGTACCAGATGACGATCGGCCTGTGCGCTCTCCCCGCGTCGCTTCTGGCCGGAATTCTCTGGGACCGTTTCGGCCGGATCGTGCCCTTTGTCCTCTCCCTGGCCCTCACCGGCCTGGCGGCTCTGGCCCTGGCCTTCGTCAAGGAAATGAGATGTCATGATTCAATGTCGCCTCATCAATAAAGCCCTCTCGGCTGAAATGGACGTGTTCATTGACTTAACCGTTTCGTTTTGATATCGTTCGCATCACGAGATGATGATCAGGGGGTTTTCTTTGTCCATGAGGAGGTCTCCTTCTCCATTCCCGAGGACTGGGTGTCGCAGGACATCCCCGACAATTTTGAGAAAGAAACGGCGGCGCGGAAAACAAAAACGGTTGAATTCTCATCCCCGGTTTCCCCCCTGCCCCGTTGGGGCGCCGTAAAATGAAGAAAATGACGGGCAGGAGGGTTGATCAATATGAGCTGGAATATTTAAAGTCCGGCTTCAATATTGAACCAACCCCGGACTTACGTCCGGGGAATCCTAAAGGGCAAGCTTCGCTTGTCCGACTTCGTCGGAACCCACTCCATCCACGGACTTACGTCCG
>JAFGAV010000090.1 GCA_016933515.1 Candidatus Aminicenantota bacterium
CGCGCTTTCGGTCAGGGGGAGCTTCAGCGGCAGCGAGGAGCCCCGGTTGCCGAAGTCCAGTTCGAAAGACCGGATTTCTCTGTCGTTGAGGGAGAAACGGCCGCGGTAAAGCCCGGCGCCGCGGAAGACACAGGCCAGCTCGAGAGCTCGGCCCTGAAGGTTCAATCCGGCCAGGGCTTCCGGAGCTTTGAACTTCAGGCGAAGGCGGAATGCCTCGGCGCGGATCGCCGCCTCCCGACGAAGAGGCGCCCACTCCGGCTCGGGGAACCTCGCTGTTTCCCTTCCCGAAACGTCTTGGGACGTCCATTCCCAATCCCGGAGCGACGTGTCGGCCGCGTTCTCCAGGAGGACGATCCGCCTTTGCGTTTCGGAGGGCGTCCCGGCGGCGGCCGGGCTCAGGGCCAGCGCCGCCGTCAGGACCACGACGAGATGTTTGTAGAGCGGCATGGCGTCACCTCTCGACGGATGGAGAGAAGGATGGGGAACGGTTGAAAAGCCTTCTCCGGCTTTTCCACATCCTGAAGACCAGGGCCGCCGGAGATTGATAGAAGGCGATGATGACGGGCGAAAGGATGAGCCAGATCAGGTTGAAGTTGGCGATCGTCAGCCACAGGGAAAACGCGAGGCCGCCGGCGGAGAGAAGAGCGGCGGCGGTCAGCCACAGGACAGAAACCGTTTTGCTCATCGCTCGAACATCCGCCGGGCCGAAGCGGTCTCTTACGGCCGACGGCGTATCGGCCGCGGGCGGCGCGGGGCTCAATTGGCCTTGCGGTTGACGATTTCCAGATTCTCGAGTCCGTGCTTTTCAATCTCCGCGCTGTATCTCCGCTGGATCGGCTCTTCGATTTTTCTCAGTTCGTCCCAACTCATGGCTTCGACGGTTTCCTCGTCGTATTTCCGGTAGAGGTCCCGGCCGGTCAGACGCTGGACAAGTTCGTCCCAGAAGCTGTTGTCGACGAAGTCGTCGATGTATTCGTTCAGCTCCTCGGCCTGGGAGAATTCCCGGGACGGATAGACGACGCCGGTCTCGGCGTCCATGTCCAGGGCCTGGGCCAGGCCGTAGTCCTTGGCCAGGGAGAAGAGATAACTTTCCAAATCGTCGAAGCGGGATACGGGTTTTTCGGACCGGTAGTTGTTGATCAGAAAATTGCCGAGGTAAACCAGTTTGAGAAGGTCTTCGTATTGCCTGGCGTTGAGCCGAATCGTTCCGTTCATGGCGTTTCCTCCGCGTCGTCGGCGCCTATAGTATAACATGAAGAACGGCCGCGCGGGCCCGGGAAGCTTCAGGAGGATTCGGCGCGGGAGGGGACGGGCGGGACCGGGCCGGCGGGCGTCCAGGTCGACGCCATGCGGGCGAGCTCGACTCCGTCTTTCTCGCGGAGGAGCACATGCCCCAGCTGAAGAGGCTCGTCCCTCGAGAGAGGACCCGATTTCGCGACGACTCGATCCCCTTTTCTTCCTTCGGCGCGGAACGAGACTTCGAGATCGCTCAACGCCCGCCGGGCGAGAATTTCGTCCGGAACGGCTTCGAGGCCGAGCGCGACGGACTTCACAAAATTGAGATGGCGGTTGAGATCGAGGTCGGCGTTCCGGACCTCGAGGACTTTGGACAAGGAAAAGACATTCGGCACGGGAAGCTTGGAGAACGAATCGTCCAGGGCGCGGCCGGGGCTGTTGTGGTGAATGGAGAGAATAAAATCCGGAAGGGGAACGGGCTTCCTCTTCTTGAGGTCGATGACCATCCACGAAGAGCTGGCCGCGGCCAGGAGGGCTTCCCCGGCGTCCAGAACGCGAAAATCCCTCAAGGCGAACAGGTCCGAAACGGCCGAAGGCCAGGTTTCGACCGTGACCTCCTGACGCCAGAGGGGAAAGGCGTTCACCCGGACATGAAGGCGGGAGAGGACCCAGGTAAGCCCCCGGGGATGAAGCGCGTCCACGGAAACTCCCAGCGCCTGAGCGTGGGCGGCAGCCGACTCCTGCAGATAGTCGCACAGCGAGGCCGGACGGAGGCTCCAGCGGTCGTCGAGTTCATAGGCGCGAACCCTGAAGCGGTCCCGCCACACTCCGTCTCTCGGCCGGCTGTCCATTGAACTTCAATTTTCCGACTTTGGCCCGTTTCCGTCAAGAACCCGGCTCCGTCTTTTCCGGGAATCCGAATCGCCGTTCCCGGCTGGACTCTATAACGCATTGTGTGGTGAATTCTCGTCTGAGGCCCGATGCTCACGCTAAAGGACCGCACAAAACGTCATGGGGCCTCCCGGCTGTTGAAATTCCTCCTTGATTTTGAAACAATATCAGGCGAAAGGAGAGGACAATGCGCAAGAAAAATACGATTCCCTTGTTTATTTCGCTGGCGGCCTTCGTCTTCAGCCTGGCCTTTTGGTCCGCTTGCACCAGCCGGGAGAAAGCGGCCGAGGAAATGATCGAAAAGGCCACGGGCGGCCAGGTCGATGTCGATCTCCAGGGCCGGACCATGAAGGTCAAAACCAAGGAGGGCGATATCAGCTGGGGCGAGGCGGAAGCGTGGCCGGCGGACATCCCGGGCGACGTCCCCCGCTTCACTTTGGGCAAAGTCACGGGCGTCGTGCGGTCGCACAGCGCCGACATAAAACATTGGACCATCATCTTCAGCGACGTGGAAGAGGGCGGGCTGGCCCGATACGCCGAGGTCCTGAAGGCCGACGGATGGGAGATCCTGGCGTCTTTCCAAATGCCCGAGGGCGAGTCGCTGGCGGCGCAGAAGGGCGGGATGACCTTGAATCTGGGAAGCAACGCCACGGAAAAAGCGTTGACGGTTCAAGTAGGGATCGAGACCAAGTGAGCGCCGCAGTGCGGCTTTAAAAAAACGCCGTCTGGCCGATTTTCATCACTCGGAAATCCTTTTCCTTCAGCCCGGCCTCTTTCAGAACGCGCCGGAGGTAGAGGGGCGGCTCGGCCATCGGCTCAAGGGGAGGAATCGGACTGAGGGCGAAGGTGCCCCAGTGCATGGCCACGGAGGCTTCCGCCTTCAGGTCGAGATGAGCCCGGACGGCTTCCTCGGGATCGACGTGCACCCGCCTGATCAGCCGCCGGGGGCTGTAGGCCCCGATGGGCAGGAGGGCGAGCCGGATCGGTCTCCACCGGCGGCCGATGTCTTCGAAATGAGGCCCGTAGCCCGTATCCCCGGCGAAATACACGGCACCCCGCCCGGTTTCGATCACCCACCCCGACCATAAGGACGTATCGGCGTCGAACAGCCCGCGGTTCGAGTTGTGGCGGGCCGGCACGGCATGGATGAGCGCCGGGCCGAGCGGCGAGCACTGCCACCAGTCAAGTTCCGACACCCGGTAAAGACCCCAGGCGGCGAGCAACCGGCGATGGCCGAGAGGAACGAAGATCCTCGGGGCATTGCCCAGCCGCTGCAGCGTCCGCTTGTCCATGTGGTCGTAATGATCATGGCTGATGAGGACGGCGTCGATGCGCGGCAGATCCTCGAAGTCCAGCCCCGGCGGCGCGAGACGCAAGGGGCCGGTGAACGGCAGCGGAGAGGCGCGCCGGCTGAAGACGGGATCGGTCAGGATGTTCAATCCTTCGACCTGGATGAGGAACGAGGAATGTCCGATCCAGGTGAGCTGGATGCGCTCCGGGTCGGGCGCATGGATGCGCTCCAGGTCGGGGGCGACGGTCTCGGGCCTGTATTCGCGGGGCAGCAGCTCCGGGGGGACGGACGCCGGGTCGGGCCGTGCCCAGCCAAGGGTGCAGAGGAGGAAGGCTCCGAGAGAGTGCGTCGGGCCCAGAGGGATGTTCCTGAAGGTTTTCGGCCCGTGATGCGGCGGGGCGTCCTTGTCCTTGGGCGCATACTCGAAAGTCGCACAACCGGCCAGAACGAGAGCGGCGGCCAGGACAGGGAGGGATTTGGGAAGACGGCGGAAAGCCCGGAGCATGGCTTGGGGAACTATATCACAGGTTTCGCAAGAAATCAGGAGGCCGCCCCAACCTCCTTAGCCAATTTAATCCTTAAACATATGCCTCCGTCTCTATAAGCCAATTGAGAGGCTGGATTAGGCTGAACGACTGAAGAATTGCCGCAGACGCCATCAACTTTGCTTTATTATATTAACCCTCCCGTCCCCCCTGGCGAATCAGGGGGGAGCTCGAAGGCGTCTGCGGAAAAGTTGCCCCCATCCCCCTTAGCCAATTAAGGGGGGGCAAAAGGTCGGTGGCGAAAGAATTTCCGAAGCCACCTTTAAATGGTTTTTTAATTC
>JAFGAV010000091.1 GCA_016933515.1 Candidatus Aminicenantota bacterium
ACGTGGCCATGGAGAAGGGGCTGCGGTTCAGCATCCGCGAGGGCGGGCGGACCGTGGGCGCCGGCTCGGTCACCGACGTTCTGGAATAGGGCTTCCGGGCCCATCGCCGGCCGGCGGAGAGAAAAGGAAAAGGACGCGCGCTCGAAACAGACAAGGACGCAAGACATGGAAAAGATCAGAATCAGGCTCAAATCGTTTGACCACAGGCTGCTTGACCAGTCCGTTCGCGACATCGTCATCAAGGCCAAGAGGACGGGCGCGCATATCGCCGGGCCGATCCCTCTTCCCACGCGCATCCGGAGATTCTGCGTTTTGAGATCGCCCCATGTCGACAAACGTTCGCGGGAACATTTTGAGATGCGCATCCACAAGAGAGTGATCGACATCAGCGAATACAACAACGAAACGATCGAAGAGCTCCAGAAATTGGACCTTCCGGCCGGAATCGACGTCGAGATCCAGGCCTTCGGGGCGGGAGACTGACCATGATTGAAGGTCTGATCGGCATCAAGTTGGGAATGAGCCGCGGCACCGACGCCGAGGGTAACCTTTACGCCGTGACCGTGCTCAAGGCGGGTCCGTGCACCGTCATTCAGAAAAAGGAGGCCTCGGAGGGAGGCCGGCCGGCGGTGCAGCTGGGGCTGGTCGAGGACCGGGCCGTGAAAAAGCCCACCAAGCCCCAGGCCGGGCATTTCGCCAAGTCGGGAACGCCCGTCGTCCGTGTCTTGAGAGAGTTCCGGCACGACGGATCGGTTGAAATCAAGGAAGGCGATCAGGTGCTGGTGGACATTTTCCAGCCCGGCGACGAGGTCGATGTCATCGGAACCTCCAAGGGCAAGGGATTTCAGGGAGTCATCCGGAGACACGGCTTCACCGGAGGCAAAAGCTCCCACGGTTCGATGTTCCACCGCCGCCCCGGCTCGATCGGCGCGTCCTCTTTCCCTTCCCGAGTGGTCAAGGGACAGAGGATGCCCGGCCACATGGGCCATGCCCGGGTGACGGTCAAAAACCTGAAGGTCATCGAGACGGACAAGGACAATCACCTGCTGGTCGTCATGGGAGCGGTGCCCGGCCCGAAAGGCGGGTTCGTGCTCATCAAGAAGAGAGCGAGCCATGGATAAAGTGCAGGTCATCGACGCCAACGGACAGAAGACGGGGGAGGTCTCCCTGCCGGCTTCGATTTTTTCCTACCCGGTCAAGGAGCATCTGCTCTACGAGGCGGCGGTCAACGCCCAGGCCAACCGCAGGCGGGGCACCGCGGCCACCAAAACCCGCGGACTGGTGAGCGGCGGCGGGCGCAAGCCATGGAAGCAGAAGGGTACGGGCCGGGCCCGCGCGGGGAGCATCCGCTCTCCTCTTTGGCGCAAAGGCGGGACGGTTTTCGGACCCCAGCCCAGGGATTTCAGTTCCGTGCTTCCCAAGGAGGCCCGGAGGAACGCGTTGCGGTCCGCCCTGTCCCTCAAAGCGTCAGAGAAACAGCTCCTCGTCCTGGACAAGCTCGAGCTCACAGCGTCCAAGACCAAAGAGGCGGCCAGGATTCTCCGGGGGCTGCAAATCAAGTCGGCGCTGATCGTCGAGCAAGCTTCCAATCGGAGCCTGTTCCGCGCCGTGCGCAACATCCCCGGGTGCCGCGTGCTCGATCCCAAAGAGGTGACGGCTTACGACGTGCTCCGGCATGCCTCGCTGGTCCTCACCGAACCGGCCTTCGAATCCCTCGTAGAAAGGTTGAAGCGATGAAGGACCCCTATCAGATCATTCTGCGGCCGGTCATCACCGAGAAGAGCTCCTGGCTCAAGGAAACGAACCGGGAAGTCTGTTTCGAAGTTGCGCCTAAGGCCAACAAGACGGAGATCAAGCAGGCCGTCGAGAAGCTGTTCAAGGTCAAGGTTGAAAGCGTCCGGACCCAGCATCGGACGGGCAAGAAGAAAAGAGTCGGCCGGAGCACCGGCGTGACCAAGTCCTGGAAAAAGGCTTACGTCAAGCTCCAAGAAAACGAGAAAATGATCGAATTCTTCGAGGCGGTTTAACATGGGGATCAAGACCTACAAATCCATCACTCCGGGCCTGCGGCATCGGACCGGTCTGGATTACGGGGAACTGAGCGCGTCGGCGCCCCACAAGCCGCTTCTCCGTTCCCTGCGCAAAACAGGCGGGCGCAACAGTCGGGGCCGGCTCGCTTCCCGACACAGGGGCGGCGGCCACAGGAAAAACTACCGGATCATCGATTTCCGGAGAGACAAGCTCGAAGTGCCCGGCGTCGTGGAGACGGTCGAATACGACCCCAACCGCTCGGCCTTCATCTCCCTGATCAAATACGCCGACGGCGAGCGCCGCTACATCCTGGCGCCTCAGGGCCTTGAGGTCGGCCAGGCGATCGTCGCTTCTGCGGCCACCGTCGACCTCCTGCCGGGCAATTCCATGCCCTTGCGTTCGATTCCCCTGGGAACGGTCGTCCACAATATCGAATTGAGGAAGGGCAAAGGCGGCCAGATGGCCCGCAGCGCGGGATCGGGCGCGCAGGTCCTGGCCAAGGAAGGGGACTACGCCCAGATCCGGCTTCCCTCCTCGGAAATCCGCAAGGTTCACCTGGACTGCCGGGCGACGGTGGGACAGATCGGCAATCTCGACCACCAGAACATCTCCCTGGGCAAAGCCGGCCGCAAGCGCTGGATGGGGAGACGCCCCCATGTCCGCGGGACGGCCATGAATCCCATCGACCATCCGCACGGCGGCGGAGAGGGCAAGACCAAGGGAGGCCGTCATCCGGTTTCGCCCGAGGGGATGCCGACCAAAGGATACAAGACGAGGAACAACAAGCGGACGCAGAAATTCATCGTCCGGAGAAGGAGCAAGTGATGGGCAGGTCGCTGAAAAAAGGGCCCTTTATCGACGCCAAACTGATGGCAACCGTCAAGGAGCTCGAAGATCGGGGCGAGAAGAGAAAAGTCGTCAAGACCTGGGCCCGGCGCTCGACGATCATTCCGGAAATGGTGGGCATGACCATCGCCGTGCACAACGGGCGGAAATTCATCCCCGTGTTCGTCACGGAAAACATGGTCGGCCACAAGTTGGGCGAATTTTCCCCGACGCGGACGTTCAAGGGCCACACCTCCAAGGCGGCCAAAGCGGTGAAGGTGGTGAAGTGAGATGAGCCAGCCGACTACCGTGGCCAAGGCAACGACCCGGTTCCTCCGGATATCCCCCCAGAAATGCCGGCTGGTGGCGGATCTCATCAGGAAGCGGTTCGTGGGGGAGGCGCTGACCATCCTGAAGTTTTCCAAAAAACGGAAGGCCAGCGTCCTCATCGAAAAGGTCCTGCGTTCGGCCATCGCCAACGCCCAGCAGAAGGAGTCCAATCTGAATGTGGACGACCTGGTCGTGTCCAGCATTCAGATCGACGGCGGCCCCTCAGCCAAGCGCATCCGGCCGGCTCCCATGGGCCGCGCCTACCGCGTCCTGAAACGGACCAGCCATATCCATATCACTCTGGAAGAGAGAAAAGGGAGATAAACGGTGGGACAGAAGACGCATCCGCACGGATTCCGACTGGGCTTCAACAAACAATGGAGCTCCCGATGGTTCAGCAAGGGCGCCGAGTACAGCCGCCTCATCCATGAAGATCTGCGTATGAAGCGGGAGATCAAGAAGAAGTACCGCCATGCCGGAGTCGCCGAGGTGATTCTCGAACGGGTGGGGCCGAAAATCCGGACGATCATCCACACCGCCCGTCCGGGCATCATCATCGGACGCGGAGGCAAGGAAATTGAGAGCCTGAAGGTTTTCCTGGAAGGCATCGCCAAGAAGGAAGTCTACGTCGATATCCGGGAAGTGGACAAGCCCGAATTGAACGCGTTGCTCGTCGGGGAAGGCATCGCCGTCCAGCTCGAAAAGCGGATCGCCTACCGGAGGGCCATGCGCAAGGCGGTGGAGATCGCCCTCAAAATGGGAGCCAAGGGCATCAAGGTCATGTGCTCGGGCCGCCTGGGGGGCGTCGAGATCGCGAGGTCGGAATGGTACCTGCGCGGACAGCTTCCTCTCCAGACGCTGCGGGCCGACATCGACTACGGCTTCACTGAGGCCTTCACCACCTACGGCCAGATCGGCATCAAGGTCTGGATTTACAAGGGCGACGTGGACAAGCCGAAGATGGTCTCCCACCTCACCGAGATCGAGGAGATTTGACGATGCTTATGCCCAAGAAGGTCAAGTTCCGGAAGCAACAGCGCGGCCGGATGAGGGGAAAAGCCCGGCGGGGGTCGACGCTCGCTTTCGGAGAATTCGGACTCCAGGCCATGGAGCCCTGTTGGCTGACCTCCCGCCAGATCGAGGCCGGGCGCATCACCATCAGCCGGTATATCAAGAGACGCGGCAAGCTGTGGCTCCGGTCCTTTCCTTGGAAGCCGGTGACGAAGAAACCCACCGAGGTCCGGATGGGCAAGGGCAAGGGAGACCCGGAGTTCTGGGTCGATGTCGTCCGGCCGGGAAAAATCCTCTACGAACTCGAAGGCGTCCCCGAGGCCGTCGCCCGGGAAGCGATGCGACTCGTGGCCCACAAACTGCCCATCAAAACCCGGTTTGTCTCCCGCGAAAGCCGAGAAGTTCAATGAAAATCAACGATTTGAGGGAGCTGTCGGAGGACGAACTGACGTCCAAAAGGAACGAACTCAAAGACCAGCTGTTCAAGCTGCGTTTCCAGAATTCGCAGGGCCAGTTGGAGAACGCCTCCCGGTTGAAAACCCTCCGCCGGGACATCGCCCGCATCGAGACGGTCCTGAAGGAAAGGGAAAGAAAAACGGAGTAGCCTATGGACAAGCCCGTAAAATCGCGCAAGACGGCCAAAGTCGGAGTCGTCGTCGGGAAGAAGATGAGGAAAACGGTGACGGTCCTGGTGACGCGGCAGATCCGGCATCCGCTTTACAAAAAGATCGTCCGCTCCCGGAAAACCTTCCTGGCTCATGACGAGTACGAGAAATGCAAGCTGGGAGACGTCGTCCGGATCCTGGAGACGCGGCCGATCAGCAAGAGGAAAAAGTGGCGGGTGACGAAAATCCTGGGATTGTCCCTGGCCGACCTTCCCCGCGAGGCCGAAGAAGGCGCGGAAGTGAGCCGGCCATGATCCAGATGCGCACCATGCTCAGAGTGGCGGACAACTCCGGCGCGCGCCGGATCCAGTGCATCACGCCCATAGGCGGCGGCGTGGGACTCCACGCCCACATCGGGGATGTGATCTCGGCCACGGTCAAGGAAGCCGAGCCCGAGAGCAAAATCCCCAAGGGCAAAGTGATCCGTGCGGTCGTCGTCCGAACCCGGAAGGAAGTCCGCCGCCGGGACGGCTCTTTCATCCGCTTCGACGAGAACGCGGCGGTGGTCATTGACAAGACGAACGAACCCGTCGGGACCCGGGTTTTCGGCCCGGTGGGCCGGGAGCTTCGGGAGCGCAAGTTCATGAAAATCGTTTCCCTGGCGCCGGAGGTCCTGTGATGAGGCGTTTCGATCTGAGAAAAAACGACATGGTCGTGATCAGGAGCGGCAAGGACAGGGGCAAAACGGGCAAAATTCTCAGGGTCCTGCCCGAAAAAGGCCGGATCATCGTCGAAAAGATCCATTTCGTCAAGGAATTCATCCGGCCCGACAGGAGCAAAAACGTTCAGGGCGGCATCATGGAAAAAGAAGCCCCTTTCGAGGCCTCGAACGTCATGCTCTATTGCTCGGACTGCGGTCAGGGCGTTCGTTTCCGGCACAAGAAATTGGCCGACGGGAGCAAGATCCGGATCTGTGCCAAATGCGAAGCGCCTCTGGAAAAAGCCAAGTGAGGAGCCGGCCATGAGTCGTTTGCGAGAACGCTACCACAAGGAGATTCTTCCCGCGCTGAAGAGCGAATTGAAAAGCTCCAATCCGATGGCCGTTCCGCGCCTGAAGAAGATCGTGATCAACATCGGCGTCGGCGAGGCCATCCAGAACATCAAGGTCCTGGACGCGGCCAAGGCGGAGTTGAGCCTCATCACCGGGCAATGGCCGGCGGTGGGGCGGGCCAAAAAGTCCATATCGTCGTTCAAGCTGCGCCAGGGCCAGGCCATCGCCTGCTACGTCACCCTGCGCGAGAAGAGAATGTACGAGTTTTTCGACCGCCTTATCAACATCGTCCTCCCGCGGGTTAGGGATTTCCGGGGCGTCTCGCCCCGCTCCTTCGACGGCCGAGGCAACTACACGCTCAGCCTCAAAGAGCAGCTCGTTTTCCCCGAGATCGATTACACCAAAGTGGACAAGGCCCGGGGGATGAACATCACCATCGTCACTTCGGCCCGGAACGACAGCCAGGCCTTTGCGCTGTTGAAGCATCTGGGCATGCCTTTTCGTGAGTCCTGATAAAGGAAGGTTGCCGTGTCAAAAATATCATCCATGGTCAAATTTCAGAGGGAACCCAAATTTGCCGTCCGGCGCAAGCGCCGCTGCATGATCTGCGGCCGCCCCAAGGCCACCTACCGGAAGTTCAACATGTGCCGGCTGTGCCTGCGCGAGCTGGCCTTGAAGGGCGAAATCCCGGGCCTGGTCAAGGCGTCCTGGTAGGGAGAGGAAAGGAAACGGTCATGAGCCAGACAGACCCCATCGCCGATATGCTGACCCGGATCCGCAACGCCGTTCAGGCCCGGAAGAAGGACGTCGAGATTCCGTCCTCGCGGATCAAGGTCGACATCGCCCGGATCCTCAAGGAGGAGGGCTACATCAAGGGCTATAAGGTCACGGAAGACAAAAAGCAGGGCCTCCTGACCATCGCCCTCAAGCCGGGGGAAGGCAACACCAGCGTCCTCACCGGCTTGCGGAGAGTGAGCAAACCCGGTTGCCGCGTCTATTGCAACAAGGGCGACGTTCCCAAGGCTCTGGACGGCCTGGGGATCACGATCGTCTCGACGTCACGGGGGGTTCTGTCCGGGAAAAAGTGCGAGGAGCTTGGGGTCGGGGGAGAGGTCCTCTGCCACATTTGGTGAGGGCGAGCACGAAGGAGAAAGGACATGTCACGCGTCGGAAAACAGCCCATCGTTGTTCCCCCCGGGGTGAAAGTCGAGATTCTGCCCGGGAAACTGTCGTTCTCGGGCCCCAAGGGGAAACTGGAAACGCCGCTTTCTCCCGGAATCGGCGCCCGTCTCGAGGAGGGCCGGCTCGTGTTCAGCCGCGAGAACGACGAACCGTCGCTCCGCGCGTTTCACGGACTGGCGCGGAGCCTGGCTCAAAACGCGGTTGTCGGAGTCTCGACCGGTTTTTCCAAGCAGCTCGAGATCGTGGGCGTGGGCTACCGGGCCAAGCGGGAAAAGGACAAATTGGAGCTGAGCCTGGGCTATTCCAAGCCGATCGTTTACCCCGTGCCGGAGGACATCGAGATCGTGGTCGAAAAGCCGACGGTCATCGTCGTCAAGGGCATCGATCGTCAGCGGGTCGGCCAGATCGCTCAGGAAATCAAGAATTTCCGGAGGCCGGATCCCTACAAGCAGAAAGGCGTGCGGCACGCCGGCGAAAAGCTGATCAAGAAAGAACGGAAAGCGGGGGTGAGCGGTGCTTAAAGAAGTCTCCCGGGTCAAAAAACAGAGAGAACAACGCATCAGAAAGCGCCTCCGTCTGAGAATCAGCGGCACGGCCGAGAGGCCGCGGGTCTATGTCTTCAAGAGCAATCGGTATGTCTATGTCCAGGCCGTGGACGACGCCGCCGGCCGGATTCTGGCCGCGGCCGCGACGCTCGAGACGGCCTTCAAAGAGAAGAATCCCAAGACCAAGAACAAAGACGCCTGCCGGGAGCTGGGAGCGCTGCTCGCCGAGCGGCTCAAAGCCAAGCAGATCGCCCGCGTGGTTTTTGACCGAGGCGTGTCGCCCTATCACGGGCGCATCAAAGCCCTGGCTGAGGCCATGCGCCGGGCAGGTCTTGTTTTTTAACGGGTCCGACGAAGGAGCTCAAGGAGGAACAGGGTGCCAAGAGAATTCAGGAAGAGAGCCGAAGCCGAAGACCGCGAGCCCGAATTCAAAGACCAGGTCATCTCCATCCGCCGGGTGACGAAGGTCGTGAAGGGCGGAAAAAACTTGAGTTTCTCCGCGCTCGCAGCCGTGGGAAACGAAAAAGGCATGGTGGGCATCGGCAAGGGCAAAGCCCGCGAGGTGCCCCAGGCCATCGCCAAGGCCGTGGAGGCCGCCAGAAAGAACGTGGTGTCCGTCACCCTGGCCGAGACGACGATTCCGCACATCGTTCAGGGGCGCCACGGCGCCGGCCTGGTTGTCCTGAGGCCCGCCTCGAAGGGCACGGGAGTCATCGCCGGAGGGGCCGTTCGGGTCATCATGGAGCTGGCCGGGATCAAAGACATCCTGACCAAATCCATCCGCTCCAACAACCCCATCACCGTGGCCCACGCCACGATGCAGGCACTGAACAACCTCATGAGCCCGGACCAGGTGGCCAAGGTTCGGAACAAGACAAGGGAAACGATATGGCAGTGAAAGAGAAGACAGGCGCGACAGGAGCCGAAACGGGGCGTCGGCTGGAAATCACCCTCGTCCGCAGCACGATCCATCGGCCCCCCCGCCAGAGAGAGATCGTCAAGGGTCTGGGGTTGAGAAAAATGAATTCCCGGGTCGTGCGGCCGGACCGCCCCGAAATTTGGGGGATGATCCGCAAGGTCAGCCACCTGGTCAGAGTGGAAATCGTGGAGCCGAAATGAAACTCAGCAATTTGAAACCGGCAAAGGGTTCCCGCAAGGCCGGGAGACGCGTGGGCCGCGGACCGGGTTCGGGACGCGGCAAGACGTCCGGACGGGGGCACAAGGGGCAGCTTTCCAACGCGGGGTTTTCCCAAAAGCGAGGATTTGAAGGCGGACAGATGCCGATTCACAGACGGATTCCCAAGCGGGGATTCACCAATGTTTTCCGCCGGGAATACAGCGAGGTCAACCTTGATCGTCTGGACAAAATCGACAAGGCGGAAATCGGCCTTCAGGACCTGATCGAAGCCGGCCTGGTGAAAAAAAACACGGCCGGCGTCAAAATCCTCGGTCGGGGCCTGCTGTCCTCGGCCAAGACCGTCACGGCCCATAAATTTTCCCAATCCGCACAGAAGAAAATCGAGGACGCCGGCGGCAAAGCCGTCCTCGCGGGAAAACGCTGATGCTCGACAGTATCCGCAACATCTTCAGCATCCCCGACCTGAGGAAGCGGGTGATTTTCACCCTCCTTCTTTTGGCCGTCTACCGTCTCGGCGCCCAGATTCCGAACCCCGGTATCAACCCCGATGCGCTCGAAACCCTGTGGAACAGCCAGGCCAAAGGATCGATCCTGGGATTCGTCGACCTGTTCTCGGGACGCAACATGTCCCGACTGACGATCTTCGCTTTGGGGATCATGCCTTACATCAGCTCCTCGATCATCCTTCAGCTGCTGCAGGTCGTCTGGCCTTACCTCGAGCGCCTGTCCAAGGAAGGGGAACTGGGGCGGAAAAAAATCACGCAGTACACCCGTTACGGAACGTTGATCATCTGCCTCATCCAAGCCTTGGCGATCTCCTTTTTCCTTCAGACGCTGAAGAGCCCGGGCGGAGAGATCATCCGCCGCGGGGCGAAGATCTTTGTCGATCCGGGAACGCCCATCGTCTCCAATCCCGGACTGTGGTTCCAGCTGATGACCATATTGACCCTGACCACGGGCACGGTGTTCATCATGTGGCTGGGCGAGCAGATCTCGGAGCGGGGAATCGGAAACGGCATCTCCTTGATCATCTTCGCCGGGATCGTGGTCAATTTTCCCTCTGGCATCCAGGGCGTCATCGTCGGCCTGCAGACGGGGACGATGGACATCATCAAGATCACGCTCATCGTCGCCCTCATGGTGGCGGTCATCGCCTTCATCGTCTATGTCGAGCGCAGCCAACGGAGGATCCCCGTCTCCTACGCCAAACGGATCGTCGGCCGCAAAATCTACGGCGGGCAGAGCACGCATCTCCCTTTGCGCGTCAACACCGGCGGCGTCATTCCCATCATCTTCGCCGCCTCGATCATCACCATTCCCTCCACGATGTCCGGGCTGATCAAAATCCCGTTTTTCCAGGAAGTCCAGAAGCAATTCAGCATGGGCATGCCGCTCTACAACCTGCTGTATGTCGCCTC
>JAFGAV010000092.1 GCA_016933515.1 Candidatus Aminicenantota bacterium
CAGGGTGCCGAACCGGACGCCGGCCTTCTTGAGGAGCGAAGCCGCGGCCCGGGCGATTTTTTTGTTGTCCTCGTCAAAGGAGCCCGCGCAGCCGACGTAGAGAAGGAATTCCGCGTCGGGGACGTCCTTGATGTGCGGGACGTCCAGGCCCTCGGCCCAGTCGCCGCGCTGGGCGAATCCGATGCCCCACGGATTCCCGTTCGTTTCCAGGTTCCGGAAGAAGGCGTTGAGCTCGGCCGGGAAGCGGCTTTTCATGAGCACCTCGGACTGCCGCACGGAGATGATCTTGGGGATGTGCTCGATCTCCACGGGGCAGACGTACTGGCACGCGCCGCAGGTCGTGCACGTCCAGATCTCGCCCTCGGTGTGGACGGCGGGCATGAGGTCGGGAAGGTCGTCCCTCCTTCGGGCGGAGACCGCCCGCCCGTGCTCGAGCAGGTGTTTTTCCAGGTTGAAGATAATCATCTTGGGCGAGAGGGGCTTTTCGCTCCGGAACGCAGGGCAGGCGTCCTGGCAGCGGCCGCATTCCATGCAGGCAAAGGCGTCGAGTCGGTCCTTCCAGGTCGTGTCCGCCGCCTTCTCCGCGCCGAAGATTTCCTCGTTCTCGATGTCCAAGGGCGCCAGCGCGCCGCTCGGAGAGTGCGTCCGGACGAAGAGGTTCGCCGGCCCGGTGAACATGTGGAAGTATTTGGAGTGGGGGACGTAGGAGATGAAGGCGAATACGGTGAGGATGTGGGCCCACCAGGAAATCTTGAACTGACCGGCGACGGCCGCGGCGCTCAGGCCGGAGCTCGAAACCCAGCCGGCGAGCTCCCGGCTCAGGAACGACCAGCGGGCCGTTTCGGGATGGTGGGCGATGGCGAAGGCCTGGAAATAGAGGTAGGTCAGGGTGGCGGCGAGGATGAAAAGATAGATGAGAGCCGAATCGAAATGGGTGGTGGCGTAGGCCTTGCGCCGGAGGATGAAGCGGCGGAAGGCGATGAAGGCGACGCCGACCAGGACGAGGACGGCGAAAAGATCGAGGGTGAAGGAGAAGGCCTTTCCCAGAAGCCCCTCGCCGAAAAGAGAGAAGCCGTCGATGAAACCCTCGATCGTGTGGTTGACGGTCAGGGTGTCGAACGACAGGGCGCCGTAGAAGATGAAGACGTGCATCAGCCCGGTGGCCGGTCGCTCGCTCCTGAGGGTGCACAACTGGAGCAGGGCTTTGACCAAGGCGTTCCACAGGCGTTTCCAAGGCGTGTCCGAGCGGTTGAGCGGACGGCCGGCGCGGATGATGCGCCAGCGGCGGACGACGGGCAGGAGAAACGCTGCGGCCGTGGCGAAGATGATCAGGGTGAAAATGAGTTTTCCGATCGTCGAGAGCATCCGAGCCTCCAGAACCGAGGATTGACCGGCGCCCTCACTTTATCGGATTTTTTCGTCTCGGGCAAGACGAAAAGGCACTTCAGAAGGCGTACGAAGCCCCGAAGCGGACGAGGCGCGGCGACTGGATCTCGGTCGCGTAGCGCAGCGGCCATTCCGGACCCGTCCATTCGTTCTCGCTCAGGGCCAGGCCGGAGTTGAAGATGTTGAAGCCGTCGACGAACAGGCGGAGCTCGGCGCCGCCCAGGGAAAACGCCTTTTCGAGGCGGATGTCGGCCGTGAGGTTGAATTCGTAGCGGGCCACTCCGCGCGTGTGGGCCATGATGTAAAAAGGCCCCTGGTTGAAGCCGGTAACGATGATTTTCCTGGCAAAGGGCTGGCCGTCGTAATACTTGACCACCGACGCCAGCCGGAAGCCGGCCGGCAGACGGAGACGGAATCCCAGACGGGCCGTGTAGCCCCTGTCAAAGCGCAGGCGCCCCTTGGCGTTGATCAGGGTGTTGGGATTGTCGTCCAGGGAGCCGATGACGCCGTCGTCGTTCTCGAATTCGGTGTTGCCCGGATTGGCGAATCCGATGGCCTCGATGGCCTGGAGGGCGAGAAAGAAGCTGAAGTTCGGATCGTGCCGCCTGACGAGCGTCAGGTCCAGGCCGCGGTAGCGGGAGACCCTCTTCGCCGCGTCGGGATTGGTCAGGAGAAAGAAATCCTGTCCCAGCGTGGAAGGGTCCTGGTCGTAGAGTGTGAACTCCAGATCGTCGTGAGTGCCGAAAATAAGATCGTCCCCGTTCTCGTAGAAATCGACGGGCGCGTAGGAAGAAAACGGCACGCCGGTGTTGAGCGTTCCGAGCAGGTTGCGCGTTTCCCGGAGAAAGCCGGCGAGCGCCAGGCGCCATCCCGAGCCCAGATCGAGCTTCAGGGCGAAGACGAGCTCATCGGCATAGGGCTGCTTGAGTTCCGGGTCGATCGCGGCGAAGGCCGGCCCCTCGCGGCGGATGAGGTCCCCCGCCTCGCCCGCATCGAACCGCAGGTCTTGGTCGAGGTCGTTCCAGTCGTAGACCAGGCCGCCCAACGCACCGGGATGCCCGTAAAGGAGCGTTTTCAGGGACAGGGCGAAGGGGTAGCGCGCCGCGGAAACGAAAAGCGCGGTGTCCCGGCTCCGCGAGAGGGGGAGGTTGAAGGCCAGGCGCGGCGAAACGCCGAGCCAGGTGATGCCGCTCACGCCCTCGGCGTCCCGAGAGCCGAACGAGCCCGCGTCGGTCCGGAAGGCGCGGCTGAGGCCGATGTTCAATCCGGCGGTGACAGAGAGCGTCGGAGCGAGAAAAAGCGTTTCCCGTATATACAGGCGGCCGTGAACCGCGGCCTGGCCGTTCTCCAGGGGAGTGTTGTATTCGACGATTTCGAGGGGCAGTCCCTGAAAAAACCTGAGGTGCCTGTTCTCGAGCACGTGGACGAGGGATCTGTTCCTTGCGGACTTGAATCCCAGGCCGTATTCGAGGAGGTGAGCGCCCCTTGAGGAGAGGGGAGAGAGCATGCGTCCTTCGAGAAAGAGGTCGAGAAGGCTGCGGTTGTCCTGGCCGGCGAAGGGGGCGGCCGAGGAAACGGACTCGGGCAGGATGTTCACCCGGCAAGGCCCGAAGGCGTCCGCCTGAAAATCGTCGCGGACGCTCGCCGAGGCATAGCTGAGACCGGCGCGCATGTGGGGGCCGTCGTGGAGGCCGTTGTCCCAGATAAGCTGGGTCACGCCGTTGCGCCGGCGGGAGTCCAGTGTCGTTTCCGGCGCGACGCCGCGGCCCGCGCCGAGCGAGGAATGGCGGACGGACTGTTGGATGCCCAAGATCCTGATGCTTCCGCTGGCCAAACGATATTCCAGGCTGAGGAGGCCCGACAGGACGGACGTAGAGTCCAGGGCGTCGTAGTCGGCCGGATCGCGGGCCAGGCGCTGCGAAGTCAAGGACGCGTAAAGCCCGAGACGCTCGCCGGACAGGGGAGCCGAGAGTTCGAAGTGGATGTCCCCCATGCCGTCCCAGACGTGGCTCTCGCCGATGCCTTCCATGATCAGGGCGGGGGTGACGTTGTCGGCGGCGAAAAGCGACGAGGAATAATAAGCGGTCACGCTTCCCCGGGCGCGGCCGCCCGGCGCTTTGGTGACGAGGCCGATGCCCGCGCCGGCGTAAGAGCCCGAGACCGGAAGCCAGGCGTTGTGAAGCTCGTAGAAACTCAGGCTGAAAATATCCGGAGAGAAAAGCGGCCGGCCCGTGTCGAAGGGATCGGTCACGTCCAGGCCGTTGAGCACATAGCTCGTCTGGGTCCAGGTGGCGCTTCCGCGGGGGCTCACGGCCGCGGGAATCCCGAGGGCCATCCCCCCGACGTCGATCCGGCTCGAGGTCGCGGCCAGATCCTGGTTCTCGACCAAGTTCCAGATGTTGTTGCCCGACGGGTGGCTGTCGATATGGTTCGCGTCAAGAACGGTTTTCTGGAAATCGCGGCGCTCGGAGACTTGGATCAACGTCGACCCGTCCCTTCCGTTTTCCGCTCCGAGGACGACGCCCAGGTAGACGCGTGAGCCCGGCTCGGAGATCACGTTGTTCTCGACGTAAGGCCTGAAGCCGCGGCATTCAAAGCGCACTTGGCAGCGGCCGTAGGGGAGGCCGATGATGCGGAACAGTCCGCGTTCATCGGTCTTGGCGGCGAGGGAGCCGGAGAAGCCGTCGCCCGTGACAAGGACCGAGACGCCCAAGAGCGGACGCTCGGCCGCGTCGAGAACGTGGCCCCAGAGGAGGGAGGGCTCCTGACCGAGGGCCCCCGAAGCGGAAAAGAGAAACAACAGGAAAAAGGAGAACAAAAGAGATGAGGCGAGAAAGCCGGATCGCGCCTCAACCGTCCGGCGCCGCTCCCGCGGGCTTCGCGGCGGGGATTTGCCGGCAGAGCTTGTCATTCCTTCCTCCTCGTCGGGCATGGAAGAGAATTATATCAATCCTGCTCATCGACTCCAAGGTCGTCGCCGGGCGCTCTTCTTTTCCGTCCTCATGAGGCCGCGC